>CAYULH010000026.1:16784-49775 GCA_964445645.1 uncultured Aureispira sp. | reverse complement strand
AACGATGAACCGAGGCTCTGCCGAGCTCATAAGCGAAGCGCACTAGCTGGAGGAAAATATCCGTTTTTTGTTATAAAGAATTTTGAACAACTACTTATAGAGTTTTAGATACAGAAAAGCAAATAGGGGCTAGTCACATAGAAAGACTAGCTCCTGTTTTAGAAATATTCTAATAAACGTATAAGGTATGTTGTTTTTGAGACTATTTAGAAGGTACCAAAACTTTTTTCAGGCAGAACGGTGTAATCAGAAATATTGATACCAGGAATGTTCCATTTCTCACTGATAACTCCATGACAAGTACCATCTGCTTCAAATAAGCCATATTGCATTTGGAAAGGTGCAATTAGGGCTGTCTTGGCAGGGCCTTTGCCTTGAAAATCGACAGCTAGCATACTGCCTGTAATAGCATTGTATTTGTATTTGCCATACCAATTGTGAAAATTAATGGTTTCGCCTTGAATGCGATAACGTATATGAGCACCAGTATATCCTTGTACTACAGCATTGCTAATACCTAATGCAGCCGCTACCCATTGCACTTTTTTAAAAACTTTACCTACTCTATAAACTACAGCCCACGAAAATACTTTAAATAAAGCGGTATTGACATCATCTCTAGCCCAGTCACTTGTGTAGGCTTGTTTACTATTGATGTCCAAATTGGCATATTGAATGGTACATGATGGAGAAAAATAGGAAACACGCACAAAGGGATTCCAACCCCCTCCATGATAATCTCCACACTCGCGATTGCCTGCTTTACTCAATGATAGTGCTGCTGAATTGGCTAAAATTGGTTCGGCTTGCTTGGATAAGTCCATCAGCTCACTTTTGTATTGGCCTTGCTCATTGTTGGGAAGTTTACTGAATAGCTCTCCCAAATTTTCGAGTGCTTCGGCCAATGGCTCAGGGGTTTGTTGGGCCAATACTTGTTTAGAGTAATCCAGTTGTTGTGCAAAAGAACTAAGCGTGTTTTTAACATTGGCTGTTTGTTCTAATTTAGTAAGTGCATTATTCAACGCCCGTATTTGATTTGCTTTGTCTGCATGTTCGGATGTGTCATGAGGGTTGTCATCACAATCCAAATAAGCTTGGATATTGCTTTTGAGTGTTTCCACTTTGGCCTTAAATTCTTTGCTCCATTCCATAGTTGAGTTGGTCGTTTATTCTAGTTCAAAAATAGTCAACAATAAATATACTATAATGGAATAAAAAAAGCAAGCACATTTTATAAAACATGCTTGCTAAGGTACAATGTCGGTCAATTACGGGGCTATTATGCTGCTTTGTTTTTTCGTCTTCTGTATATAAAAAATCCTAGCGCAAGCACTAATAATCCCACAGCTCCTGTGATAAAATAGTGCATTTGTCTAAAGGTTTTGCCTGATTTGGCGACCAGCTCCATAGGAGCCGTATCACCTGTTTGCACAAATGCTGCCCAGAAAGCAGGATGCGAAAAAATATTATCTTTTTTGGCTTCCATGTAATCCAACTTAGCCTGCTGCAAGGCTACTTCCTTGCACTTAAAGGTAGCCAGATTAGTGTAGTAAGCCTTCATAATGTCTTGTGTAGACAAATCATTGACTTGCCACAAACTCATGAGTACCGACGAAGCGCCTGCATAAGCAAAGGAATGTGCCAGAGACATAACCCCTTCACCCTGTTGAAATTTGCCATAACCCGTTTCACAAGCGGATAAAACGACTAAATCGGCATTCAAATCCATTTGGGCAATCTCATAAGCTCGCAAGAAATTATCTTCCACTTCAGAGCTATCCTCTGTAAAAACCAAGCTAGACAAGATTGGATAACGAGGGTTGAGAATACCGTGCATAGCCAAGTGGATAATGTTGTATTTTTTAGCTTCGGCCTTAAAATTTTCTTCACTGGCTGTAGAGCCATTAAAAAATGCTCCCCACAAATACTTTTGCATGAGCGATACTTCTTCCTCTGCACCCGGTAGTGGCGACAAGCCCTCTCTAAGTGTTCCCAAATCACCACCTCGTTGGTGGCTGTAGGAGTTGGGCCCCACCTCTGGGTAGCTGGCAGCAAAGGCCAATACGCCTTTTTCGGGAACTACTCGTTTGGTTTTTCTACTAATTTGATTGAGCAGTATGGTAGCCGAATAACTATAACTAATCGGGTTTCTCTTGATTAGATAAGGTAATTCGGACAGTGCTGCGCCTGATTTGACCTCTTCTGTCAAGAAGGTTTCAAAAGGCAAATGCCCTAGTTGTTGATCAGGAACAATAATGAGATGCTGATTTTTATTGGTGCGTTCTACCAGCTCTTTTGCAAAGGTTTGATAAAAATAACGAGCCGCCTTTTCATAAGCAGGTCTAGATTGTTCTTTTTGTTTAACCACAAAATCATAGTCGGTCAGGGCTGTACGCAATTCTTGTGTTTGGGCTGCAAATTCCTTTGGATCAAAGTCCAACTTAATCATATCAATAGAATTGCCCGTTACCAAGAACGCATAATTGTGCTGTAGACCTAGTGCATATTCTATCAAAGCTTTGTCATTTTGACGCAAAAATTGCTGTACTTTATCAAGGGATGTTAAATTATTCTCATAACGATGTTCATAGTATTGAGGATGCTCTCTTTTTACCCGAGCCTTCAAACGCTCAATTTTAACATTCAATTCATTAATGTCCTGCTGTATTTTTTTGCGTTCTGCTAACGATACCGCTTCAATTTTATCTTTTTTTAATTGCTTGAATTGTTTGATATAAGCCTTGTTGGTCGCTACAATTTCTTCGGGCAATGCTACTAATTCTTGTGTGTCTTTGGAGCGCAAGGCATTGGTTAGCAAGGTAGACTTGCTACGTTCTGAGTAGAAAAAAGCATCTTCAAGATATTTTGTTTCTTGGGTTGCTTCATACAAATTAAAGGCGTAGAATAAACTTCGATCAAAAAGAATAGATGCCCCCAATCGAAAAAGAATTAGTTTGTTGGCCTCTGATAAGTAGCTGCCCATTAATTTCTCTCCAAAACGAGTCATGGACTGAACAATTTTATAGCCCTTTTTTAAGACTTCTAGATCATTGGAAGTAGCGTATCTAATGGAATACAATTCTACACTGTACATCATCAAACCAGCCTGAGCACAAACGGCCAAAAATTGATTGTTGTGCATCAAATCTTCAGCTTGCTCTGGAATATTATTCACTTCCTTGAAGGTCAAACTATTGGCTACTAAACCTTTTTGCAAACACGTTTCAGCATGATCCAAATTGCCCAATTTCATATTTACAGCAGCAAATTGTGTCCAAATGCGAGCCGTTGCCATAGATGGAACAAGACAATGTTTGGCAATGAGAGGCTCATATTGAGCTGCCATTGCTGTAGCTTTATCTACAGCACCAATATTGGCATACATATCGGCCAAATTTGCGGCTACATTGATAGCCAAGTGCGTGTTTTTTTGCGCCAACACCAATGCTTCCTCATAGTGTGCCAATGCTTTTTGGGGTTGGTTCAACTTTTGGTAACAAGTAGCTTTGTTATTGAGTACAACAATATGTTCGGGGCTTTTTTGTAGGTTGAGTGCCTCTATAACTTGCAAAGCATCGGAGAAAAAACGAAAACTTGAGCCCCAGCTTTTTGTACTTGCATGGGCAAAGCCGGCCTCATTCAAGACCTCTAAGTAGAACAGGGAGTTTTCGCCTGCAATTTTTTTGGCCAAGGGAACGGCCTCCTCAAATAAGCCTGTCGCTTCTTGGTGTCGAATCAGCAAAATATAAGCACTGGCCAATTCAACCACTGCACGAATGTATCGCTTATCTTCTCGGCCGTAGGCTGCTCTAGTAAGCCCTACTACTCGCTCAAAAATATCCTTGGCATAATCTCGCTGCCCCAACTGCAATAGCTGCCGCGCATGTTGGCTCAACATAGGTGCCTCGTTGATGGTCGGAGCGGCTTCATACAGCATAGATGCCTTACGCAAGCATTGTGGAAGTGGTGCTTCAGGGGTGGCAACGGCAGAGGGAAAATGCATTATTTCCTGTGCATTTGCACCAATTATTGTACAAATAAAAAAGTAAAAAAGTAATGTGTAACGCATGAGAATAATTATCACTAGTCTAATAAAAACAAATAGGTCTTTGTTATAAAAAAATCAAGGGCAGGATTAGAGATTTTCTTATTAGAATTGATGGTAGTATTTTGTCCTGTACTTAGGTTAATCTTAAAAATACAAATTATTCTTACCAATAAATCAATTGTGTAAATGGTTTTCCATAAAAGAACTTTTTTTAAAATAGTTTAACAATATTAGCTTGTTTGAAGGACGGATTAAACAAGTTGATAACTTGTTGTTAAGAGCAAAAAAACGGTATATCATTTTTTATTGCTAGTTTTACACACCTGAAATTCCAAAGTGTTAATGATATTAGGCATTATTATAATAAAAATTAAACAATAACTATGTATCCCAATCTAAGATACGCAATTTATGACCTTACAGGGTTGGATTGGCCTGCCCTTGCATTGATTCAAACCTATGGCTTTTGCTTGGCATTTACCTTTTTGGCCTGTGGTTGGGCACTGACCAAAGACCTCAAACGCAGAGAAGATTTAGGTTTGTTGGAGGGGCGGCTAGAAAAGAAGCTCATGGGGCAGTCTTTGTCTAAAGTAGATGTAATAACCAATGCCTTGTTAGGGTTCTTTTTGGGTTTTAAAGGGGGATATGCTATCATGCACCCCGATTTGTTTGTGGGGCCAGATGCCAGAAAGTATCTGCTATCGTTGGAGCATGGAAGTTGGGTTGGAGGTATCGTGCTGGCTGCTTTGTTTACTTTTTTCAAATACAGAGAACACCAAAAAGAAATGGCCGAATATCCCGAGCCTATAGAGGTAGATCGTATGGTCATGCCTCATGAACGGGTAAGCGACATTATTATTTTGGCGGCTATTAGTGGAATTTTGGGGGCCAAACTCTTGTACATGTCAGAGGTAGATTATCAATCCTTTGAACAAGCAATGGGCGACTTCTTCAGTGGCAGTGGGTTGTCGGTGTATGGCGGATTTATTTTGGCCTTTTTTGTAGTAGCGTATTATGTTCGGAGCAAGGGGATGCCTTTGTCACAACTCATTGATGCTTGTGCGCCTGCTATGATTTTGGGAACTGGATTGGGGCGTTTGGGCTGTCATTTTTCGGGTGATGGCGATTGGGGAGATCCCAACCCTTATGCAAAACCTGCGGAGTGGATTCCAGATTGGTTTTGGGCGTATGATTATCCTAATAATGTAATGAATTCGGGCGTACCTTTAGAAGATTGCTATTATCCCGAAAGTTTTGGCAATTATTGCAATGTACTACCAGAAGCCGTATTTCCCACTCCTATTTTTGAGCTGACAATATGCCTTATAATTTTTGCTATTTTGTGGGGCTTGCGCTCCAAAGTGAAGGTAAGCGGTCTGATTTTTTCTGTCTATTTGATGTTGACAGGCGTACAGCGTTTTTTGTTGGAAATGATTCGGGTGAACGACGATCATGTCATTGCAGGATTTAGCCTTTCACAAGCACAGTATATTTCTATTTTATTAATGGCAATTGGTCTAGTAATGACCCTCTACTTGGTGAATAAACAACAAAAATTGTCTGGTACGGACGTATAGCTATACATCCGTACCAGCAATATGTCCGTACCAAGGTCAATCTATTATATCAAAAATTTACCACTTTCATAAATCAATTTGCCATCGGCAAAAATCTGCCCACCGTTTTGCATATCGGCAATCATATCCCAATGTATGCTCGATTTATTGGTGCCCCCATTTTGGATGTACGCCTGCCCAACCGCCATGTGTACCGAGCCGCCAATTTTTTCATCAAACAAAATATTCTTAACAGGCGTTTGGATTCTATAATTGGTGCCAATAGCCGCCTCGCCAAAACGGCGAGCCCCTTCATCGGTATCAAAAATTCGATCCAATAATTCTTGGCCTTTCTCGGCTTCCCATTTTTCTACCCAGCCATCTTTGACCCACAAGGTAATGCCTTCCACTTCCTCGCCCTTATACATAGAGGGATAGGAAAAATGAATGGTGCCATTCACCGAATCATCTACAGGAGCCGTATACACTTCGCCCGAAGGCATATTGGTTTGCCCATCCGAATTGATCCAAGTGCGCCCTTGGGTAGAAAAACGAATGTCGATATTTTCGCCCAAGTAATGCACCTCACTACAGTTGTTTAAGTAATCAACAATGTGCTGCTGGTTGCGGCTCACCTCCTCCCAACAAGCTTTGGGATCCTCTTCATACAAAAAACAAGCGTTATAAATAAAATCAGCATACTCCTCCAAGGATAAACCTGCATTTTGAGCATTGGCTGCAGTGGGGTATTCGCACAAGGTTCGTTTGAGTTCCAAGGTAGCGGTACGCTCCGAGTAACGTTGGCTATGTGGGCGCATAGCTTCTCGCAATACTTTGGCAGCATCAGGGTCGGTGCTTTGGGTAGCACGGCTGTGAAAAGGAGCACGAATATAAATGTAGGCATCAAATTCGTCCATAGCTTGTGCGTACAAGGGGTCTACATAGCTCAATTGCTCCTCCGAACTCTCCTGAAGACGAATAACACCCTGATCTCTAAAGGTCATATTGATGTGTGGCAAACCTCCTGCCCGTAGAACCTCTCTATATACTTCTCGCACGAGTGGCTCGGCCAGTGTAGTTGATTGTATAAATACACGTTCTCCTTTTTGGAGACTCACACAATAATTGACCAATAATTTGGCGTATTTATTTAGAATAGATGGCATAATGTTGCTACTTAAATTAAAATGGAATAGTTGTTATTATTAGCCAATAATAACACTTCTTGCAAAATAAAGGGCTAATCTTTGACCAAATATTCCAAGGCTTCTTCTTTGGTGTCAAAGGCTGCCATTTGTCTTTTTGTAATGTTACTATACCCCCACAATATAATTTTTTTGAGTCCAGTAATGCCCAAAAAAGCCACTTTGGTGTGACGCAGTACAGTTGAATTGGATTTAACTAGTTGCATGACCTCATTACCAATGTGAATATTAGAATAATCGGACAGAATGTATTTAAACTCTTTGTTCTCTCGCATGAAATCTATATAAAGTTTCATGGTCGCAAACAACTCCTCTTGCGTAACACCTTTGGGAAAGTTCCAGAACATAATCTGTTTACCCCTGTAGTTGATAATTTCTAAGAAAGGAGATTCTATCATGAGTAATATTATTTATGTAAATACTTAAATGGTGGGAGCTAGTCCGATTTTATTTTTACAATTGAATACAGGGTATTCAATAATCTAATCCTGCACCAAATACTCCAATGCCTCTTCTTTGGTATCAAAAGATAATACTTGTTTTTTTGCCACAGTGTTATACCCCCATAGCATCAATTTTTTGAGTCCAGTAACACCCAATAAAGCTACTTTAGTTTCATCAAATACAGCCGTATTGGATTTGAATATTTGCATGATTTCATTGCCAATATGAATATTAGAATAATCGGATAAGACATACTTAAACTGCTTGCTTTTTCGCATGAAATCTATATTCATTTTCAATGTAGCAATCAATACTTCTTGTTTGATACCTTCAGGAAAACTCCAGAACATAATCTGTTTATCCTTGTAGTTGATAATTTCTAAGAAAGGAGATTCAATCATAGGTGGCACTAATTCGTTAAGTTCTTAAACCGTTATAGTTTGGTCGAATTATTAATTTAATAAATTAAAGTGGCTTCTTAATATTTTTACTTCAATTTTTACACACCAATAATGTCTAATAATCTAATCCTGCACCAAATACTCCAATGCCTCTTCTTTGGTATCAAAAGGCAAGACTTGATTTTTGGCAACTCGATTAAAACCCATCAATAGAATTTTTTTGAGTCCAGTAATGCCCAATAAGGCCGATTTGAGTCTATCAAATACATCTAAATTGGATTTGGCTACCAGCATAAATTCATGACCAACCGAAACATTCGAAAAATCGGTTATCATGTACTTGATGTGTTTGTTTTGGCGACCAAATTCTATTTGCTGTCTCAATGCTTCTACTAAGTCTTTTTGCATAATTCCATCTGGATAGCTCCAGAACATAATTTGCTTGTTTTTGTAGGTGATTACTTTTACAAAAGGGGACGTGTTCATAATAAAATACTTGTTGATTATCAATTCTATACTCTTTAGTTGGATTTTAATGGTGATAAATTATAGTTGTTTTTGTTGGGACGAGAATACAACCTAAGTTATATCATTTTATGACGGTTTACGAATTTTAAATCTTAATTTTTTCCTTCAAATATTGACCGGTATAAGAATCAGCTACTTGCGTCAAGCCCTCAGGCGTACCTTGATACAACAATTGCCCACCTTTGTCGCCGCCATCCTTGCCCAAGTCAATGACATAATCGGCCGACTTGATAACATCCAAGTTGTGTTCCACCACCAAAACGGAGTGACCAATTTCAACCAAGGCATTAAAGGCATCCAAGAGCTTTTGAATATCGTGAAAATGCAGCCCAGTAGTTGGTTCATCAAAAATAAAAAGAATACGCTCACGGCTTTTTTCCTTGCCCAAGAACGAAGCGAGTTTGACCCGTTGCGCTTCTCCACCACTTAGTGTACTAGAAGGCTGCCCTAGCCCAATATAGCCCAAGCCCACATCTGCCAAGGGCTTTATTTTGGCTATAATATCATCGTGGTCTACAAAAAATTCTAAAGCCTCATCCACCGTCATTTCCAATATTTCAAAAATATTCTTCCCATTGTATTTTACATTGAGAATATCTTTCTGAAAACGGAAACCATTGCAATCATCACAAGTCAGGCGCACATCGGCCAAGAACTGCATACTCACAATAATCTCACCTGCTCCCTTGCACGTCTCGCAGCGACCACCTTCTACATTAAAAGAAAAATGCTTGGGCTTGAATCCCTTGATTTTGGACGCTTGCTGAGAGGAGAACAGCTTGCGAATAGCATCATACGCCTTGACATAAGTAACGGGATTGGAGCGAGAAGATTTACCAATAGGTTGTTGATTCACCATTTCTACTTTGGTAATGGCCTTCACATCGCCCGTAATAGCACGATGCGCCCCCGGTTTGTCCGTGCCTTCGCCCATTTTGTGCATCATAGCAGGGTACAAAATCTGCTTGATCAGCGTGGTCTTGCCACTGCCGCTCACCCCCGACACCGCAATAAAAACATTGAGTGGAAAGGTCACATCAATATCCTTGAGGTTGTGTTGGCTCGCCCCTTCTATAGTGATAGACTTGGTGTAGCTGCGGCGATGCTCAGGCACAGGAATTTCCATACGCCCACTCATATATTTAGCCGTCAAACAATCGGCCGCTTCGGAGTGAATCTCCTCATAAGGCCCCGCAAAGACCACTTTTCCGCCATGCACCCCAGCAAGAGGCCCAATATCTACCAAGTAATCAGCATTGGCAATAATATCCTCTTCATGCTCTACCACTACTACCGTATTGCCCAAATCACGCAACGCTTTGAGCACCTTGACCAAGCGAGTGGTATCTCTAGGGTGCAACCCAATACTAGGCTCATCCAAAATATAGAGCGAGCTGGTCAGGTTAGAACCCAAAGTACGGGTCAAGTGAATGCGCTGAATTTCGCCGCCCGACAAGGTCGATGAAATGCGATCAATAGTCAAATAACTCAAGCCCACATCCAACATAAACTGCAAGCGAGTCGTAATTTCAATAATTAAACGACGAGCCACCTCATAATCCGTATCGGACAATTCAAGTGTATCAAAGAAATTGTACAAATCCTTGATAGAAATATTTATCAACTGGTCGATAGAACGGCCACCCACCAATACATACAAGGCTTCTTTTCTCAATCTTGCCCCATTACAAGTAGGGCATTTAGTCTTGCCCCGATAACGCGCTAACAAAACACGGTTCTGTATTTTATACGTCTTAGCTTCCAATTCCTCAAAAAAGGCATTAATCCCCTTAAACAAATCATTACCCGTCCACAACACTTTTTGCTGCTCAGGAGTCAAGTCCCGATAGGCCGTATGTACAGGAAACTCCATCTTGTGCGCCACATTGAGCAAATTCTGTCGCCAACGCCCCACTTTTTCGCCACGCCAACAAACAATCGCCTCTTCAAAAATCGACTTGGTTTTGTCTGGAATAACCTTATCCTCGTCAATGCCCATTACCTGACCATAGCCCTCACAAGCAGGACAAGCCCCAAAAGAACTATTGAAATTAAACAATTGAGGGCTAGGCTCTTCAAACAAAATCCCGTCCAGTTCAAATTTATTGTTAAACACGGCCTCATTGCCCTCTGTATCTTGAATATAACAGATGCCTTGGCCTTCTTGCAAGGCAATTTGCGAAGAATCGGCAATACGCTTGGCATTTTCTTCGTCATCCTTGGTGGCAACAAAACGGTCAATGATGATTTTTAAATCCTCATTGGGGTTTTCTATCTCGCCCACCGCCTCTAATAAGCCGTCTATTTTGTGCAACTCCTTCTTATACAAGACTCTAGTGTAGCCTTTCTGCATCAAAAAATCGAATGTCTTGTCCAGTTCTTGCCCCTCTCTGTGTACAAAAGGAATGAGCAACATGACCCTAGTTCGCTCGGGAAGCGACAAAACATAATCCACCACATCAGAAACGGTATGCTTTTTGACTTCCTTGTTGGATATAGGTGAGAACGTCTTGCCAACACGCGCATACAAGATGCGTAAGTAATCATACACTTCTGTAAGCGTACCCACCGTAGAACGTGCATTCTTGGTGCCGACCTTTTGTTCGATAGCAATCGCAGGACACAGCCCCTTGATGTTATCTACATCGGGTTTTTTCATACGCATAAGAAATTGCCGTGCATAAGACGACAAACTTTCTACATAACGGCGTTGGCCTTCTGCATACAAGGTATCTATGGTGAGCGATGATTTTCCAGAACCCGAAACCCCCGTTACCACCACCAATTGGTTGTACGGAATTTCAATGTCTATATTTTGAAGATTGTTGGCACGAGCGCCTTTTATCTGTATGGATTTTTGCTTTGTCATTAATAAAAAAGAAGATTTTCTTAAGAAAAACTTAAAAAAGGCACAGAAATTGATTTATTACAAAATAACTTCAAATGACCCTTAACTATGAAAATTGTAAAATACAGTTAATTTTAAAAAAGTGACGGCTCTTGAAGCCATCAAGCAGAAAAAAATAAATTTTTTTACTGCGCTAGAAAAAATTATAAACCCTAAACGCAAAAAAAACACTCTAAAGATAACGTAAAATCTAGTAAAAAGATTAACTTTATTGGCTAGAGCCAGTTTTTGCCCAATAATACTACGGCTAAACAGCTTGTAATAAGAATAAAACCAATAGTGCAAAAAAGAAATAATACTATTGTGTCACCTCAAACAAAAAGAACCAATCTAATCCTTTAACAAAAATAATAATCGCCTATTGTCGAAATTTTACTCCCTAGCATTTATTGAGTTGTAAGTAAATTTTAAAGTATTATGCAAAGAAGTAAGTCTTGTACCGACAAGGAGCTTATCCGCACGTACATACGTGGTGATGAGCGCGCATTTGAGTTGTTACTCAATCGTCACAAAACAAAAATCTACACGTCTATTTACATGTTCGTTAAGGACACGGATTTAGCCAATGACATTTTTCAGGAAACCTTTATCAAAATTATTGATACTTTCCGTTCTGGCAAGTACAATGAAGAAGGCAAATTCCTACAATGGGCATTGCGTATTTCCTACAATCTATGTGTAGACTTTTTCCGCAAGAACAAACGTCGCAAAATTGTGACACCTACCGAAGATTTTGACCTCTTTAACCTCCTCGATTGCCCCGAGGACAACCAAGAGCGCAAACTCATCAAGAACCAGACCCATAGCAAAGTAAAGCAACTGGTCAATGCCCTCCCCGAGGAGCAACGCGAGGTCATCGTCCTCCGCCACTATGCCGAACTTTCGTTCAAAGAAATCGCAGAGCTTACCAATGTAAGCATCAATACCGCCTTGGGCCGTATGCGCTATGCCCTCATCAACATCCGCAAAATGATTGGTGAACACCACATTAGCCTACAGTAAGCCAAGCCGAGCAGCCGTGGAGTCGTTACCACCTTAATGCTGCTCAATAGCAAAAAATACCACATAAATGAAGTTAACTCCCCACCGAGTCGTTACGGTTGGGGAGTTTTTTTTGTGGGTGTGAATTCGCTAGTATTTGTGATTTCCTCTAAAGGGGTGGAGGGGAGAATAGTGTGTAAAGTAGTTTTGGGAATCCCCATTTTGATGCAGGAGGCATACCATAAACGAATAAGCTGATATGTGGAGGCTTTATTTTTTTTGATACTGTTTGAATCAATATACAGCCCTCCAGCCCAAGCCCCAGCCCAAGCCACAGCCCAAGCCCCAGCCCCAGTCCCAGCCACAGCCCCAGCCCCAGCCCAAGCCCCAGCCACAGCCCCAGCCCCAGCCACAGCCATAGCCATAGCCCCAGCCCCAGTTAAATAAACTCTTAGAATACCTAATTTTATATTCGTCAACGCATAAAGCGACTGCTTCGCTATATCCTGAGTATTGTTTGGTGTATTGTAATGTTCAGCAATCAATTCTGTGGTCAAATCAAAAGTAGTTTTACTAAAATTAAGTTCTTTTGCAGTATATAAAGTATCAAAAACCTTAACTATATTTTCCTGCTGCCCCAACAATTTAGCAGCACAAAAATCACTAAAAAAATACTCCAAAAAAGATTTGTGAGCAAACTTAAAACCATGTCCATTAATAGGGTCTTTGATTAACAAACCACAAGCACAAACATCTATCAAAGTACTCTCTTTGGGCGCATGGGATTGTTTTGTACGCTCTTTTAATGGTTTTCTACTTGCTTGGTGGCTATTAGAAGTGCTGGATAAATCATCTGGGATATGGTCATACAAGTGACTCACTATTTCTCGGAGACTTTCAGGACTGATTTGATTACTATACTCTGTTTCATTGACCATAGCCACAGCTATACCCTGCATGAAATAATGGCGTTCGTCAGTGGTTAAAAATGGTGGATTAGTTGGTCGTTTTTGACTTTTAGCTTCTTCACGTCCAGAAGAATATTGGATAAACTCTTTAATAACGGTAGCAGAATATAATCTGTCTTTGTACTCATGAAATTTGGCAGGTTCCCAAACACAACCAATCTGAAAGAGGGTAACAGGTCTGGAAGCTAAATCATAAAGATTGCCTTTAGGGTTTTCTGCTATTTTGGAGAGAATGCTTTGTTGTATTTCGGGTTCCGTAACTCTAAGGGCTTGCGCTATTTGTTGGGTATTCATTTTATGCAAATGAATGGCTTCACAATAAGAACTATTGGGATGAGCAGGGCGATCAATGCCCAATGCTCTTCGTTCTTCTTCCTTGCCTAAGAAAAAATTGGGTCGGCCCGTGATTAGTATTTTGGCCTTGGGGCTTTTGGCAAATTGCCAGAGGCTTTCAAAGTGCTGTAAAAGCATTTCGGGGTCGCCTGCCAAGTCCATTTCATCAAAACCATCAAAAATCAGCAGCAAACGGCCTTCCTGATGCAGTTGGAGCAGGGCTTTGGCCTTAAAATCATAATGGGCACCCCAGCCCCCAAGCAGGTATAAGGGATTGAGGGTTCTAGGGCTCATGCCGCCCAAGGTAATTAATAACGGAATTCTAGGATGTTCGGCCTCTAGCAAATCCAAGGCTAGGCGCAAGGATTGCACACTTTTGCCTTGTCCATATTCGCCCAACAAAGCCAAATGCCTATTGGATGTATCTTTATCCAACCACTCTTGTATAAAGGGTTTTAGTGCTTTTCTTTCTTCCTCTTTGTCTTTCTCATAATAATCTAAGGGCACATAAATTTCATCTAGTGTGATGTCTGTTCCCATGATGCCTTGCTTATAAAAAAGCTTCTTTAGATGGCGTTTATAATCGCTTACATCTATTAGGTTATCGAGAAGGGTTGCTTTGTAATAAATGGTGATTTCAAAGAGGCTTTGTTGGATGTTTTTTTCGGCATGGTTGCCATCTTCTACCATTACTATTATATGGTGTACTGCTGGGTAGTTGTTTTGCAACCATTGGATGACCGTGCGGTAATCAGCATTTTTGGGGGCTTTATGGATGCAATGGATGCAAACAGGGGTTTTGTTTTTGCCATAAGTACTAATGAAGCACTTCATTTTGGGGTGCCAGTCTTCATCTGTATCAATCTGATATTTTCCAATGAGCGGGAGGATTTCTGCTGCATTTCGGTGCCAAGCTAGGGGCGTGGTGTCTACTTGATTGAGGAGCGGGCGTTGGTGGCGTTGGTCTTGCTCGCCTGTGTAGAGTTCTAGTTTTTCAATTTTAGTGAGATGCTTCAATTCTGCTTTTAAATCGTCTACAACGCTGGCTTTTAGTTGTTCTTTTTCTTCTTGGGCTTGGCGCACACTTTTTATGTCGCTTTCCCAATTATTGTATATTCTTAGTAATATAAAATTGAACCCAAAGTAAGGGACTAAGGCTAATACCTTATCGCTCCAATCAACTTTCTCAATAGGGATGTTGAGACCAAAGAGTTTATTAGCAGAAAATAAGACAAACTCTATCAAAGAAGGCCCTCCAAGCACTTCCGAAATAATAAGTGTCAGCAAAGGAAGCTGAACCATGACCATAAAAAAGGCAAAACGCTCTCTTGTGTAGTTTCTTCTAAAGAGCATTATTACCAATAAAATCAGTACTATAACTGACAAGGCAGCAATCAGCCAATATTCCCATTTCATACAACAGCAGCTTTAATACATAACAAGGAAGATAATACACTTCAAAATAAATAAATGAAGAATGTTATCCAAAGGAAGGCAGATTTATTATTTGTTGATGGGGGCGTGGAATGAATCCCGAAGGGCAGGGCTGTTAAGTTCTAAAAAAAACTAATATGAATGTTATTGGAAAAACCCCGAAGGGGTGAAATGATTGTAGTAATAACATAAATAATACGAATTCAACCCTGAAAGGGTGTCATTATTACCCCTACAAGACGATAATATCACCCTTTCAGGGCAATTTAACAATTGATACACTGTATCAATCATTAAATCATCCCTTCGGGATTCGTCTTTTGGAGCGTTGACAATTAGAACTTAACAGTCCTGCCCCTACGGTTCGGCAGAGCCTCAGTTTAGAGACTACTTATTTTTATTTAAGTATGACCAACCCCTACTCCACCAAATACCCCTGCACCTTCCCCGTTTGGCGTGTCGCCAACGTCCCATCTGGCATACTATACACAAAATACGCCTCCAATTGCGGCAAGCTATCGGCCAGAGCAAAAGCCTTTTCCAGCCCCATAGCCATAAAAGCCGTGGCAAAGGCATCGGCCTCCCCACAGGTAGGAGCAAACACCGAAGCACTGAGCAAGGTGTTTTTTTCGGGGTAGCCTGTGTGGGGATTGATGGTGTGGGCATACTTGGTGCCTGTGGCTTCATCGACATAATAATTTTCATAATTGCCCGAGGTAGCCAAGGCCATATCCGAGAGATTGACAGCCACTTGCAAGGCATTGACGGCACTGCCCTCTTTGGGTTGGCGAATTCCCGTGCGCCAAGGAAAGCCATTGATGGTGTGGCCTTTGGCACGCACCTCACCGCCAATTTCTACAAAATAATGGGCATAGCCCAAGCCATCCAAGGTAGCGCAGACCCGATCTACTGCATCGCCTTTGGCACAGGCACTCAAATCCAATTGCACCCGAGGCCGCCAAGTGAGGCGCACACTATCGCCCATAGCTTCCCATTTTATGCTTTCAAAATCCACCAAAGCCAACAAGCTATCTACCGTGGCACTATCCACTTGCGTAATCATTTTCTTTTTGGTATAACCAAAGCCCCAATAATTGACCAAAGGCATCACACAGGGATTGAACCAGCCTTCACTTTGCTCATAGACCTGCTTGGCCATACGCAAATTCTCAATCAGATAATTATCAGCCGCCAATACCATCACACTATCCTTACCTCTATTAACATAAGAAATATCAGCATCCTTGATGTAGGTAGAAACCGCTTGGTTGTAATCCAATAAGAGTTCCGTGAGCGGAGTCGCCAAATCTTGCTCTTCTGTATACAAATAAGACACAGAAAAGGTCGTGCCCATCGTTTCGCCCACCAATTGATCTTTTTTTAGTTTAGAATCAGTATCCTTAGTAGGTTTAGAATCAGAACAAGAAAACAATAAGCAACAAGCCAAAAGACAGTAGATATAGTTCATAATAATGTGTGCAAAAAATTAATAAACAGAAAAAGCCAAGGGAATATTTTGGCGCAATTTATCTTGAATGGTGGCTACCGAATCATTACTAAAAGAAACCCCACTAAACAACACATCATAATTGAGGCGAATCCTAATCGGCACATTTTCCCCATCCACTACTTGAACACCATAAGGGAAGGCAAAGTTGAACACATCCGCCAAGCGAATTTCAATCCTATTGTTGTTATTATTGGGCTGCACGGCCACCAACTCCAAACTGCTAAAAGCAGTTTGTGTACTATCGTACAAATAAGGAACAGCCGTGGCCGAAAGTGGATGTGCATTCACAGGCGTTCTGCTGGGGTTCACGGCTTGCAAATTGGCATCAATACCCACCTGAAAATACAATTGCCCAAAATCGCCCAACTCCGACCAACCAGCTGCATTGGCCGTAAAATTATCCAAGGCCATCACAAAGAAATTATCCTCCACCTCGGTAGCCGTGCCGTCATTTTTATACAACAGAATATTTTTAGGAGAAGTAGAAACCGTGGTACGCCCAACTGCTTGCAATTGTACCTCGCTACCCAACCAATTGCAACGCTCCAAAAAGAAGAATTCACCAGCATTATCCGTCAGCCAATTGCCCATTCTGAGCGTATCATTGGGGGCATTTTGAGAATAATGCTGCCACGCAATCTCCAATTGATAATAATTGCAACCCACCTCCGACAACACGTCTGCCTCAGGATCAAAATTAATGGCACGAGGATCGGTACAGCCCTCAGGTCGTTCCTGACAAGCGGTGAAAGCTAGACAAGCGACCAGCCCCAATAAACCAAGGATATGATACATGTTTTTTTATGTTGTTAATGATGTAGATAAAGAAGAATGATGCCCACAAAACTCCAAAAAATCAACCATAATTTCTAAAGTCTCCGCAGGAGCTTCCAAATGTGCCATGTGTCCCACCCCCTCCAGAATATGTACACTAGCTATATTAGGCAAGGCCAATTGAGCCAGACTGATTGGCAGGGCAATGGCATTGTCGGCTGTGCCTACTACCATGAGCACAGGACAATCCAAGGCTTGTAGCGTAGCACGGTGGTCCTTGCGCTCAATCATGGCCTTGGAAGCAGCCACTACTGCATCAGAATGATGCAAACTAGTTTGGTGAATCAAGTCCTCTATGATTGTTTTGTGTGCCTGCACAAAGGCAGGAGGAAACAAATTGCGAACAAATTGCCCAGCAAAAGGTGCAATGCCATGCCGTTCTACAAAAGCAATGGTCTTGAGGCGGTTGTTGCTTTTTTCTTCCGAATCAGTAAAAGGATGCGAGTGCAACAAGCCCAAGCCCAGCAAAAAATCGGGGTACTGTGCCGCCAATTCCAAACCAACATAACCGCCCATAGAATGCCCAATTACAACAGCATGGTTTATTTTTTGGGCGGCACAAACGGCATAAACCGCACGAGCCATGCCCGCAATACTGCTTTCCTTCAAAAGATCAGACTGCCCGAAACCAGACAAATCAATCGTCAAAACACGATACTTTTTTGACAAAAGAGGCACTAAATCTGCCCACATCGTGCTATCTTCGCAAAAGCCGTGCAAAAGCACCAAAACAGTACCTTGTCCACAACACTGATAGGCAATTTTTGATTGTTGATACCAAATATAGCTACTCATAGATAAAGGTTCTAATAGTAGAAAAACAAGAAAAAAAAGGAAAACTGTTTTGCAAGCTCCCTTCCATTGTACAAAGAACGGCAATTTTGTGGGAGGAATAAAATCTATTCTCAAATTCAATCAATCCTTCGTTATGAGATGGTTGCTCTTAGGCACCTTGCTGCTTCTTGGAAGTCTATTGCTAGGTCAAAATCCCATTACTTTTCCAGAAAATGGCGTGTATGATGAACGGGACGGGCATTATGCCTTTACCAATGCCACCATTTATGTTACGCCCAGTCAAAAGCTGGAAAAAGCCACTTTATTAATAAAAAAAGGAAAAATTGTGGCGGTAGGAACCGCCATTACTATTCCTAAGGATGCCATTGTAATGGATTTGCAAGGCAAGTACATTTATCCCTCTTTTATTGAATTGTATAGCAGCTATGGCATTGCCAAACCTACGCGCAAAACAAAAACCTCCCCCTTGCCTCAAATGCTGTCGAGTACAGCAGGTGCTTATAGTTGGAACGAAGCCCTGAAACCAGAGCAAGATGGGGCCGAACTGTGGCAAGTAGATGCCAAGCAGGCCAAGGAATGGCGTGCCTTGGGGTTTGGCACAGTGCTGACCCACCAAGGAGATGGCATGGCACGGGGCAGTGGCGCATTGGTGGCGCTAGGCGAGGGCAAAGAACATGATTTGGTGTTTAATGGAGAAGCTTCTGCTCATTATTCTTTTTATAAGGGTATTTCTCAACAAAACTATCCCAGTTCGAGAATGGGAGCCGTGGCCTTGTTGCGCCAAACCTATTATGACGGGCAATGGTATAAGGAACAGGCCAAAGACCAAACTTACAATATTTCCTTGGAGCGTTGGAATGCCTTGCAGGGATTGCCACAGTTTTTTGAGGCACACAATCGACTAGATTTTTTGCGTGCCGACAAAGTGGGCGATGAGTTTGGCGTGCAGTACATTATTCGTGGCGGAGGCGACGAATTTTTGCGTCTGGAGGCCATCAAAGCTTCTAAGGCGCCTATTTTGGTGCCTTTGGCTTTCCCAAAACCCTATGATGTGAGCGACCCTTATGATGCTGAGGAAGTGACGCTTACGCAAATGAAGTATTGGGAATTGGCTCCCACCAACCCTGCTCGCCTAGAAAAAGCAGGCATCACCTTTGCCCTCACCGCCAGCTTAACCAAGGACAAAAAAGACTTTTGGAAATTTGCTCGAAAGGCGTACCAACATGGCTTGTCTGAGCAACGATTGTTGGAGGCACTGACTACGGTGCCTGCCAGTCTAATCAAAGCAGATGCTTATTTGGGTACTTTAGAAAAAGGCAAATGGGCCAATTTTATTATTACTTCTGATAATATTCTACAAGAAAAAGTAGTGATTTACCACAATTGGGTCAAGGGCAAAGGCTATGTTATTAAGGATATGAACAACTTGGATATTCGGGGTACTTACGAATTGGCTTTGGATAACAAAAATTACAAAGTCAATGTAAAAGGAACGGCTACCGCACCCGAATTATACCTATTGAATGAGCAAGACACCAGCAAGAAAACCAAACTCAAGCATACCTTAGCCAACAATACCCTTTCGTTTACCTTCACTCCCGAAAAAGATACCAGCAAGAAAGTGCAAGCTACGTATCGCATCTCGGGCGAGGTAACAGCCACCACTTGGGCTGGACAAGCCATTGATTCCAAAGGCAACTGGAGCAATTGGAAAGCCACCAAAGTAAAAGATGCAGAACCCGATACGTCCAAACTGCCTGAATTGGTAAAAATAGAGGAATTAGGGCCAGTCCTATACCCTTGGTCGTCTTATGGCTATACCCCCGATCAAGTGCCTCAATTGGAGAAAGTTCTAATCAAAAATACAACCGTATGGACAGGAGAGAAAAAAGGAAACCTAAGCAATACAGATGTATTATTAGAAGGCGGAAAAATTAAAAAAATAGGCAAAAATCTAACAGCCAATGGCGCAACAGTAGTAGATGGCACCAACAAACACCTAACGGCAGGCATTATTGACGAACATTCGCACATTTGTATCAATTATGGGGTCAATGAAGGCACACAAGCCAGCTCGGCCGAGGTAAGAATTGGCGATGTTATCAATTCTGAAGATATAAATATGTATCGCCAATTGGCGGGCGGCGTAACAGGGGCGCAATTGCTCCACGGCTCGGCCAATCCCATTGGCGGCCAATCGGCCGTGATTAAATTTCGTTGGGGCAGCTTGCCCGAAGCCATCAAAAACGACAAGGCCGATGGTTTTATCAAGTTTGCTTTGGGGGAGAATGTCAAGCAGAGCAATTGGGGGCCTCATGCTCGAATCCGCTTTCCGCAAACCCGTATGGGCGTAGAGCAAGTGTACGAAGATTATTTCACCCGTGCCAAGGAGTATGGCGAAGCCTTGAAGGCGGGCAAACCCGTGCGCCGTGATTTGGATTTGGAGGCTGTACTAGAAATTCTCAACAAGGAACGTTTTATTTCTTGCCACTCCTATGTGCAAAGCGAAATTACCATGCTGATGCGTATCGCCGAAAAATATGGCTTTCGCCTCAATACCTTTACCCATATTTTGGAGGGCTACAAAGTGGCCGACAAAATGAAAGAACATGGGGCAGGAGCTTCTACCTTTTCTGATTGGTGGGCCTACAAATATGAGGTGATTGATGCCATTCCTTATAATGCCAATATCCTGAATGAAATGGGCTTGGTGGTTGCCATCAATTCGGATGATGCCGAAATGGGCCGCCGTCTCAATCAAGAAGCAGCCAAAGCGGTCAAGTATGGCGGCATGTCTGAAGTAGATGCTTGGAATATGGTGACGCACAACCCTGCCAAATTGCTGCATTTGGATGACCATACGGGTTCTATCAAAGTGGGCAAAGATGCCGATGTGGTCTTGTGGTCGGATAATCCACTCTCTATTTATGCCAGAGTAGAAAAGACCTTTGTAGATGGCGTGTGTTTGTTTGATAAAACGGCCGATGAAAAGAAACGCCAAGCCATTAAGGAAGAGCGCAACCGCCTCATCCAAAAAATGCTGACCGCCAAAGCCGAAGGAGTCAAAACGCAACCAGCCATTTACCAGAAAAAGAAACATTACCATTGTGGGGATGCCGATTGCAATAACTTTATAGATTATAATGTGGATGTAAATGGTACGAACGCCAATCTGCAAAAGTAACGAAGGATGAAGTATTATTTTTTATTAATAATTTGTTGGTGGTGCGGCAGTTGGTTGGCGGCACAGAGCATCAATGGCACTCTACAGCACGATGGCCTTACAAGAACCTACACCTTGTACATCCCTGCCAATTATAGCACAGCCCAACCTTGCCCCGTAGTGCTGAACTTGCATGGCTATGGCTCCAATGCTGCCCAACAAGCTACATTAAGCCAGATGAACAGTATCGCCGATACCGCAGGCTTTATTGTGGCTTATCCAGAAGGGCTGCCCGATTTGTCGGGCCAACGCCAATGGAATTCGGGTTATGCTACGGGCATTGATGATGTGGGTTTTCTGAATAAATTGTTGGATAGCATTGCTGCCAATTATACCATCAACCAACAGAAAATTTATGCAACAGGCTTATCCAATGGCGGCATTATGAGCAATACCTTGGCTTGTGATTTGAATGGGCGCATGGCGGCTATTGCCAGTGTGGCAGGAACTATGAGCTGGTTGCAGTATGGCAATTGTACAGCCGTAGCTGCTATGCCTGTTATGCACGTTCATGGAACAGCAGATATAGTGGTACCGTATGCTGGCAATGCAGGTTTATTGGGGGTAACTGTTTTGGTCAATCATTGGCGTGGTCGCAATGGCTTAACAAGTAACAGCACTACAACAGCTTATCCCAATATAGTATCAACAGATGGTTCCAATGCAGAGTTGATTGTTTATGAAACAGGATCTAATGTGCCTGTACATCTAATTCGGGTAAATAATGGTGGACACAGTTGGCCGGGTTCAGGAATTATTATCAATGGCAATACCAATATGGATGTAGATGCCAGTGTAGAAATCTGGAATTTTTTCCGACCGTTTAGCTCCAATTATACCCATCAACCAACTCTAGCCAATCCTATACAGCATATTCAAAATTGGCAAGTATTGGGACAAGGAACACGGTTGCAATGGGAGCAGGCACAGACAAGCCAACTATTCATTAGCAATGCACTAGGGCAAGTGGTTTGGCAACAAGCAATGCAAGGAGCAGGCAGCCAATGGCTGGATTTGCCCAACTTGCCCCAAGGAACATACTGGGTGAGCTACCAGCAAGAGGGACAAGCCCTTCAAACTTTTTCTTTTATCAAATTCTAAAATAGCATTAGCTATTATTATCATAATTATGAGAACATTTCTAAGTATTCTAATAATAAGTTGTTTAGCACTAACCACTAGCACAGCCCAAGATAATTCCCTTTTGTATACCAATGTGACCATTCATGTGGGCAACGGCACTGTAATCGAAAATGGACAATTGGGCATTAACAAAGGAAAAATTGATTGGGTGGGAAAGCAGGATGAGCAAGCTCCCTCCAAATACAAAACAACTGTAGACGGCAAAGGGCAGCATTTGTACCCCGGCCTTATTGCCCCCAACACACGCTTAGGATTGGAAGAAATTCAGGCCGTGCGTGCCACTAGAGATTATGCCGAGGTGGGGCGTTTTAATCCCAATATTCGTTCTATAATTGCTTATAATACCGATTCTTATGTAACGCCCACGATTCGTTCCAATGGAATTTTGTTGGCACAAATTGTACCCGAAGGCGGTCGCCTTTCTGGGCAATCTTCCTTGGTGTACACTCAAGCCGATAACTGGGAGGATGCTGCTTTTGCCTTGGATAATTGTGTACACTTGGCTTGGCCCTCCAGAATTATATACAAGGGTTGGTGGGCCAGCCCCGGAGGAACTGAACGCAACCAAAAATACATGGATGGACTCGAAGCCATTCGAGTGTACTTTGATGCGGCCAAGGCTTATGCCCAAAAAGAAAAAGTTGAGCATAAGAACATTAAGTTTGAAACCATGAAAGCCTTGTTTGCCAAAGAAAAAAAACTAGTGGTACACGTCAATGATGCCCGTGCTATTATGGATGCCATAAAACTGCTAAAACCTTATGGGGTAGATATTGTATTGCAGGGTGCTACAGAAGCTTGGCAAGTGGCCGATTTTATCAAGGAAAATGATATTCCAGTTATTTTGGGTGATGTGCAAAGCCTGCCACGCCGAGAAGACAGCGATATTGACCAGCCCTACAAAACCCCTGCTTTGTTGCAAGCCAAGGGCATTCCGTTTGCTTTTTCGCAGAGCAATCAGGGCAGCTGGAACACCCGCAATTTGATGTTTCAGGCAGGGCAAGCGGTGGCTTTTGGGCTGGATAAAGAGGCGGCACTAACGGCCTTGACACTCAACACGGCCAAAATTTTGGGTGTAGAGGAGCGTGTAGGAAGCCTAGAGGTAGGCAAAGAGGCTACCCTGTTGGTAAGTAAGGGCGATTTGTTGGATATGCGTACTTCGGTAGTCACGGCGGCTTACATGGCGGGCAAGCCAGTGGATTTGGGCAATAAGCAAAAAGACCTCAACGAAAAGTACAGAGATCGTTACGAGTTGGATAAGTAGGTTTTACCTATTATCCACTCAATCGTCCAAACTAGCTTTGAGTTCTTTTAGAAAGCCCTTGATGGTGGTCAATTCCTCAATGGTGCGTTCACGCTGCTCGTGAAAGTCGGGCTTTTTGAGTTCTTTCTTAGCGCCAGCAATGGTAAAACCACGCTCTTTGATGAGGTGGTGGATACGCAAAACCAGTTGTTTTTGGGCATCTGAATAAATTTTATTGCCCTGCTCGTCTTGCAGTGGCATAATCTTGAAGTTCTTATTCCAAGACAAGAGTGTTTTTTCTTTAATGCCAAGTCCTATGGCGAGTTGGTGTAGGGTGGACATCTGTATGAAAATTTTGTTAGTTTGAATAGAAATAGAAGCAAATTTCTTTTGTACATACCGAAAGGCCAATCGAAGTGCTTGTAGAAAATATAAAAAGTTTGTTACACCAAAAAAAGAGTGATTCTGATACCAATCAAAATCACTCTTCTTGTATTTATACTTAATTATATCAGAATAACTACTCTATAGACATGGCCTGATTTTCGGCAGTTGCAGCAGTTACAAAATCCTTGTATTCTTTTGGTGTAAATCCATCTAAGCAGAAGGGCAAAGGATTGATTTTGTTGCCTTTGTAAACTACTTCGTAGTGAACGTGTGGAGAAGTAGATGTACCTGTACTTCCAACCAAACCAATAACCTCACCACGTTTTACTTTTTGACCAACTTTGCATTTTACTTTGGACATGTGGCCATAGAGTGTTTTGTAGCCATAACCGTGGTCAATCACTACATTCTTACCATACCCCGTTTTCTTATATTCTACACGAACCACTTTGCCATTCCCTGTAGCATAGATAGGCGTACCTTTGCGTGCGCCAAAGTCCATTCCAGTGTGCATTTTGCGTGTTTTGAACACAGGGTGGGTACGATAGCCAAAACCTGAAAGGTGGCCAATTTTTTTCTTGAGGTGACGTATAGGACGAATCGAAGGAATAGCAGCCAACATTTTCTCCTTGTCTTTGGCTCTTTGGATGATTTCGTCTTGAGATTGTGCAGAGACCGATAGTTGATGTCTCAGTTTGTTGATTTTTTTGCTAGTGGCAATGAGTAGTTCACTATCAGAGAGATTGCGTAAATCAGCATACTTATCGCTTCCGCCACGGCCACCTTCCCAGATTCCCTGATCGGTAGGTTCCATTTCGAGCACTTGCCTATAAATGGCATCGTCTCTATCGTGAAGGTTGAGCAAAGCAGTACTCATTTTATCTACTTGATAGTTCATTGCCTCATACTTCTGTTTCATCAATGCCAATTCCTTGGCTTGCCCAGCAGTACTTTTGTTTGGAGATAAAGCAAAAATAAGCGCGGTATATCCTGCAATACATGCCGTAGCTGCTACACCACGCAAAATCTGTTGTTTTAAGGATAAATTTACCTTCTCATAACGTAAGGTATGCTTATTATAAATGTACTTTTCTTTTCCCATGAGGATGTTATCAGTTGTTTTTAATTAAACGAACAATTTGCAATTTCGAGAAGTTGTCGTAAAAATTATTAGCGAATTTAAGCAGAAAAGATCCATATCTCCAAATTTTGAAAGAAATACTTTGAGCTGCTTATAGGTGCATAAAATTGGTTTTAAACCTCTTGTTATACACAATATTGTTTCGCTTTTATGTTGTTTAAAATAAAATTTTGAAACCTATTCTTTCTGCCAAAGATATGTTGGTTTTAAAGAAGAAGGGTTTTGAGTGTATAACTACTTGTTTTTGAGTTGTTAATGACAATAACAACACCAGATTTAATCAAAAAGTTGAATAGAACTGTAGTCTTTTTTGTTTCAACCAAGAGGAGTAATTTTTTTGTGATTAATAAAAAAATTAACCAAATGGTTACAAATGAACACGGTATTTTATAAAAAGTGTATAAACTCGTTGGTTCTTTTTATATTTACATTCGTTAGATAAAACGGCAACACAGGCAAAAAATTGTTTGTGTTTTCATGTTGTTTATAGAAATGATACAAGCACTACTATAATAGTAATATACAGATGATGACGGTAAAAGAAATTCGCCAAAAGTTTTTAGATTTTTTTGAGAGCAAAGATCATAAGATCGTGCCCTCTGCGCCTATTGTGAATCAGAATGACCCTACCTTGATGTTCATGAATTCGGGAATGGCGCAATTCAAAGATGCTTTTTTGGGCAATGAAACGCCTATAGCCCCTCGTGTAGCCGATACACAAAAATGTTTGCGGGTATCGGGCAAGCATAATGACTTGGAAGATGTAGGGCGTGACAGTTACCACCAAACTATGTTTGAAATGTTGGGCAATTGGTCTTTTGGCGATTATTTTAAGAAAGAGGCCATTGCTTGGGCTTGGGAATTATTGACCAAGGTATATGGTATGGACAAGGATCGTTTGTATGTTACCGTTTTTGAAGGAGATGCCGAAGATGGGACAGAGGCTGATGAAGAAGCTTTTGAGCTGTGGCAAGAGTGGATTGCTAAAGATCGCATCCTGCGTGCTGGCAAAAAAGACAACTTCTGGGAAATGGGCAACCAAGGCCCTTGTGGCCCTTGTTCCGAAATTCACATTGATATTCGCCCACAAGCAGAACGTGACAAGGTTGATGGCCGTACACTGGTGAACGAAGACCACCCCTTGGTAATTGAAATTTGGAACTTGGTTTTTATGCAGTTCAATCGCCTTGCAGATGGTTCTTTGGTGCCCTTGGCCAATAAGTGCATTGATACAGGCATGGGCTTGGAGCGTGTAGCTATGGCATTGCAAGGCAAAACCTCCAATTACGATACCGATTTGTTCCAACCATTAATACAATTGATAGAAAAGAAATCGGGTATTGCTTATGCCAATTCTTATGCACCAGAAGCCAAATCAGATATTGCCATGCGTGTGATTGCCGATCATATTCGTGCGGTGGCCTTGGTTATTGCCGATGGGCAACGTCCTGACAGCACAGGAGCTGGTTATGTGGTGCGCCGAGTCTTGCGCCGTGCAGTGCGTTATGGCTACAGCTTCCTGAATATTCAAGAACCTTTTATTTACACCCTCATTCCTACCTTGGCCGATTCCTTTGATACGATTTTCCCAGAGGTAAAAGTACAGGAAAAAATGCTCATGGACACCATCAAGGGAGAGGAAGTAGCTTTCTTGAAGACCTTGGAGCGTGGTTTGAAGTTGTTTGAGGGCTTGGAAGTAAAGAATAATACCATTAGTGGTAAAGATGCCTTTACGATGTTGGATACTTATGGCTTTCCTTTTGATTTGACGGCTTTATTGGCGCAAGAAAAAGGTTATGCCGTAGATAAAGAAGGCTTTAAGGCTGCCCTGCAAGAACAAAAGGAACGTTCTAAAGCAGATGCTAAAAAAGAGGTGGATGATTGGGTGGTACTATCGGATGAGCAAGATGTGACTTTTGTGGGGTATACCCAGCACCAAACCAATAGTAGAGTATTAAAATACAGAAAAGTGCGTGCCAAAGGCAAGGAGCAATATCAAATTGTACTCAATGAAACTCCCTTCTATGCAGAATCGGGTGGACAAGTAGGCGACACGGGCTTGTTGTGGTTTGGTGAGGAAAAAGTGCCAGTCATTGACACCAAAAAAGAAAACAACCTCATTGTGCATTGGGTCAAAAATTTGCCTGGCCAAATGGAGGAGCAAGTCAAAGCAGAAATCAACAGCCAAAAACGCCATTTGACCGAAAAAAATCACTCGGTGGCTCACTTGGCTCATGCGGCGCTGCGTCAGGTATTAGGCACTCATGTACAGCAAAAAGGCTCGTATGTAGCTCCAGAAAAAATGCGCTTTGATTTTTCTCACAATGGCAAAATGACCGATGAGGAAATAAAAGCAGTGGAGACGATTGTGAATGCTAAGATTCGCGCCAATATTCCATTAAAAGAAGAAAATAATGTGCCACTAGAAGAAGCACGTGAATCGGGTGCTATGATGTTGTTTGGAGAGAAGTATGGCGAATCGGTGCGTATCATCACCTTTGATGATGCTTTCTCTAAGGAATTGTGTGGGGGCTGCCACGTCAAAGCTACAGGCGAAATTGGCTTGTTTAAGCTTGTGAGCGAAGGCTCTGTTGCTTCTGGCATTCGTAGAATCGAGGCACTGACAGGACAGGCAGCATTAGACTACGTGCAGAAAGAAGCAGCCCAACTACAAGCAGTTCGTCAGGCTCTCAAAAATCCAAAGGATTTGGACAAGGCCGTGGCGGATTTGCTACAGAGCAACAAGCAAATGCAAAAAGAGCTGGAAAAAATGGCCTTGCTAGAAGCTAAATTAGCCAAAGGTGACTTGGAAGCAAAAGTTCAGGCTATTGGTGGCTTCAATTTCTTGGGAGCCACTACCAGTATTGTTTCCAAAGATGGTTTGAAGCAATTGAGCAACAGCTTGCACCAATCTGTACCCAATTTGGTATTGGTATTGGGGGGCGAAAATAAGGGCAAAGCTCTATTGACTGTTTCGGTAGATGGTGCTTTGGCGGACAAGTTTCATGCAGGCAAATTGGTGAAAGCCATTGCCAAGCACGTCAATGGCGGCGGCGGCGGCAAGCCGGTGTATGCTACTGCTGGTGGCAAGAATCCTGCTGGCCTTGATGCTGCCCTGCAAGCAGCCAAAGCATTGGTAGAGGAGCAAGCTTAGAACTACTTTTCTTTTTGTTATAAGAATAATGCCCTGTATTGGTGTGTAGAAGCTGCCATACAGGGCATTGTTGTGTTATAAATTGTAACGGTTTCATCTGATTGTGAGTTTTTTATAAAATTGTGGTGTTTTTTTCTTATTTTAATAATAGGCTTTGACAAAGTAGTTGGCGTATTATTATAGTAAGAACAGAAGTAAATGCTAATAAGAAGAGGACTCATAGTATTGTTGGCGGTGGTAGTTTGGGGGCAACAATTGATTGCTCAAGGTTCCCTCTGTGCCCAAATTCATACAGATGTTCCTTCTTTTGCCTTAGAAGGTGCCAATTGGACGGCTAGTAATCGGGTGCAATTGCTGCGAGAGTTGATGTGCCGAGATTTTTTGGCAATGGATAATACCAGCCGTTTTTCGTACATCAATCCCATGTCTTCGGAAACAGAAAAAAACCTTTATAGCCAAAATATAGCCTTGGTACTGTTCGCAACAGCTAGTCGAGGAGAATTTGAAGGGTTTTTCTCTAAGCAACCTGTTACACTTAGTCCCTATCAACTCAATCCTATGTATGTTCCGAGTAGTTCTACCAGTTGGTATGTAGGCGATCGTCTGTTTGCGGTAGACAACAGTGCTTTTTTCGGTATTGAATTTGATTCTAGTTTTGCATATCGTGGGGGAGTGGTTCGGATTGGCGATAGCTCCGAAAAGGCCGTTGTTTTTTTGGTGAGTCTATATCCCCGTGAGAAATAAGTGTTTTGGATTGACCTTGTTTTGGTTTCAGACGTTTATTTTTGTAATGAATCATTGCACGTACAGGCGATATTGGATACTGCTGCTTTAGTAGAACTTAATTAAGAACAGATGAATTATTTTTTTTCTAGTATAATAATGGTGAGTTTATGCCTATTGGGTTATACCGCATCAACTGCCCAAATTAACAAAAAACAACAACAGGATTTTGAGGATGGAGTTTACCAAAGTCATCAAGACCTAAAGGAGAATCAGCCCAGCTTTAAGCTCTATGATTTGCCCAATTTTGCGTATCAATTGGATAGGGAAGAGAACTTATTGTTTTTATCTGATAAAACGATGAGCCAATTGGATGGCTCTGCCCTTAAGAGTTTGGATAATATTTGGGGAATTTGTGTCAAGGGAGTACCCTATATGAAAGTGCATCCATCGGGCAAGGATGGCGTGGTGTATTTTGTCAAATACCACATACTAGGACGTATATGCTATTTGTATTATCCCTCTATCGAAGATAGAGCTGTGGAAATGCCTATTTATAATCCTTACTCTGGAGCACGGGTAGGAGGGCGAACGGTGGTCAATAGAGAACGCCGCCTAGTGAAGCAATTGATGTTGTTTGAGACAGGCGAGTTAAAACCCTACTCTGTAGCCAATTTTAAGCAATGGGCGCAAGACGATACCCGCTTGATGAAGAGTATAGAGCGTTTGTCAGAACAAGAAGCCCAAGAAAAATTGTTCAAAAGTATCAAAATCTACAATGAACGCCACCCAATATGGAATCCTTCTCAACAATAGAAAATATAACTTTTTGACTTGCTGCCCTATTGTATACTCTTAGTAGTATCTTACACGTTATAAAAAGAAGAAAAAATAACTCGATTTGCTTCCGAAGCCCTCTTGGGTTCCCTACTTTTGTTCCCCGACATTTATAACACAGCGATTACAGCAGTATGATTAGTATTTTCAAAAAAGAAGTCAACTTATTCCTCAGTTCTCTTATTGGTTATTTGGCCATAGCCCTGTTTTTGGTAGCTACTGGCTTGTTTTTGTGGGTGTTTCCCGATTACAGTGTTATTACCTATGGATTTTCAGATTTAGGGTCTTTTTTTAGAATGGCCCCCTATATTTTTCTATTTCTGATTCCAGCCATTACCATGAGAACCTTTGCTGAGGAAACCCAAACAGGAACCATGGAGCTGTTGGCTACTCGGCCTATTTCGGATTGGGAAATTATTATGGGCAAGTACCTCGCTTCTACCTTCTTGGTGCTGTTGGCTATTCTACCTACTTTTATATATTACTATTCGGTTGCTCAATTGGGAATGCCCAAGGGAAATTTGGATGTGGGGGCGACTTGGGGTTCGTACATAGGCTTGTTTGGTCTAGGGGCTGTTTTTGTAGCTATTGGAGTCTTTTGTTCCTCGCTCACGAGCAATCAAATTATTGCTTTTATGTTGGGGCTGTTTTTTTGTGGGTTCTTTTACGAAGCATTTGGTGCATTGTCTCGTCTCTCTGTATTTTATGGTAGTTTGGATGCAGTGGTAGAACGCTTGGGAATTAGTTACCATTATGATTCTATTAGTCGTGGGCTGGTCGATTCTAGGGATGTGGTTTATTTTTTGAGTATGATTACCGCCTTTTTGGCAGGCACCAAGTTCGCACTCGAAAAACGCAAATGGTAGGAGTGAGGGAAATACCTCGTGATTTGTTATTATAAAATAGAATAAGAAAAATATTCCATGCAAGGATCTCGTTTTGCTCAATCAGTAGTGAGTTTATTGCTATTGTTGGCCAGTTTGGTATTGATAAATATTCTATCAGGCTTTTATTACAGTAGTATTGATTTAACCGAAGATAAACGATTTACACTCAATCCAGCTACCTACGAATTGGTAGAGGATTTGGAGGAAGTATTGACCGTAGAAATATTATTAGAAGGGGAGTTTCCTTCCTCTTTTAAGCGTTTGCAGAGTGCTACAGAGGATTTGTTCAGTGAGTTGCGAAGCCGCAACAGCAATATTCAGGTGCGTTGGATTAATCCTATGAGCGGCACCGAGGAGGAGAATATTGAAAATGGCGAACGCTTGGCAAAAGATGGCATTTATCCAATCAATTTGACCCAATCGGCCCGAGGGGGCAACAGCCGCAAGGCCATGTTGGCGTTTCCCTATGCCATTTTGCGTTATCAAAAACAGATGCGTGTGGTGCCTTTATTAGAAACAACAGGCGGTTACAACAAGGATTATACACGCATGGAGGCCATCAACCCTTCTATCAATTTATTGGAATACAAAATTGCCAATGCCATTCTAAAACTGGCCTTTCAGGAACGCCCCAGAATGGTGCTCACCACGGGACATGGCGAGCTGCAACGCCCGTTTACCGATGGCTTGGAAGCGGCGATGTTTGAGTATTATGACATTGCCCGTTTGGATATGAGCAAAGTAACGCATATTGATACGCTCATTGATGTGGTGGTGATTCCTAAGCCTACACGCCCTTTTCCAGAAAAGCATTTGTTTATGCTCGACCAGTACATTATGCGAGGCGGAAAAGTATTGTGGTTGGTCGATGCCTTAAATATGGAGTCGGATAGCCTCCAACGAATGGGCGTATACATGCCTACCGCACACCAATTGGATATTAATAATTTGTTGTTTAATTACGGCGTGCGAATTAACCCCAACTTGGTGCTAGATTGGGAATCAAGTGTGATTCCTGTCAATGTAAGCCCCATGCCCGAACGCCCACAAATAGAAGGACGCAAATGGTTTTATCACCCCAAGGCTTATCCATACATGACCCCCTTGGATGCACAGGAAACAGGTAACAACACTATTCCGCATCCGATTGTACAAAATTTGGATTTCGTAGATACCCGTTATCCTGCCAGTATTGACACCATCAAAACCAGCAATTACATCAAAAAAACACCCCTGCTCCGTACTTCGCCTTATAGCAAGGTCCAATTTCCTCCTGTTCGAGTAAGCATAGATATTATGCAAAAAGGCTTGCGCCAAGAGGATTTTACCAAGGGCAATCAAAATGTCGCCGTACTATTAGAGGGGGCTTTTAGTTCTTATTATAAGAATAGAGTAACCCCAGAAATGCGACAAGGGCTAGAGCAACTCGGCCAGCCTTTTGTAGAACAAGGCAAACCTACCAAGATGATTGTGGTATCGGATGGAGATATTGCCAAAAATGCCCTTGACCCCAAAAATCGCCGCCGTCCTACGCCGTTGCCGCTTGGTGTCAATCCCTTTGATGGCTACCAATATGCCAACAAAGATTTTTTGATGAATTGCTTGGAATATTTAATCGACAGCAAGGGAATTATTGCGGCTAGAAATAAACAAATCAAATTGCGTCCTTTGGACCAAGAGCGTGCTTATGATGAGAAATTGAAGTGGCAATTCATTAACCTGTTCTTACCACTATTGTTCTTATTGGCCTTTGGGTTGGGGTATTGGTTTATTCGCCGAGCACGTTTTGCCAAATAAACTCGTTGTTCTTAAATGTATTTACTCTATTAAAATTTTGTTGTCAATAAAAAATTAACAGAAAATTAAGGAGTTAGTACTACAAAATGAAACTAATCTTGGTCTATTTTCGTATAATACAATGAAACCAGATTTGGTTGTAAACTACAAACCCAGTCTATACTCTTTAAAAGGCTCTATACAGGGCAACAAATTTTTTATTATGCATACCAATACAGGAACAGTAAAGTTCTTTAATGACGAAAAAGGCTACGGCTTTATCAAAGATGACAACGAAAACAGAGACTACTTTGTACATGCAAATGGTCTTGTTGATGAAATTACACAAGATGATCGAGTATCGTTCAATCTTGAAGATGGAAGAAAAGGGCCCAATGCAGTGGATGTTACTCGCATCTAAGTACATCATCATTGCTTGTTGGTCATAACCATACACAGTAAAAGAAATTCTCACTTTGCGTCCAGCAGAGTGGGATTTTTTCATTTGTAAGCCTAGCTTTACCAGGATTAG
>CAYULH010000026.1:0-16684 GCA_964445645.1 uncultured Aureispira sp. | reverse complement strand
TGATTTCCCGTAGCAGATGTGAAATCAAGGCCATCAAAAAATCAAACAAAATCAAGGAGAAGAGCGTGTGCTAGGAAATGCGTCCAGCAGAGTGGGATTTTTTCATTTGTAAGCCTAGCTTTACCAGGATTAGTGTGATTGGTTTGATTTTTTGATTTCCCGTAGCAGATGTGAAATCAAGGCCATCAAAAAATCAAACAAAATCAAAGTGAACTGCGTGTACTAGGAAAAAAAAGCCCTGCCTCCCAAGGAAACAGAGCTTAGATATATCTTAGCAAGAATGACTGTATTACACGGCAAAACTTTCGCCACAACCACAAGTGCGTGAAGCATTAGGATTGGTAAAGTGAAAACCTTTGCCATCCAAGCCACCCGAAAAATCGAGGGTAGAATCAAACAAGTACAAGAAGCTTTTGAGATCCGTGACAATTTTCACGCCCTTATCCTCAAATACCTGATCTTCTGGCTGAGATTCATTGTCAAAATCCATGTTATAAGACAAACCAGAACAGCCACCACTCGTAACACTCACACGGACAAAGTAATCATCGTTGAGTTTGGTGTTTTTTTCTCGGATAGTATCGATTTGCTGTTTCGCATTTTCCGTTACAAATATCATATACTGAATGGTTTCTACAACGAACACCTAATAAATTAGGCTTGCTCATTTTTGTTTTGGTAATCTTTGATTGCAGATTTGATGGCATCCTCTGCCAATACAGAACAGTGGATTTTTACAGGCGGCAATTCCAATTCTTCTACAATGTCCATATTGTCAATAGAAGACGCTTCGTCCAAGGTTTTGCCCTTGAGCCACTCGGTAGCCAACGAAGAAGAAGCGATAGCAGAACCACAGCCAAAGGTTTTGAACTTGGCATCTTTGATAATGCCAGACGCTTCATCCACCTCAATTTGCAAGCGCATAACATCGCCACATTCTGGGGCACCAACCAATCCAGTTCCTACATTCTTTTTATTTTTGTCTAATGTGCCTACATTTTTAGGCTTTTTGAAATGGTCTAATAATTTCTCTGAATAAGCCATAATAGATTATGTTTAGTTGAAGTATGTTAATAGTAATAATGCTTCATAATGAAGCCAATAAATAAATAGAGCTTAAAGCATGGTTGATTAATGCTCGGCCCACTCTACCGAATCCAAATCAATTCCCTCTTTGTACATTTCCCAAATAGGAGACAAATCACGCATGTGGTGTACCCCATCAGCAATAGCCTTGATGGCATAATCCACATCTTCCTCAGTAGTAAAACGCCCCAAGCTGATACGCAAAGAGGAGTGCGCCAAATCATCGCCCAAGCCCAATGCCTTGAGTACATAAGAAGGCTCTAGTGAGGCCGACGTACAAGCCGAACCCGAAGACAAGGCAATATTTTGGTTAAACGTCATCATCAGACCTTCGCCCTCTACATGCTTGAACGACAAGTTGGTAACGTGTGGCATTCTGTACTCATCGTGTCCATTCAATACCACCTCCTCAATCTTCATCAACTCTGTTTCTAACTTGTCACGCAATTTGCCCAAACGCTCTGCTTCCGATTCCATTTCCTCTTTGCAAAGTTCGGCAGCCTTGCCAAAACCCACGATGGCAGGCACATTGAGTGTACCCGAACGCATACCACGCTCATGACCACCGCCATCCATTTGGGCTGTCACCTTCACACGAGGCGATTTGCGAGAAACGTACAAGGCACCCACCCCTTTGGGACCATACATTTTGTGCCCAGTAAACGCCATCAGGTGAATACCCAATTCTTTTACATTTACAGGAATCTTGCCCACCGCTTGGGTCGCATCCGACATAAACAACACCTTGTGCTTGGCGCAAATGTCGCTAATAGCCTTCATAGGCTGCACCACACCAATTTCGTTGTTGGCAAACATCACAGACACCAAAACCGTAGTAGGCTTGATAGCCGCTTCCAAGGCTTCCAAATCAACCAAACCATCACGGCCAACTTTGAGGTAAGTCACCTCGCAGCCTTCTTTTTCTAGCTTTTTGCAAGTGTCCAATACCGCTTTGTGCTCTGTTTCTAAGGTAATAATGTGATTGCCTTTGCGGCTATACATTTCTGCTACCCCTTTGATAGCCAAGTTATCCGCTTCTGTCGCACCAGAAGTAAAGATAATCTCCCTTGGATCCGCTCCAATCAAATCAGCAATTTGCTCCCGTGCCTTGTCTACAGCACCTTCTGCCGCCCAGCCAAAGGGGTGGTTACGACTCGCAGCATTGCCATAATGCTCTGTAAAATAAGGCAACATAGCCTCTACCACTCTAGGATCGGTGGGTGTTGTGGCGTTATTATCTAAGTAAATTAATTTCTTGTCAGACATAATACTCTTAGGTTTATCAATTGTCTTTGTATTCTCTATATTTAGATTAAATCTAATCTAGGACTACAAAGGTAACGTATTTCAATAATAATCAGTTCTTTTTAAGGATTAATTTTTTGTCTTTTGTTGGTCATAAACACAACGTTTGACCGTTCCTTAAGCCTTACCTCCTCTATTACAATGTACCCTATATATGGTTCAACCAAACATTGCTTTTTTGTCCGTTTTTTATTAGAATGCTTGGCTGGAAGGGCGCAAAGGTAGCAAAAAAAGTGGAACGTTGGAATAACAAAGAAAAACGGCTTGTTATGGGTTGTAATTATAATACCAACAAAAAGACAGGCATAACTTAAAATTCGCTATTTTGTAGGGCATATTTGTGTTATAATTCTTGTTTTTTATGAAAATTCCTCCTTATTTAACTGTATTGAATGTCGAAAAAGACGCTTGGTACAAAAGTGCTAGTATTGGTATTAGTGGACTTTTTAAATCTATTACTCAAACTTTATTGGTATTTGAGGGTACAAAAGATCCAATAAGTGCTGGAATAACAGGAGGAAAAAAGTTTATTAATGAACTTGATTACACTAGAAGTCCTAGTCATCGAGCATTTGATCTAATTTCAAATGCAATAGAATCAACTTGTGCTACATTAGTAAATGAAGTCTTATTAAAAGGAGAAAAACTAAAGTGTACAAGAAATGAGGCTTTATTGATTGCCCAAGAAATGGGAAAAAAGTTTGAAGATATTGAAGTTCAAATTACAAAAGACTTTTTCAATACTGCACATGAACTCCCTGCTTTACAAGATTTAAAGCCTGTATTAAGGCACTGGTTAATAGGTCTTCTACTTCCTGATGATAAAATTGTTAAAATTATTGAGCAATTGCCAGCTATTTTTTCTGATAGAATAAGATTGGAGTGGGATAAATATCCTATTTATTATAAACCTATTTTTGAAGTATTCCAAAATCCATTTAACTCTGCTGACGAAGCACGGTATCATCAGAAGGTTTATTATGAGGAGTTGAGCGAGCGTGTCAATGAGCCTTGTTTGAAGGATGCTAAATTGACCTTGAAGGATTTGTATATTAAGCCTGATTTTTTGGTCTATAGCAAATCTATGTCTTTTCATCAAGACTACAATTTTGTAATGCCAATATATACAGATTACACCGGCAATCTACACGATTATCTACTAGCACGCCTGCTAAGGCACGAATTTCCATTAAATCTAAAAGCTGAACAGCGTTTAATCTTTTTATTGGGGCAACCGGGGCAAGGTAAAAGCTCCCTTTGTACTTATTTATCTTATCAATTGCTCTATAATAATGACTTTACTAAAAAACTATATCTAATACGGCTCCGTGATGTAGAGGATAATGTACAATTGATTCAAAAACCCTTTGAGGTGCTCGAAAAGCATTTGAAGGAAGAACACCAACTCCAAGTACAATGGAAAGAACCTGTGCTGTTAATCTTGGATGGACTGGATGAATTGTATATGTCCAATGGCTTAACCAATGAAGATTTAAGACAGTTTTATAAGGCATTAGAACAAAAAATAAAGCATAATAAAAAACTAACCATTTTACTCACTTCTCGACATCATTATCTAAATATTGAAGAAGATGTAGATACTAGAAGAACCACTATTCTAAAACTAGCACCGTTTAGCTTAGAACAGCAAAAACAATGGTTATCTGTTTATAAAAGGCAACATCCCAATATTAAATTAACCGCCTCAAAATTAGAAGATATACAGTATAATGATGAACTAAAACCTATTAGAGAACTAATAGAACAACCCATTTTGCTACACTTGATTGCTAAGGCAGATATGGACTTGGAACAACAAAGGGTAAACCGTGCAATGATCTACCAACAATTGTTTGATCGAATAATGAATAGGGATTGGGCAGAAGAGCAATTGGAAAAATACGCTCGTTTACAAACAGAACAATCTGTACAGCAGCGATTTAGAGCGTGGTTGCAAGAAATAGCCTTTACCATTTATAATAGCGAGCAACAATACATTACCATCAAGGATTTTCAGGATTTACCCGTTACCAAAGCCTTTCTCAATGATAAATGTATTGATACGACCGAGAAGATGGAAGATGCCGCCAAAGATTTGTTGGTTGCTTTTTATTTTAAAAAATCAAAACAAAAAGGAGCAGAGCGATTAAGAGGCAATCAAGCAATTGAATTCCTGCACAAATCCTTGCAAGAATACTTGGCCGTAGAGCATTCATGGCACCTAATTATGGATTTGGTAAAAATAAATCCTTCCGATATAGCAGTTTTGAAGCTATTTTCAGAGCTGTTCGCTCAAAAGCCTTTGAATGAGAATATGAGGGAAATGATGAAGGAAATTATACAAGCTGAAAATTTAGAAGTGAGGAGGCAAGTGCGAGAGCGATTGAAACAGGCATTGCCCTTTTGCTTGGAGCATCAGTTTTTGTATACTTATACGGCTCAGTCGGATAAATCGGATAAAAGAACGCCTTTTGTTAAAATGGAAGCTTGTTTTAAGAGCTTTTGGTTCGTCTTTGTGCATTTGGCAGGAGCGGAAGAGCCGAATGGTGATTTGTGGGGCAATGAAATGAAGGACGGAGTAGCAACATTGTTGCGTACTTTTGGTGGGATGGGGATGAAATTGAATGAAGCGGATTTGAGCAGAGCGGATTTGAATGGAGCGAATTTGAATGGAGCGGATTTGAATAGAGCGAAATTGAATAGAGCGAATTTGAGCGGAGTGGATTTGAGTGGAGCGTATTTGAATGAAGTGGATTTTGTTAGAGCGGATTTGAGTGGAGCGGATTTGAGTGGAGCGATTTTGAGTGGAGCGTATTTGAATGAAGCGGATTTGAGGGCAGCGGATTTGAGGGCAGCGTATTTGATTGAAGCGGATTTGAGGCAAGCGGACTTGAGGGGAGCAAAAACATCCTCACCCAACTTCTTCCAAGAACTGCAACAACACTGCACAGGAATAGAAGTACTAACTCAACAATACTACGTAGACCCAACAAAACAATATTCCCTTTTCGACAGAGAACGAAAGACCCCCTACTACCAAATAAAAAAACGCTAAACCCCAACCCCAAGCCTATTACGTCCTAGAAACACACCATTACAGCCCCACCTTACAGGCCGCTTTGGGATTACTTACCAAAGCGTCCTGAAAGGACGCAATAATCAAGGAAGGGAAGCATTCCCTCCTCCTTGCCCAATTTGCCCAAGCAAGCAAAAAAACGTATCTTTAAATTATCAAGGTTTTCAAGATTTCCCTAGTATTGTTCCTTTTATTACCTCAAATTTGCAAGAACATGCAAAAGCACCTTATTTTCAGCATTATGTATATCGCCTTAGGGTTGTTGAGCAGTTGCCAAACAGAGCGCAATGACCATACAAAACTCCATCTCAAGGGCAAGGTCAAGGAGTTGCGTGTTCGGCGGTACAAGGCAGAGGAGCAGGCGGGCAAGATAGAAAAAAAGCGCTTGGTTTCGTATGCCTTAGATGGGCCACAAGTGTATGAATATGATGATTTACCGCCCAATTGCAAGGTGCAGTTTGATGAACACCAAGCCATTTCGGTCTTAGAGGTGTATGACAATACCGACCAATTGCACTATACCATACTGCACCAAGATACCATTTGGGAATTGTCGATGCCCAACAAGAAAAAGATGGGGCAGGTGAAAATGGACAATCGTTGGCGACCGCATTATAGGAATACCTACATGCCCTCTGGAGCGCTGACGCATAGCACCATAATTACCTATAAACAAGAAGAAGGTTTGAGTGCGGTACATAAGGAATACAACAATAAAAAAGAGTTGATAAAAGTAATAGAATATGACTATGAGCAGGAATTGTTGCGACAGGTAAAAACGACGACCAAGAAAAAAAGCCGATTTTATCCTGATAAGCCATTTAGAATAGAAAAAATCAAGTATGATGATTACGAACATCCCAGTGAAGTAATCATTGATGAAGGTGGGGTGATTAAGGTTATTACCATTGAGTATACCTTGGATAAGCAGAAGAATTGGACACAAGCGATTGAGTATGTCAATGGCAAGACTAAACAATTGGTAGAACGAGAGTTGGTGTATTATTAAGTCGTAAAGGATATGGTTACTAACTTGTAGTGTAGCGGGAGAGGAGCCAACCTTACTGCATTTACTCATCCTATTTTAAATTGTTCCTAAGATGCAAAAGTACCTTATTATAGCCCTAATTTTTATAGTTGCAGGACTATTGAGCAGTTGCCAGTCGGAGCAGAATGATTATCTAGAATTCCACCTCAAGGGAGCCGTCAAGGAAATGCGATTGTTGCGTTACAAAGCGCAAGAAATAGATGGAAAAATCATAAAAAAACGCTTGGTTTCGGAGGCATTGGATGGCCCCCAATTGTATGAGTATGTGGGCACGCCGCCCAATTGCAAGTTGACTTTTGATAGAGCCGGAATGATTGAAGTGCTGGGAGTGTATTTGAGCACTGGGGAATTGGATTACGAGCTTAGGTATTCCGACACCATGTATGCCATGTATAGCCCCGATGGTGCGTTTCAAGCGCATATAGGTGTAGACGACCGATCTAGACCCCATTATCTCAAGACCTATCTAAAAACGGGGGAATTGGCCAATAAGGTAGAGGTGGTTTATCATGCAGCAACAGGGCAGAGTGCCACCCATACCGAATACAATCACCAAGGGGAATTGGTGGGTGTTACCAAGTATTTCTACGATGATCCGCTGCTCAAACGGGTAGAAACACAAGCCCACCAAAAGAGCAATTTCCATCCCAAAAAACAATTTCGACTAGAGAAAATTAAATATGACGAGTATGAGCATCCTATCAAGATTGTTATTGATGATGGTGGTTTGCTCAAAGAAATTACCATTACTTATGTCTTGGATGAGCAAAACAATTGGATTCAGGCGTTAGAATATGTTAATGGCAAGTTGGAGTACTTTGTAGAGCGAAAATTGACGTATTATGAGTAACTTATACAATTCTACATTATTACCCTCCGAATCTTTACCAAAATGTCAAAATACCTTACTATAGGTGGCCTATATCTGCTTCTAATTGTATGGAGTGGCTGTGAATCTCCGGTATATACCGACCACAAGGAGTTGCACCTCAAGGGCCTCGTCAAAGAATTGCATTTTAAGCGTTATAAGGCTCAAGAGGAAGGAGGGCAAATTGTAAAAAAACGATTGTACTCCAATACACTAGATAGACCTCAAAAGTATGAATATGAACGTCTGCCTACCAATTGTCAACTCTACTTTGGTAGAGATAAGAATATTACAACACTTCAACTGCTGGATGGAGCCGATCAACCCAAGAGTAAAATTGTGTACAAAGATACGATCTTTGAGAACTATAAGGCCGATGGCACTTTCATGGGGCGTGTGGTTACGAATAGCCGTCAACGACCTACACTCATTCGTACCTATAATGCTACAGGCGTGTTGTTTAATCGAATAGAAATTACTTATGACCAAGAGGGACGTATGGATTGTACCCACAGAGAATACAATGCAGAAGGCAAATTGGCGGCTACTGTTTTGTACCAGTACAATGAGGCCGGCTTACTAATTCGTGTAGAAACACGCTCCAATCAAGACAGCCATTACCACCCCAAAAAAGATGTTCGAGTAGAAAAAATAAAGTACGACGAGTACAATCATCCTAGCGAAATTACCATTGATGAGGGTGGCGTTATTGATGTGATAAAAATTATGCGTAGGCTGGATAATCGCAATAATTGGGTACAAGCTATCGAGTATTTGAATGGCAAACCTGAGCGTTTTTTAGAACGGGAATTGGTGTATTATAATTTGTTTTAGGTGGTTGTTTTTTTGTGAAATGGTTGGGTGCATTCCAACAAAAAAAGCATTCTCTTAGTTTTTATATAGTAGTGCCATTTCGTAAATCTTCATTTTGGGGTAATTGCTTTGCTTTTGTACCCTACAAAGATCAACCAAGGAACGGCCTATTTCCAATTTTTGGGCTTGATAACGGTTTTGAAAGTATGGAGATTGGTGTGGCGATTTATTTTTTTTGCTTGAAAATAAGGAGTAATAGATTGGTGTATAGTGGGTTGTGTTGGTGGACTTACATCAATGTCCGTGGAAATTTCTAGATTGGTGGTTTTGGGGGGAAAGCCCCGATTTGGTGAAATTGAGGTTTTTGATTAGCTTTTGTTTAACTAGGTCTAAATTAAAATAAATAATGTTGTTCTGAATGAATTATTAATTTAAAGTTTCATCTTAATACATGTAATAAAAAAAGTAGTAATGTTAGAGGTAATAATAAATAACTGTAAAACCATTAAGAATGAAATAGATAAGCTTACAAGTCAATATGATACTAAGCTTAGTGAGTTACATAAACAATTTATAGAGATAGCTACTCCTTTCTCTGACTTTGAAATTGGTTGGGCAGGGGAATGGATGAATGAAAATTTTAATCAGTATTATGAGGATTTTAAACCTAATAGTGATTATGGTCTTTTTTTGAATATGAATGATTTTAGAGATATTATAGAACAACGTACAGGAATAAGTCCAAATGGACTAATTAATGAATTAAAGCCAATTACTAAATATTACACCACATTTAAGGAATTTGTTATTACTGAACTCTCTATTTTAAGTGAGGTAGAAAAGTTTGAAAAAGAAGCGGATATTTTAAAAGAAGTAGAAAAGTTTAGTTTCGGATTTTCTTCAAAAAAATGGATTGAAAATAGGCGACCTAAACAACTTTATGTACGGGATATGAGATACGTGAATAAAGGGGTTTTTAATGTTCCTCCACATATAGCTTTGGAAGCAGAAATATTATCATCAATGTCAGAAATTAATGCTATTGGTGATTTAGTAACACTGATTAATAGAATTATAAGACAGGTTGAAATAAAATATCAAATAGATGGGAATGCCTCAACAGACCAAGAAGAACTACAAAATCGTTTATCTAATTTGTTTGAAAAATTTCATATTGTAGCTAAACAACTTAGAAATAGATATAACAGTCGATCAACTATTGTCATAGAAGATGAGTATGATGTTCAAGATTTAGTTCATGCTTTACTAAGGGTTGATTTTAAGGATGTTAGACCAGAAGAGTATGCACCTTCGTATGCAGGAGGAGCTTCACGAGTCGACTTTTTATTGAAAGATGAACGAACTATAATTGAAATAAAAAAAACGCGATCAGGGTTGAAAGATAAGGAAATTGGTAATCAACTCATTTTAGATATAGCTAAATATAGATCACATCCAGATTGTAGTAGGTTAGTTTGTTTTGTTTATGATCCAGAAGGATTAATTATGAATCCAAGGGGACTAGAAAATGACTTGCAGAAAAACTCAAGTGATGAGCTATTGGTAGAGGTCTATATTCGTCCATAATAACAAATTATTTTATGATATACCAAAGAAATAATTATAAGTGAAAAGGGAAGAGATACAAAAGAGGGTAGAAGAGTATCTAGCTCATGCTCAAGAAGGGCTAGAAATAGAAAATCCTAAGATTGATTTTAAGGCAAAATGGTACAATTTGAAGGATAAACTTGGAGAAGCTGAATTTGTAAAAGATACTACCTCAATAGCTAATACAATAGGGCTAGACGGTTTTATCATTATTGGGTTTGATGATGAGAAAAAAGCTTTTACACAATCTACATTTAAGATAGACTCAGGACTAAAAGATACGGATGAGCTATCAAAAATTATCATCAAGAGGTGTAGTAATTTATTTGATATAGCTCTCTATGAATTTGTAATCATTAGTAATAAAGTTAGCGTTCTGCATATACCGCCAACCTTAGAGAAACCAATTGTTATTAAAAATCATATAACAAAGAGACGAGAGGAACAACAGCGAATTTTTGTAAGGAAGGGCACAAGTACATTTCCTGCATCTAAGTATGATATTGAAATGATGTTTTATGATAGGAAAAATGTTGAGCCTAAATATCAGTATGATATTAGTTTAATGACGGTAAGCATAAGAGAGTCTAGTGTAGGCAAAAAACAATTTTTTAAAATAATTAATACGATAGACTTAGAAGTTATCTTTGATAATTATGGCAAAAGAACAATTGCTTTGAAAGATGCTTCTGTCTTTCTTAAAAATGAGAATGAAGCTATAGCATTTGTAGTTGACAAGGCTATAGTTTTACGTAAGCAGCTCCATACAAATTTAAACGGTAGTGTATTCTGTGTAATTGCTAAAGACAACATAGTAGATTTGTGTTTTACTTTTAAGGAGAGTGAAGCACAAAGAATATTAAAATTAGAAGAATTTAATCAGATAGAACTTATTCTTACTTTTTCAAATGGAACAAAAGTTTCTGAAGTATATAATTTGTGGAGTAAAGCCCTCTAAACAGAGGGCTTTACACTCCCATCAATACCTTAACACTTATACATAGAAAACTCATCCCTAAAAAACGTCAACAACTTACTTGTAGGAATATTGATAGTGGGCTGTTGATCAGTTGCCAATTCCAACAAAAAAAGCATTCTCTTAGTCCAAAAGAGAATGCTTTAGTTATTTGTGAAAGTCGGAACGACTGGATTCGAACCAGTGACCCCTACCCTGTCAAGGTAATGCTCTAAACCAACTGAGCTACGCCCCGTTTTATTCGGATAACAAAGGTACATAAAAATTGGCTGGCTGCAAGGGTTTTGGATATTTTTTTTGGCACTAAGTACTAAATAAACAAGGTGTAAAAGGGATAGATTTAGCCGTAGGGCGGGGCTATTTGTAAGCATTATTTTAGGGGTATAATTTCTTTGGCAAGAATTCACACTCCAAAAAAAAATATTTTTTGTAAAGCAGTTATGGTATTCTTGCAAATAACTAAATGTTTGATTTTCAAATATTTAGTTGTTTTGTGGCAAAAATGAACACCTTAACAAATTGTTAATTTTTTTAAAAAAACGAAAAAAAAAACAAAAAAATAGGAGAAAAGGAGCAAATGACCTATATTTGAATTGTACACAAATGATAGGTATTGCACTTATCAATTGCTGTGCAAGATAATACGAACAAACTTGTATTACAATAGGGGTTCATTTAGGGTAGAATGTGGGCAATGGGGAGCCTACCGCTTCTACCCGTTTTTTTTGCCCCTACTCAAGCTATCGCCTTTTTTTGCTTCTCCATCTTGCCATTCCTTTCCTTATTTTTGCCACCCACCCAACGAATGCACCCAAACAGACGTTTTAGCAAAAAGCATTAAGCTTTTTGAGCAACTACTTAAGCTCAATTGCACACAGTGAATAGTCTAAACTGTATTACTATGATAAAAATTATTTGTACTAGTATTTTTTTGATAACTCTAGCTTGCTTGAGATTGAGTGCCCAAGAGCACAAGCGGGTGTTTTTTATTGGGAATAGTTATACCCATGCCAATAACTTGCCACAGGTGTTGAGCAATATTGCAACTAGTTTTGGTGATACGGTTACCCATGCCTCTAGCACGCCGGGGGGCGCACAATTGGTACAGCATGTTACCAATACCAATACCTTGAATGGTATTCGCCAAGGAAATTGGGATGTGGTGGTGATTCAGGAGCAGAGCCAAAAGCCTTCTTTTGGAGATGCACAGGTGGCGGTAGAGGTTTATCCGTATGCGGCTCAATTGAACGATAGTATTGAGTATTATAATCCCTGTGCAGAAACGGCATTTTACATGACATGGGGGCGACAAAATGGCGATGCACAGAACTGTCCTTTCTTGCCAGCCTTGTGTACGTTTGATGGGATGAATGCCCGTTTGAGAAGGGCTTATTTGCAAATGGCTTTGGACAATGAGGCTATTGCTGCACCTGTTGGAGCCGTTTGGAAAATGGTGAGAGATAGTTTGCCCAATATCAATTTGTACACTTCAGATGGGAGCCACCCCTCACGAGCAGGGACTTATTTGGCCGCTTGTACTTTTTATGCCAGTATATTTAGAAGGGGCGTGACGGGTTCTGCTTATTATGGTAATGTGCCAATGTCAGATGCTCAACAAATCCAGCAACTGGTAGACCATGTTGTATTGGATAGCCTTTCTAATTGGTATATTGGTGCTTATGATGTGCAGGCCGATTTTGCTACCAATATTAATGGCAATACATTGAGCATTACCAACAATAGCCAAAGAGCAAGCCGTTATCAATGGGATTTTGGCGATGCCAGCCCTATTGATACCAGTGCCAATCCCAGCTATACCTACACCACAACAGGAACGTATACCGTTCGGTTAATCGCTACAGATGCTTGTGGTAGAGCTGATACCAGTAGCCAAGTGGTGACAATTGCAACCATATTGGACATGCCTACACTGCCATCCTATAAGCCACGTGTAGAAATATATCCCAATCCTTCCAATGGTGTTTTTAGTGTGCAATGCCCTTCGGGAATTCAAGAATTGAGAATCATTTCTATGTTAGGGCAGGAGTTGTTGCACATGGAAAATTTGGAACATCCCAAGCAAGAAATTAAACTAGATGGGGCCGAATTTGAAGGCATTCATTATCTCTATATCAAGGATCAGCAAGGGCGTGAGTCTATGGAGCAACTCTCGGTTTACTAGTCGTTTACAATCGTCCATTATTAGACTTGATCCAATGCATTGGATTTTCTTTGGTTTTGTTGTGCCACAGCTCAAAATGTAGCAAATGCCCCTTGCCTTTGGGCGCACGGCCAATGGTACCGATTTGTCCGCCTGTTTGGAGTATTTGGCCTTTTTTGACGTATACTTTGGCAATATTGGAGTAAGTGGTGTAATAATCGCCATGCTTGACCATTACTGCATTGTGATAGCCCGGAATGGTAAACACACTAACCACTGTTCCTGCATAGACATTGCGGACTACCGAATTGTACTGTCCCTGCAAGTCAATCCCATTATTATTCAGCAACACATCCTTGAACAATGGATGAGCATATTGCCCGTAGTAGCCCACAATTTTACCTTGGTAAATGGGCCAGAGGAGTTGTCCCTTTTGCTGGGCAAAAGCACGAGTTTCCTTGTTGATTTTGCTGGGGGCTTTGAGGCTAGGGGCCGTACGACCCTGCTGTTTCTTTTGTTGATAACGTCTAGCTTCGGCCTTGGCGGCTGCAATTTGCTCCAAAATAGCTTGTTCTATCTTTTTACTGAGCAGGCGTTTGGATTTTTTTTGTTGGGCTAGGCGTTGGCGCAATTGCCGCTCTTGACGTTTGAGCTGGTTCATCTTGCGTGACTTTTGCGCTTGTTCCTCGCTCAATTGTTCTTGTAGGATTTGAGCTTGCGCTAATAAGCTGTCTTTTTCCGCTTTTTGGGTGGCTAAGGCAAGGGCTTGTTGTCCCAAATCTTGTTGGACACAGGCGACCAAGCCAATCTGGTATTGGCGTTTAGTTAAGGCATGGCGGCTATAATGCTTGTGCCGGAGTTGCAATAGGGTAGTAGTGGGAGCAGGTTGATGCACCAATTGTTTGTAATAATAACGCACCAGTTGTTGGTGGCGTTGAGCCAGCTCTTTTAAATCTTGTTGCAATGCTTGAGCCACCCGTTGTTGTCGCTCTTGGAGGCTATCAAGCGTGCCTGTATAGCGTGTCATGCTATCAATGAGTGCCGTCTTGGCAGCAATACTATCACGCAAGGCTTTCAATTTGTACAGCGCATTTTTTTTGTTGCGTTGGGTTGTGCGGAGTTGTTGGGTGGTTTGGTGCATGGCACGACTGACGGATTGGCGTTTTTTTTCCAATTCCTTGCGTGTTTGTCCCCAAACATTCGGCGAAAGCCAAAACCCCAACAAAAAGATTAAAAGCAGTAGACGCATAAATTGAGTTAGATGCGATTTAGTGGTGTTTATCCCACATTATAGACTAAGTTCCAAATATAAAGCCCACAAAATACAAATAAATACAGAATTCCTAATCCGCTCAAAATTTTTAATCCCGTTTTGGGTTGTTGTTCGGGGGCTAAATAGCGTGTAACTAGGGTATAATTGGCAATGGCAAAGAAGGGGGCGGTGAGAAAAGAAAGCACGGTAGCTACTAGTAAGAAGGCAACAATATTGGTTAGGAATACGTGCAAAATAAGCAATGCGCCTATGATTAGAATCAATAACCAGCCTTTGTACAATCGCTGCTCCTTTTGCTTATTGGGGGCAGTGGTATTGTTCCACAAGACCTGTGCTTGTGCCATGGCTCTAGGCATAGCATCTAGGCAAGTGAGCGTAGTGCTAAACATAGTAATAAAGGCCGCCACGCCTACAAAAAAGCCAAAGCCTTTGCCCAGAACATTGGTGTACAATTCGATGAGTTGTTGGGCAAAAACAGTATTCTTGCTAGACAATTCTACGCCAGATTGAAACATGACCAAGGCCCCCAATGCCATAAAAAATAAAGCCAATAGGGTGGTGCCCCAATAGCCTACTTTAAAATCAAACAATGCTGCGGATAGAGAAAACTGCTTGTTGCTAGTTGTTTCTTTTTTTTGTAATGCCCAAAGGGAGTGCCAAACCGATAAATCCAAAGGAGCAGGCAACCAACCCATAAAGGCCACTACAAAGGTCAATCCTGCTTTGTCTACTGGAAATTCCTGATGCAGAATAAGGGGCGCATCATTCTTAGAAAAGGCTACTATTACAGTAATTAAGGTTACTATGGTTAGTAGTGTAATAATAAGCTTCATCAAGCTATCTAATAATTGATAGCGACCCACCAAAAGTAGGACGGTGCAAAAAGCCAGCAATACAGCCGACCACAGCAGCACGCCGCCCCCACCAAACAAATACGTGGCCAAACTGGCGGTTACGAGTGTGACCGCAGCTTGTACCGTAAACATGGTAGCCAAGGCCACCAAGATAAAGCAAACCAAGGCCCAACGCCCCAATCGGCGATACCCATGCAGTAAACTTTCTCCTGTAGCTGCAGCATAACGAGGCCCAAATTCAAAAAAAGGATATTTAAACAAATTGGCAACAACAATCAACCAAAGCAAGCCAAAACCATAGTTGGCACCTGCACGGGTAGAGTAAACCAAGTGCGATACACCAATAGCAGCACCTGCAAAGAGCAAACCCGGCCCCAAACGTTGAAGAGTTGTTTTGAAAGCAGCAGTAGACATAATTCCTATTCTAATTCGTAATAACAATGAATCTACAAGATACTTTTTTGTAGGGCTATTTAAATGTTTTTCAATAAAATATCTTTAGGGTAGCATGTAGTAGGAATCTTGTTCGTAGCCTTGGTTGGGAGCATAAATAAAAAGCACACTGCCATCTTTGATGGCATCAATGATGGCTTCACTAACAGCAAAGGGCAAGGCTGGGCAGCCCCAACTTCTTCCTAGTCGCCCGTTTTTTTGTACAAAATCAGCACTGACATACTGGGCACCATGTATAACAATACTTCTTTTGCGAGCATTATCATTAATACCCTGCTCCAATCCATCCAAACGCAAAGAATAGCCATGTTTACCTTGGTAGGTTTCTGCTGTTTTGTAAAATCCTAAGCTGGATTGTTTAGAGTTGGGGGTGTTGGAGAATTGGGTGGCTTGATTGTGGCCTGAATTTTTGCCGTGTGCCACTAGTGATTGAAAAAGCAGTTGTTGGTGCTGCATATCAAAAACATACAATCTTTTGGCAGTGGAGGGTTTTGAGAAATCAATCAATACGAGTTTTGCATCAGTCGCCAAGTCTGGGATTTGGTAAAAGCCAAGTAGAGTTTTGCGAAAGAGGGCAAAAGGTACAGCTTTGGGCACCTTCATATCTGTATACAAGGCTTTGATTTTTTGCTCCAAAGCAGCATCAGGAGGCGCAATTTTTTGGGTTCTGTAGGTAATATCAGAAGTACAAGCCACCCAAAGAGTGGATAAACACCAACAGAGAAAAAGCCATTTGGTAAAGGTGTGGTACATAAATAGGATGAAGTTGTTGAAAAATAAATACACTGCTTATCAACAATGCTTGGGCATCAATTAGTTTCTTTAAACAAAAAACAGGAATCACTCCATTGAAGTGATGACTCCTGCTGATAAAAAGAATTAGCCATTACCAATTGTTCCTTTATAGCTTCCCGTACCGCAGGGCTGTTAAGTTCTAATTTTTCTAGTTTTTACACAGTAGTTTTAAGAACCCCGAAGGGGTGAAATGATTATAGCTTTGTTTGCAAAGCGTATTTTTGAACCCTGAAAGGGTGCTATTATCGTCTTGTAGGGGTAATAATGACACCCTTTCAGGGTTGAATTCGTATTATTTTTTTTTATTACTAAAATAATATCACCCCTTCGGGGTTTTTCCAGCAGCATTCAGATTAGTTTTTTCCAGA
>CAYULH010000025.1:0-50162 GCA_964445645.1 uncultured Aureispira sp. | reverse complement strand
GCCTGTTCCCTCTCGCACATACACCCCCACATCCGTAGCGATGTACAAACGGTCTTGTGTGCCTTGTTGGTACACAATGTTATTGATCGGCACATTTAAGCCTGCTAGGGAGTTGGTCGAATCATCCCAACTCGTCCAACTATCGCCTGCATCCTCTGAGTACCACACCTTCAAGTCCTTGGAGTAGCCCGAAAATGTCACCCATACTCTGTTTCCATTCAAGGGGTCTACGGCTATGCCTGTTACAGGGTTGGGGTCTTGGTTGGTTGGGCTTTGGAGCGTAGCATCTATTGGCAAGTTGGCTGTTTTGACTATAAAACAGGTATCGCAGGCCGCATCTTTATCATTAAAATACAAATCACAGCGCCTATGACCTACATCGCCCAAGGTTACTAGATAGGTGTAGTTGGTTGAGGCATCTTCCGAAAAGGCCATTTCTAAGATGCGCCGATCCCAAGTATTGACATGGTATTGCTTGATATCCGATGCCCGTTTCCAGAAATAGGGATAAGAGGTTTCGTTAATAGTGCTTGTTCTAATTTCTCGGCACAGGGTATCTACCCGATAACGATTTCTAAAAGGTAAAATGGTATCTAAATCTATTACACGATGAGGAAAGCAATAACCAGCAGCTACACGGCGAACAAATGTCCAAGTACTATCATATATAGCTCCACGCACCCAATAATCTATTGTATCTGTATGAGTGGGTATATCTGCTACAGGCATTTGCTCATTTCTACGAATATACAATTCCGAAAAGCCCATATAAAACGTCTCATCCTTGGGGTGATTGACCGCTGGAAAGGTATTGGCTACGGATGCGGCTGGGTGCATAAATATAGCTGCACTATAGCTACTGTCTCTTGGTTTTCTATTGCGTTCATAAAAAAGCTCGGTTGCTCCAGTATAAAATGGTTGTAAACTAGGATAAATAGTATAGCCACCTTTATAACCATTCCCCTTTATATAAACATTACTCGTTTGGTCATTGATGCGTACACCATAGCCATCGCCTATACTCCATTCAGAATACCAGGTTGCACCTCTATCATAGGTATGATTCACCCCTATATCCTGATTGGCTGTAGCGATTAAGCTGTCGTTACCCTCCCAATCATCAAAGGAATAGATGGTAGCTACACCTAGCCCATTGTACAACGCTGTCCACGGCTCTTTTGCTATACTGGATACCCTGCTTTTGCTCACCCCTCCATGTGTCCCTGCAAATAACACCGTATCTCCATTGGGCGGATAGCCCAAATAATGACTATCATCATGTATTATACCTGTATTGTAATCCAAAAAAGTGCTACTAGGACTATCAAAATCATAATTATGAAATGTCAATAGTCCTGTTAGATGTACTACATCGGCATAGACAGGTGATACGGCTATATCCAACCAATCGGTATGGTGGTTAGCTACGCTTCCTTTGGCTATCCAATTCCCATTCTCATACAAAAACACATAACCACTCCCACCTACGGCATAGGCATACAAACGATCGGGGGCTGCTGGCGTAACGGTAATATTGGTGCGCCTTGTACCTGCTTGCAAGCCTTGGTTGTTGGTCATGGATGCCCAAGTCAAGCCCCCATCAGTAGATTGATACACATCCTTGGCACTGGCGTAAATTATATTGGGGTTGCTGGGATGAAATTCCAAACCTCGCCACTCGGTTTCCCAAATATAGCCCCCTGTGCCATTGGCTGGCCCAATCAATACTTGCTGCCAACTATTGCCCCCATTCGTCGTTCTGAATACGCCCTGACTGGTGGCTATAAGCAGCAATTGCTCATTGCTCGGATGCACCACTATGCGCCGAATCGTGCCGCCTTGCTCAAACACTTCTAGTAAACTGCTGGCGGTTGAGCCGTCTAGCATTGTTACTTGATTGCCATTGATAGACTCCCAGCGGCTGGTGGCATTGCTGTGCTTATTTCTGTACACGCCTTGGGTGTGGATGGGGCTAAAATCATTGATATTGCCCCGTATGGGGGCGTAATTGGCCTGTGCGCCAAAACTGCTCGTTACATGATCGCCATTGCCCGTGCCTACAAACACATACTTGACGGATGCTGCTACTGCACCCACAGAGGTCATGGGCAACCCTCGGTCTGTATGATAATTGTACCACGATTGGCCGCCGTCATCGGTTCGGTACAAGCCGCCATAGTGCGAGCCAGCATAAATCATTTGGTTGCTGCTGCCATTGTAACTGGGGTGAAAGGCCAAACGGTGTATTTGTCCCATCCCCTTAGCTCGGCCGCTATTAGCACCAAGCAAGGGAGTCAGATGCCCCAATTCTGCCCAATCTACGCTACTAGGATGTGGATCGGGGTGAATAATGGGTATGGTACTGGCATAAATGCCGCCGCCTGTTGCTGTAGGAAGATTCATATAGGTTTTGCTATACTGAATCAGGGCTTGATTGGCTCGGCTCATACGACCATCAGGAGCTAGTCTTGGCCCCCATTGCATGGTCGCTCGGCGCATTTTATTGTACAGGCCGCCTTCCGTGCTGTCGTCTTGGTGGTAATGGTAAAAGGAATCTTGTAGGGTGTAGAAGGTGGCATTTTGAGGGAGTTCAAATTGGGCTTTTGCTGTCATAAATGTCCACAGGATGCCAAATAGGCATAGCTGGGCAGTTTGTAATTTGTACATGAATTACAGTGTCTTTGGTTGGTTTGTTTGGAAAAAAGCCCCTAGGCTTGCTGTGGGGACAAGGTGGGGGAGCTTGTATTATTGTAAATATACGTTTAAAAACATAATCAACTTGCTGCTTTTGAAGTTTTTTGGTTTGTAATTGTTGTTTGCTAGAGAAGGGTTTTGTTTTTTTTGCAAACTGGGAGTTGTTAAGTGTTTGTACTATTCTTACCTGTCAGCTATTATTTATTAACAAACATACTATATGTAATAATTTTACCCATATTGGGTAGGGACAAAAAAAAAGCTCAAACAGTTTCCCGACTGTTTGAGCTTTTTTAGTTTTGTTGATTTTAAAGCTTCCCAACTTTTAATTCTCAATCAAAACTAAATTTATTATCGTGTTAGTTTCTTATCTGTAAATCTTAGAAGTTTCCCAATTTCTAAGGTTCATTGTCAATAAAAACCTAATCTCAACTTGTTAAATTTGTAATAGCTACTTGTTTAGCTACTTTAATTATTGCCAATAAAGTGCCAAAAATAAAATAACTTTATAAACCAGCATACTATACATAAAATAAAAACTACTTTATTTTCATAATGAACCTAATTATCTAAAATGGTTTCATTATGATACACTATCTAAGCTCGAATGGCTTCTACAGGCACCATTTTAGAAGCTCGGTAGGCAGGAATAATACCAGCAATCACGCCTGATGCCGAAGCAATAAACAAGCCTCGGAGTGCATTACCAGAGGACAAGAAAATTTCATATTCTGCGATGCTCGTAGCCAATTGCGCCCCCAATACCACAAAAATAAGCCCTACAAAACCACCTATGAGGCACAAAATCACAGATTCCACCAAGAATTCCATCAAAATAACATAATTCTTGGCCCCTAATGCTTTTTTGATTCCGATCAATCGGGTACGCTCCTTGACCGAAACAAACATAATATTAGCCACACTAAAACCGCCCACAATAATGGCAAAAAAGCCAATAATGTAACCTGCTATTCGGATGATACCAAACACACTCTCAAATAGTTGTGAAACAATAGAAAGGGTATTGAGCGCAAAATTGCTTTCTTCTATAGGTTTGAGCCGACGACGACTGCGTAAAACGCCTGTCAATTCCGCCTTGAGGGTTTCTAGTCGCACCCCCTCTTTGGCCTTGACTGAAATAGAGGTGCGGCCTCTATTAAAGCCTACTTTGTTGAGATTGACATACTTGCGTGCTGTATTGTACGGAATAATTCCAGCATCATCAAAATTCAAGGGATTGATCAAATCCTTGCCTTCTTTTTCTAGAATCCCAATGACCTGTAGGCGTTGCCCCTTTACCTTGATGTACTTGCCAATCAAGTTTTCGCCGGGCCGTGCAAGTGCCTTGGCGGCATCATAACCAATCACAATGTGGTTGGTGCCTTTGTAAAACTCTGCTGCCGTAAAAAATCGGCCTTTATGAAATTCTAGGCCAAACATGTCTTTGTAATCGGGCGTTACCCCAAAAAAAAACATCCCCGAAGCGGTGTTGGTACTCGACTCTACAGTGGTGCCGCCCATAAAAACGGTAAAGGTTGCTTTTTGAGCTGTTTTTACTTTTTCTTGAATGGCCAAAAAATCATTGTAATTGGCCTCTGGACGACGCTGGTATTTCCAAAAATTGCCCTCCTCGGGCGACTCGCCCCAAGGGATTTTGCTCACATAAACCACATCATCGCCCAGTTGCTGAAAGCTTTGTTGTATGTTGGCCTCTAAGGAATCAACAGCCGAAAGCACCATTATTACACAAAAAATACCAATGGTAATGCCCGATAAGGACAGCACTGTTCGCAACTTATTGCCGGCCAATTGCTGAAACGCTTGACGGACACTTTCAAAAAATATTCTTGGTAATAAAACAAGTGTGTTCATGTTTTTTTTATAAAAATTTAAGGCAAAATCTCAAAGGTTGTGCGCCGATTGCCCGCTCTTCCCTTTTTGGTTGTATTAGAATAACGAGGCTGGCTTTCGCCAAAACCCTTGGCCTCCAAACGCTCGGCAGCAATTCCCCCCTCTATCAAATAAGTGCGTACAGCATTGGCACGTGCTTCTGATAAGGTTTGATTATCGCTTGGTTCTCCTACATTATCGGTATGACCACTCAACAAAATGCGAATATCAGGATTTTTTTCTAGCAATTGCTTTAGTTCTTCTAGTTCTGTTTTGGAACGTTCTTTTAATTGGGCAGAAGCCGTTGCAAAAAATACATTTTCTAATACAATCGGTTCGTTTTTGGGTTTATTTTCTTCTTTATTAATAACAATAGGCTGCAATTTGGCCTCCAATGGATAAGGCTGCTCCAATGATGCGGGCAAACGCAAATCATAATTGGCCGAAAAGAACAAATAGCCCTGTTTTTGCGCCCGAAGGCCGTATTCGCCTGTAGGCAAACAGACCATAAATTGACCATGCTTAGGCGTTCTTACTTGGGCAATGACTTCCTGTGTGGCTAAATCTACCAATTCTACCTGTGCAGACAAGGGCTGTTGGGTATGGGCATGAATCACGCGCCCTTTGATGTAGGTAACGGCCGACGGGCGAGCCGCTTCGGGCAATTCAAAGCTATACAAATCCATAGAACCGAAGCCGCCTGTTCTATTCGAGGCCAAATAGGCCAATGTTCCTTGACGACTGACCGCCAAGGCTTCCTCTTGCTCGCTCGTATTGATGGGATAGCCCAAATTGGTGGGGGCAGACCAAGTGCCATCGGCTTGCAAGCGTGCCACAAACAAATCATAGCCCCCCATTCCGGGGTGACCTTGTGAACTAAAATACAAGGTTTTGCCATCGGGGTGTATGCTTGGCGAGCCTTCGTCATAAAGCGTATTTAGTTCTTCTATGGGTTGTGGGGTTCCCCACCTTCCATCGGGCTGTAGGGTCGCTTTGTACAAATCTTTGTGCCCCTGTCCACGTGCGCCCCCTCGTACAAAATACAGGGTTTGGGCATTGGGACCAATACTGGGCTGCGATTCCCAATTACCTGTATTGATGGGCGCACCCATATTTTGGGGGGCGGTCCAGCGGCCATTAACCTTGCGAGCATAGTACAAATCGCAACTGCCAAAATCATTGGGGCGATTGCAGACGGTAAAAACCAACAATTTGCCATCGGCCGAAATGCTTTGTGCGCCCTCATTTTCGGCCGTATTGATATTGGGCAAAGGGCTGCCCTTTTGCCAAGCTCCCTCTTGGAATTGGCTGCTGTACAAATCCTCTTGCCCACGCTGCCCCGCTTGCAATTGAACCGTGTAGACCAATTCATCTTCTACTGTGATGGATGGAAAATATTCGCGCTGTGGGGTGTTGATTTGTGGGCCTAGATTTTGAGGCTCAAAAGGCACAGGATTGGCGAGTGCCTGCGGCCTAAATCGAGCATCGCCCAATCGTTTATTGGCAATTTTAATCAAATTGGGGTGCAATTTGTCATAGGATAAAAAATGCTCGTATCGAAGGGCGGCATCCTTGTAATCGGCTTTTTCCATAGCCAAATTGCCCAAGGCCAAGTAGACTTTGGGATTGTAATCGGGGGCCAATCGGGCGGCTTCCTCAAAAGAGGCATAGGCCAAATCGGGACGTTGTGTGCCTTGGTATAAACCTCCCAATTGCAAATGTACATTTACAAAATTGGGTTGTTTTTTTAGAATTTTCTTGTAGGCTTTCTCGGCGGCAGCATAGTCTTTTTGTCCTTGATAACTGTAAGCTTTTTTGTAGGCATCCTTGAGTTTAGAAGGGGCATTTTGCATGGTCATATAATCGGACTGGGCCGATGCTACCATGAGCCAACTACTACTGAGAATAAGCCATCCTATTTGGAATATAGACACGTTACTAATCATTGCAAATATTTTTTCTAAAGTAAGCATTCCTCTTGCTCTGCCCAATCCTTATAGACCAGCAGCAAGGGCAATTCTACCAATATCATTGTTTATAAGTAGTCGTTCAAAATTACTAATAAGAAAAAACGGCTATTTTCATCCAACTCATCGTTGAAAATACTCGTCTTAGCCCGCTAAGACTCCGTTTTTCGCCTTGATTTGAATAAAAATTTTCCATTTTTTTAATTATCATTTATTTTGACCACCTACTTATAGTTAATAACCAAAAAACTGACCAATATAGTATATCTATTGCTTCAACAACAATGGCAGTGATGTATTGCTACACCACTGCCATTACCAATAACAAAGATTCTAAATCTAATCTTCGTAAATATTGTCGCTCTTGCTTTTCTTATCCAAGTATTCTTTGAGGCGTTTTTCGGTCATAATTACCTCTTCCATTTTGGCTTCATCTACGTTTAGTCCAGCCATATTGGTACGAATCATAATGGTACGATCAAAAGTAGCATGTTCTACATCGGCCTCGGTCATATCTGCGCCTGTCAAGTCTGCTTTTCTAAAATTGGTGCCGACCAAACTGGTTTCTACAAATTTGGCATTGTGCAATTTGGCTTTCAGGAACTTGGCTCCAGTCATATCTGACTCTGAGAAAATAGCGCCTTCGCCATCAATTTGGCTAAAATCGGCTACTTGCAAATTGTGTTCTCCAATATCAGACCCTCTAAAATCTGCTCCTCTCAAGCTAGAAGGAGGCACCGGATCGTGTCCGCTCACCAATACATCTTCATTGTCGTATTTTTTGTTGCGCTTAGGCGGCGTTTCGCCAAAACGCACCCCACGCAAATCACAATCTCTAAAATTGGCCCCATCCAAATTCATACCTCTCAGATCGGCTCCTGCTAATTCTGCTTCTTGGAAGTTTAATTCTGGCAAACTGCCGTGCTTTTTCTTGTAGGCTGCTTGATACGCATTAAATACCTTGTAACCACGTTTGAGTAAGCTTAGTTGTTGGTCATGGTAGGGTGTTTCGGGATCATCATTTTGACCATAAACAGTAGAGGTGATTAATAATCCTAAAATAAAGCAACAGGTAGGTAGTAGTTGATTCATAATTCTTAAAAATTAACAAAAATGGAGTATTCTTCTATAGTGTTTTTCTATAAGAAGAACGATAATACATTTAAAATACAAAACTTCTATCAACCTAATACAACAACCACGCTAAGTTTTGCGGAAGTGGGTAGATTTCTTTTTTTTTAGGTAAAATTTATTTGTATTCGTCTTTATTATTAAGGTTATGGTACTTTTCGTAACGCCGTTTTTCTCTAGCCATTAGGGCGGTAAATTTGTGGGGCGTTGGCAATTCAAAAACGAGTTCTTGTTGGCTAATGGGATGTGTAAATTGCAAGCCTACAGCCGTAAGAAACAGCCCTTTGTGCTGCAAAACCAGCCCTTCTATGCCGTACAAAGCATCGCCCAAAATAGGACAGCCCAAGCCTGCCAAGTGCTTTCGCAACTGATGGGTGCGCCATGTTTGTGGGTACAAACGAACCAAGGATAATTGCCCACTTCTCAAGGAGGGCACGATTTCTATAACTTCATAACTGGTCTGTGCCTCTTTGCCATCTACGGGCGTATTGATAGTACCAGCCAAGGGCAATTGTCCAATAGCAATGGCTTGATACTGTTTTTGGATGGTTTTGTGTTCAAATTGCGCCCCTAGTGCTTGGTGGCTGCGCGCTGTTTTGGCAATGATTAGCAAGCCAGAAGTAGGCCGATCTAGGCGGTGTACAGCCTTGGGCAATGGATAGGCATCGGCCAATGTAGAGGGCTTCAAATTAAAAGGCAATGCCCGTTCAATGGTCTGAAAAGCATTGCCATTGACCATATAGCCGGCCGGCTTAAATACGACTGCTAAATGTGCATCTTCGTATAAAATTTCTAACGGCAATCGAAAGACCTTGTGTGCTATTGCTTGTTCTTCTGCTAGTTGTATAATTTGCCCTTCTTGCACCCAATCACCTGTATGGGCAAGTTTATCATTGATAAACACCCGCCCTTTTTTGATGGCTTTCTTGACACTTTTTCGGGAGGGCAATGCCTCAAACACCCCACACAAATAGTCGCTAAGGCGTTGAGGCGATAACTGTGGTGGTACAATATGAGTGGCTATAAAGGTAGGCATTGGCGGCGACTGATTAAACTAAAAAAGTAGGACGCAATAATTATATCGCGTCCTACTTCATATTACCAAACTATATATTGATTAAGAAGGGAATACACCTGCTTTTTCAGAACATAGATAATATACAACCGCTCTGTATTTATTGCGATTAGATTGGCCTAGTTTTTCAACAGCATACTCAATAATACCATCTAAGTCATCTTCCTCAGACAAACCTAATTTCTTAACTAGGTAGTTGTTACGTACCCGTGCTACTTCTTCTGGGTCAGAAGAAGATACGGTTTCGCTATCAGCATTGTAGATAGAAGGGCCACAAGCTTTGACACAAGCTTTTAGTTTGTCTTCATCATACTCCAAACCTAATTTTTCCATACTAGATTTATACAACTCTATTTTTTCAGCTAATTTACTCATTCTGATATAATAATTTTATGTAAATGGTTATTATAATAAAATGCCTCCTTATTCTTTTTTTTTAGGATAGAAGGTATATTTTCTGGCGGCAAGATAAAGAAGATGTTTAAGAATATCAAATTCTAGTTGTTGTGGGCATATATTCCTATTATTAATGGCAATATTAGGGCATGAATGGCAAGAATTGGGCATTAATATTCGTCTATTTTAACAGCTTTTTTGTGGTTTGGAACAACTTCAATACCTTTGGGTTGTTGCATTGTTTTACGATTGAATCAACATCAACCTTTCTTTTTCTTATGAACGCTCCTTTTAAACGTGCTGCTTTGCTTATTTTGGATGGCTGGGGACATGGTACTCGCCCCGAAGCCAGTGCCATTCATCTGGCCAACACTCCCTTTGTAGACCAATTATACCAACAATATCCACATACGGAATTGGTTACATTTGGAGAAGAGGTGGGATTGCCCGAAGGCCAGATGGGCAATTCGGAAGTAGGGCATCTGAATATTGGGGCTGGGCGCATTGTCAATCAAGAATTGGTGCGTATCAACAAGGCGATTCGTTCAGGAGCGTTGAAGGAGAATCCAGTCTTGTTGGCGGCACTTGAAAAGGCCAAAACCACCAACAAAGCCCTACACTTGATGGGGCTGCTCTCTGATGGTGGTGTTCATGCTCATATCAACCACCTCAAGGCGTTGTGCCAAATTGCCCTAGATTATGGCTTGACCAATATTCATATTCACGCTTTTTTGGATGGTCGTGATACTGGGCCGAATTCTGGTTTGGAGTATCTGGAAGATTTGCTGGCATTTATTGAATATACGCCCATTCAATTGTCGTCTATGATTGGGCGGTATTATGCGATGGATAGGGACCAACGTTGGGAGCGTATTCGCTTGGCTTATGATTTATTAATCCATAATAAAGGAGCTGCTGCTACCGATCCTATAGCTGCGCTCAAAGAGGCTTATGCCAATGGCACCACCGATGAGTTTGTACCTGCTCTTAGTTGCAATGAGGTGGCTATTCAGGAAGAGGATGTGGTGCTTTGTTATAATTATAGAACGGATCGTTGTCGACAAATTACCAGCGCACTCACACAGGCCAATAGTCCTGCCCTGCGAGAAGGGCTTATTCCTGTGCCCTTGCATTACCTCACTATGACTCGTTATGATGAGGAATTTGATGGTTTGCATGTTTTGTTTGAAAAGGAAAATCTAAAAGATACCTTGGGTGAGGTATTGGCCCGAGCCAACAAAAGCCAATGGCGACTAGCCGAAACGGAGAAATATCCGCATGTTACCTTCTTTTTTTCGGGAGGGCGTGAGGCAGAGTTTGAAGGCGAACAGCGTTTTATTGAGCCATCGCCCAAGGTGGCGACCTATGATTTGCAGCCCGAAATGAGTGCCGTGCCACTCACCAATCAGCTGCTCCAAAATCTGGACAAGGAGTTGGTGGACTTTTTTGTGCTCAATTATGCCAATACGGACATGGTGGGCCACACGGGCGTAATGGAAGCAGCCATCAAAGCTGCCGAAACCGTAGACCAGTGCCTAGCACGGCTGATTCCGGTGTTATTAGAAAAAGAATATGCTGTTATTATTATTGCCGATCATGGCAATTCGGATTGCATGGTCAATGAAGATGGCAGCCCACACACAGCACACACCACCAATATGGTGCCTTGCTTTTTGGTGAGCAATGCGCCCCAAACTTACCGCCTGCAAACAGGCAAGTTGGGTGACATTGCGCCCACGCTCTTGGAGTTGTTGGGCTTGGAACAGCCTACGGCCATGGATGGGCAATCCTTGTTGCAACAATAGGCATGGTGCCCATTCCTAGATTTTTCATTTAACACCCTTTGTTACTATGCTGGGTCCCAATCATATTTTAGATGCACCAGCATCTAATTATAAGTCAAAAATCAGAAAAACGTCCTTTTTGTTTTTTGAATTGAGTATACTGGGCTATTACCTTTTTTTGGCGATTTCTATTGGTACAATGGTTTGGGATTTTCCACCTATATACCATGATTCTTTTGTGACCAATTGTTTTTTGTTTTTATTAGGATTGTTGGTAAATCTTTCCTTGTTTCTTGGTTATTCTAGTTTGGTAGGAATTTTACTTCTTTGCCATGTTATGCTGTTTTATTACTGGTATAAGACTTCGCTGCGGTACGATGAATCATTTGAGGAATTGGAGCTAAGGCTTTTTCATCGAAAGTTTTTGAATAATACCAATTCTCCTTTTTTTATATTTTTTATCCTTACTACTTTGTGCATTTTGGTTGCCTCTGGTTTATTTTTATCTGCCAGTCGTCTCAATCCTAGCCTTTTTTACACGAGTATAGCAGCAGCTTCCTTGGTGTATGCCTTGCTTAGTGCTTGCTATGGTTTTATTATCCGAAAGGCTGTAAATGGTGTTTTGGATTAGTGGACTTGGAGGTTGTCTGGGCAAGCATGGATAAGGAGATAATGAGCCATTATTCTAGCAATCCCCTGCAAATTTTGTACTTTTGGTGCTCATTCAGACCAAAAGTTAATGCCTTATGAAAGCAGCTTTATGGGCAATTGGCCCCACCTCTTTTTCTTATCTCAAGGAAGGAACCTCCATCTATGAGGGCCGGCTCAAGCACTACTTGCCCTTTGAGTATCAGATTCTACCCGACATCAAGAATGCCAAAAATCGCTCGGAAGAGCAAATCAAACAAAAGGAAGGCGCAATGCTGCTCAAAAAATTAGAAAAGGGCGATCATTTGATTTTGTTGGATGAGGGAGGTAAGCACTACGACTCGGTACAGTGGGCGCAAAAACTGGATCAGATGCTGCAACAATCTTACAAACGCCTTGTTTTTGTAATTGGAGGGGCTTATGGCTTTTCGCCCGAGGTATATGCCCGTGCGAACGCCAAATGGTCATTATCCAAAATGACATTTTCGCACCAGATGGTTCGTCTGTTTGCCTTAGAACAATTGTATCGAGCCATGACGATTTTGCGTAACCAGCCTTATCATCATCAATAAATAATTGCCTTATGTTTGAGTTTTTCAAAGCCCTGCATATCATTGGGTTTGTGAGTTGGTTTGCAGCATTATTCTACCTGCCACGCTTGTTTATTTACCATACAGAAGCCCTAGAGGAGCAAGAGCCCAAACGCTCGATTTTGTTGCAGCAATTTATTATTATGGAAAATCGCCTGTACAAAATCATTATGACCCCTGCTTTGGTGATTACCTTTGTGGGGGGCTTGAGTATGCTGCATTTGAATGGGGTAACGTGGTTGCAATACAATCCTTGGATGCACTGGAAATTGGGCTTGTTGGTGGGCTTAGTGAGCTATCATTTTTATAGCAAGCGTATTATGAATCGTTTGGCTGCGGGTATCAAGGTGATGACTTCTACCCAATTTAGATTGTACAATGAGGTAACAACTTTGTTTTTGGTGGCGATTGTTTTGTTGGCGGTGTATAAGAATAGCTTGCAGTTTTGGTATGCCTTGGGTGGGCTGATAGGCTTGGGAATTGCCCTTGGGATGGGCGTTCGTTTTTACAAAAAAATAAGAGAAAGTGCTGGCGGATAAAGCTTATTTTGTTTACACCTTTTTTGTTTTGCTGTTTTATATACAGCAGATGTATCAATGGGCGCAACTCCTTCAATGGCGCAAGCATGTTTTGTATGCTACGCCTACGCTGCTGTGGTCGTTCTTATTCATGGCCAAGCTGTTTAACATCCCTTATAACAGCAATATTACCTTTGTTACTCTTCTGTTCTTGAGTTTGCAGCACTTGATTGGCTGGTTGTTGTTTCCTAAAACTATTGCCCTAGATTATAACAGTGCTTATACCTATATAGATGCCTATGAGGAATTGCGCCAGAATCGTTTTTGGGTATTTGGTTTGGCGTTTATTGGCGAATTGTTGTATTACTACAGTCGTTGGGTGCAAGGTGGTGAACGCTCTCTCGTTTTTGTATTGCTGTTTTTTTGTGCTGCTATTACCGAACATAAAGGATTGATGTTGGTTTGGGTTTGGTTGGGATTGGGGTATTTGTTGGTTTATTGATTACGATTACCGCCTGTACCGCCTGTAGCGACAAGGCATGCCTTGTCGCTACAGGCGTTACAGGCGGTACCGTCCCTATTTATAATCCAACAAGGTCAGCCGTTCCTGACAACCTGTAAAATCTTCTTCTACATTGGAGGCAATGATGGTGAGGCGTTCGGGTTGGTAGGCATAATCTTGTAGCAATTGCAAATACCATTGTATCGCCGCTTGATCTAGGGTAATGGTGGGTTCGTCTAGCAATAATAGATTGGTTTTGGAACAAATGGCCAAGGCCAATTTGAGGCGTTGCTGCATTCCCGAAGAGAAGAATTTAATAGCTTTTTTGTAGGCAGATTTGGGATATTCTAAACGGGCCAACAACTCCTTCTTGGACAAGTGCATGGCTTTGAAATTCCAATGAAAATCTACGGCTTCTTGCAAGGTAAAATCCTCTAAACTCTCAATATAAGGCGCAGCAAAACTCAGTTGCTGGTATACCTCATCTCTCAAAATTTCTTTGCCTTGGTATTGGTATGACAACGAACCCTTGGAAGCGGATAAATAGCCCGATAAGATCTGCATGAGGGTAGATTTGCCCGAGCCATTGCCCCCCATTATAGCATAGCCCTTGCCCTGCTCAAAGGTGTAGCTGAGTTCCTTAAAAATCCACTCGTAGCGGTAACGTTTCCCTAATTTTTCGAGTTGAATGGTCATGTATTAACACCTTTTACAAAGGGGCATCATCTGTTTTACGCTTTTTGATTAAGCCTTTGATGACACCATTTTTGGAGGCTCTAGTAAAGTCAATAATACGTTGACGGGCTTGGGTATCTTCCAAGTTTTCCTCAATGTATTTGATTCCTTTGGAGATGTTTCGGTGTTCTACAAAAAGCTGGTGGTAAATATCTTGGATATTTCTAATATCGGTAGAACTAAAGCCTTTTCGGCGCAAGCCTACGGTATTCACCCCAATATAAGAAGCAGGATAACGCGAAATACGCACATAAGGCGGCACGTCTTTATTGAGCAAAGTACCGCCGCCAATCAAGGCATGCGCCCCAATTTGTACAAACTGGTGTACGGCCGTCATTCCCCCCAAAATAACATACTCTTCGATCTCTACATGCCCTGCTAGGGTGGCATTATTGGCCAAAATACAATGCTCGCCAATCACACAGTCATGAGCCACATGTACATAGGCCATGAGCAAGCAATTATTACCAATAACCGTCTTGTAATTGGCTCTTGTTCCTCTATTGAGGGTACAATATTCGCGAATGATAACATTATCGCCAATTTCTAAGGTCGTGTCCTCACCACTGTATTTGAGGTCTTGGGGAATGGCTCCCACCACTGCCCCTGGAAAAATCTGGCAGTTTTTTCCAATTCTGGTTCCCGACATGATACAAACATTGGCACCAATTGTAGTATTATCACCAATAACTACATCTGCTTCAATGGTTACCCAAGGGCCAATAGTAACATTTTTTCCAATGCGTGCATCGGGATGAACAGCAGCGTGCTGATAGGTAGGCAAATTAACGTTATCTTCCATTCGTTTTATCGTCTAATAATTTGTGCTAATAATTCTGCTTCACATACCAATTTATTACCTACATAAGCTTTTCCTGTCATTTCACACAAGCCACGACGAATGGGGCTGATGAGTTCCATCTTGAACAAAATGGTATCACCCGGAATAACAGGATGTCTGAATAGAGCATTCTTGATGCGTAAGAAAAATGTATCCCATGCGTGTGGGTCTTCCACATTTTCCATCACCAAAATTCCCCCTGTTTGTGCCATAGCTTCGATTTGTAAGACACCGGGCATAACAGGATTGTTGGGAAAATGACCGGGAAAATACGGTTCATTCATCGTTACATTTTTGACACCTACGACATGTTTATCGCTCAATTCAATGATTTTATCAATCAATAAAAAAGGAAACCTATGTTGGAGTTTTTTGGTAATAACATGAATATCATTAACAGGCTCCTTATTAGGATCATATTTAGGTATGCCTCTCAGTTTGCGAGAGGTTTTGTACTTGCTTAATAATTCTTTGGCCAATCTTGTATTGGCGGCATGGCCGGGCTTACTGGCAATAATTTTTAGACGTAAGTCTAAGCCTGTCAGTGCCAAATCACCTACAACATCCAGTAATTTGTGGCGTGCAGCTTCATTGTCAAAACGCAATGCAGTAGTATTCAAAATACCCGTCTGCTCTACTTTGATTTCTTGCTCAATGTGTAATTTTTCAGCCAAGGCTGTCAATTCTCCATTTTGGGGAATATTCTCTACAAAAACGAGTGCATTGTCCAATTCGCCGCCTTTAACCAAACCAGCATCTGCCAACGCTGTCAATTCGTGCAAAAATACAAAAGTGCGACTAGGAGCTATTTCTTGAGCAAAATCCTCTAAAGTATCTAATTGTGCATATTGTTTCCCTACTACAGACGATTCAAAATCAATAAGGGTTGTAAGTTCAAATTTTTCGGCAGGCAAAATAGTATAACTTGCCCCTGTTTCTTCATCTTGCCAGTAAATAGGTTCAGAAATATCTAGATAATTTTGTTCCGCTTCTTGTTCTTGCACGCCTGCTTGTTGAATACGCTCTACAAATGGAGCAGCCGAGCCATCTAAAATAGGTACTTCTACCGCATCAATATCAATCAAGGCATTGCTCACACCGCAGCCTTTGAGTGCGGCCATTAGATGTTCTACGGTAGATACGGTTGCACTTCCTTTGCCCAAGGTAGTGCAACGTTCGGTAGATACAACATACTTTGCATCTGCCATAATAAGAGGTTGTTCCTCCAAATCTATTCTACGAAACTTTATTCCATGATTTTCAGCAGCAGGGTGAATCGTCAGGCTGGATACTACGCCTGTGTGCAATCCTTTCCCTTCTATTGTAATGCTCTGTTGCAGTGTTGCTTGTTTCATAATGCTAAATTATATAGTGGCTTTCCTACTTAAGAATCTTCTGATATAGAAATTGCACCCAATACAGCCCATTTTTAACATCTTAAAGATTGAATGTGCCTATTTTTAAACAATTTCTCAAAATTTTGAACAAAGATAAGGTATTTTTTGAGGGGATATAATTGCCGTCCATTTTTCCGACAAAGAATTGCACTTTGCTTATGGTCAATTATACTTTATCTTGTAATTCATTCAGTTGCTTTTGCAATTTATCTACTTGTCGTTGCAAATCGGGTAAGTTCTTAAACACAATGGCACATCTATAATAATGTTTGTAATCTATAGCAGGAGAGCCCCACACGGCTGTCCCCTCCTCTTTGATGGATTGAGCCAAACCGCTCTGGGCCTGAATTTTTGTGCCATTGGCAATTTTGAGGTGCCCAGCAAAGCCCGCTTGTCCTCCCACCATACAATGCGTCCCCAATTGTGTGCTGCCTGCAATACCCACTTGGGAAGCAATAACCGTATGTGCGCCTATACCTACATTATGTGCTACTTGTACCAAATTGTCCAATTTTGCCCCTGCTCCAATATAGGTGCTGTCCATTGTCGCTCTATCAATAACCGTATTGGCTCCAATCTCTACATCCGATTCTATTACTACATTGCCCAGTTGGGGTATTTTTTTGTAAGAACCATCTTTTTGAGGGGCAAAACCAAAACCATCGCTCCCAATCACCGCATTGGCATGTACAATGACTCGATCGCCCAGTTGACACTGGTGGTAAATTTTTACACCCGAATGCAAGGTTACTTGATGACCAAGTACTACATTGCGCCCAATATAACTGTGTGCATACAAGCTTACATTATCACCAATAACCGCCCCTGCTCCTACATAAGCAAAGGCTTCAATATGGGCATTAACGCCAATTTTTGCCGTGGGGTGAATATAAGCCTGTTCCGAAATATAGGCTGTTGTTGTCGCTTCGACTTGGTTGCCAAAATGTTCTAACAAAACACTCAAACTAGCATACACGTCCTCTACCTTGAGCAGAGTAGCTGTCACTGGCTTCTTGGGTTCAAAATCGTGTGGCACTAAAATAATAGACGACTGACAAGTGTAGAGGTAAGGCTCGTATTTGAGGTTGCCCAAAAAACTAATAGCACCTGCTTCGCCTTGTTCAATTTTGGCAGGTTTGCTGACCATGATGTCTGGGTCGCCTACCAATTCTCCACCTAGTAGTTGTTGGAGCATCTTTGCAGTAACAGAGGACATATATAACTATAAATTCTGTAAGAATGAGAAATCACCTAAATGTAAGCAATTTCTACCTAAAATGAGATTATGAGTACTGTTGTGTACGTATAATCTTTCTATTGGTCAATTCAAAAAAATGCCTGCCCTCTATACTAGATAGAGTTCAGGCATAATCTTTCTTTCTAATGCTGATAATTAGAATACCAATGATTGAATTTTATTTGGTAATGGGGTTGGCTTTCATGGCTGCTGCCAAGCCTGTTGTATCTAGCTCCCCCGGAATAGACCAAGCAAAATCGGCCTTCAAGAAACCCTCAAACATGGGGTCTGTAAGGCTCAAATAATTATTGCCGACATACTGAAGTGTCGTAAAATTATTGTTTTCAAATTTGGCCGTAGCCATTCCATGACAACTCATACAAGTAGTGCGAATACCAATATAGGTGGGAATTTTATTACCATCAGGCTGCTCCACAAAACTAAGGCTGGTATCAGGCTCAAAGGTTCCGACAGGAAATCCAGCCTCCAAATAAGGATTAAACGCATAATTGGGTTCTCCCTGAACGGTAGTACTAGAGGCGTAAGGCTCTTTGGGGTCAACCATGTAGTAGCCTACTGCTGCTGCATAATGATTGGGCGCGCCAGTCAAGCCTACATTGGCACGGGCTATTGCAATTTCGGGGCTACTAGGGGTACCGGGATTGGCTGGATCGGGTGCCCACCAATAGCTCTGCCAAGTCCAACGGGTATTTTCCTTGGTAGTAACGTGCATACCCACCAAAATAGCATGATCGCCCGCAGCGGCTTTATCGTTTTCAGGTAAGTTGCCTCCAAATTCTAGATTAAAATAATGAGCATCTTCTTCCGTAAGGGTATAATGAATAAAATCATTCAGATTATAGGTTACTTGTGGGGTTGGAGCAGATGGCGTGGTTGTGCCACTGGGCACCGTGTCGTATTGCCCTGTGTTTTGGCCTCGCTGGTTGGTTACATCCACATAAACATAAGCCCCCCAATCTTGCTCTGGAAAACCATTGGGCAAAAACTCGGTTGGGGAACCCGGCCATACTTCTATGGCTTGCAAGTCTGCTCCTGCTTTTAGAATCTTGAATACAGGCTTAATGGTAATCGCATCATTCGGAAAATTTGGTTCTTGGTCGGTTGCGCCTTCTTGTTGTTGCTTGTAATAACGCATGTATAGCTCGGGGGCCAACATCAACTTATTGGTAATGGCATAATCGGCAGCCGCAGGGCTGTAAGCAACAGATTCTACAATGTTTGAATTGATAACCGGCCCAAAGTGGGTGTGTTGCTTGGGTTTGCGTACATTAACACGATTGGAGCGTACAATAGGCTCTCCTCTCATAGCATCTTTCATCATGTCGGGTGTTAGCCAAGTTTCATAAACACGCAGCGGCTGCTGGCCTACGTTCTGCCCTGTTTCTTGAGTTAGCCCCTTCCAAATTCCCCAAACATGGGTATAGATCTCTGTATCATTGCTGTTCTGAATCCAGCCGTTGAGGACATTAGAATCCTCTGGAAAGTTAAAATTGGGCAAGCCTAAATCTGGAAAATTGGCAGGCGTAATGTCGTCCTGAGTGAATGTTGGTTCAGTAGGTGTAGGGTCTGTTGGTTCTTGTGGCTCTTTGGGAGTCTCTTCGCAGGCATAGATACCTATAAACAAGGCAACTAGTAGTAAAATAAAGGCATTTTTTTTCATGGTGTTGTTTATTTGATTATTATTTATAAATGAAGTTGTTTAAAAATGGAATTACTTCGTGAGTGCTTCGCAGTTGTGTTGATAATGAGAGCAAATTTGGTTCTAATCAAGGCGAAAATTTAGCTCATAGCAGCGCTATGGGGTCAATTTTCAACGATGAACCGAGGCTTTGCCGAGCTCATAAGCGAAGCGCACTAGTAGGGCAAAATTGGCCTTCATTAGCGACATTAGGCTAAATTTAAACAACTTCAATACATACAAAGTACCAATCATTCATTACCACAAGGATAATGTATAAGATAGAATACACTGGGGGAAGTGCAAGCATCAATAGCTTATCGTTAAGATAACTGAAAATTATACAAAACACTAAATAGGGATCTTATTTTTTATGATATTTTTATGACAAAAGTAGAATGGGGTTGTGTTTTGCTCCGTTATTTGCATTTAAAGTACCTTTAATAAAGGTACTTTGTATTGAGCAATTGCAAGCTCAATAAAAAATCATACCTTTAATGGTTAAAGAAAGAGGATATAATGACAGAAAAGGAAAAGCATATAGCCGAATTTGAATCTCACCTTAATGAATTTGTTGACAGTTTGAAAAGCTATGTTTCTACTAACACTGGCGAATGGTCAATCAAAGGGTTTATTGATGTGTATAAAAATATTTATACCATCTCATCTGATACCAAGATCATTTCAAAAGTTTTAGAGATACATCTTTTTCCAGAAATACTCCGATTTGCCGAAGCAATAGGATATAAAATAATACTAGCTGAACATCAGAATTGGTATCCAGATTTAACATTGGTGCATAAAGAAAATGATGTCATCAAGTTTGCCCTTGATTTAAAGACAACATTTCGTAGAAGTAATAATTCTGCTGGTTTTACATTGGGCAGTCATGGGTCATATTTCAAGGAAAGAGATAAAGCTAAAAACATCCAATTTCCATACAATCAGTATACAGGTCACTACTGTTTGGGAGTTATCTATACAAGAACAGATTTTGATGATGATTTAGCGGAAACAGAGGTTTTCCAAGTAAATCAACTAGAAGAGTACAAGGACAAGGCTGAACAGGTGGATTCTATTGGAGCAAGGGAAGTTACAGAGATAGAAAATTTAAAGTCTATAACTTCTGTTATAAAGGACTTTGATTTTTTTGCTGCTGCTAAATGGAGAATTGCAAGTGACTCTAGAGGATCGGGGAACACTGCTAATATTGGTTCTATAAAGAATATAGAATGATCTGAAAGCAGGAAATGGAGTTTTTAGTAAGCTTGGTGAGGAATGGTTTGATGAATATTGGATCAATTATGGAACGGTAACAATGGTTAAAAATGGAAAACCAATACCTGTAACTAATATTTGGGATTTTTTGGAGTTTAGGGGGCGAAAAGATTTATTGGATCAAGTCGGAAACGGCGCTAAAAGAAGAAAGAAATGAAAACATTTGTTCCTCCTATAAAATCACAAGGAATTAAAACTAAACTGGTTGGATGGATTCAGTCAAAGGTAGAAGAAATAGAATATGATAGATGGGTTGAGCCATTTATGGGGACAGGTGTCGTTGCATTTAATATTAGACCTAAGAAGGCACTTTTATGTGACAGCAATCCTCATATAATCAAATTCTACAATTCATTAAAAAGTAAAGAAATTACTAGTCAAATTGTAAAACAATACCTTATTCAAGAGGGAGAAAAGCTCTTAAAAAGTGATGGTGAATATTATTATGAGGTAAGAAATAGATTCAACGAAAATGGAAGTTCCTTAGATTTTTTGTTTTTAAGCAGGTCTTGTTTTAATGGAATGATGCGTTTCAATAGAAAGGGTGGTTTTAATGTACCTTTTTGCAAGAAGCCCAATCGTTTTGCACAAGCATTGGTAACCAAAATAACCAATCAAGTTGAAAACATATCTCAAATCATTGAAAATGGTGATTTTGAGTTTAAGAATCAAGACTTTAAGGAAACATTAAACGAAATTCATTCAAAAGATTTGGTCTATTCAGATCCCCCATATATTGGTAGAAATGTTGATTATTTTGATTCGTGGTCAGAGGAAGAAGAAATTATTTTACAAGATGAATTAGTGCATACGAATTCCAAATTTATTCTATCCACTTGGTTGAGCAACAAATATCGTATTAATAATTATGTTTTTTCAGTGTGGAAAGATTGTTATGTTTCTACCAAAGAGCATTTTTACCATGTTGGAGGTAAGGAATCTAACAGAAATGCTGTTTATGAAGCGCTGTTATCCAATATAAAAATGAAAGATGCCATTACAACAGCAGCCATGAAATCTCGAATGGAGTCTAATGAATCTCCGTTAACCTCTTTCTACCAAAAACCTAACCTGCCCAAACAACTTTCCTTGAAATTGGAAGAAAAAAACTGATAATAGAGCCGCTCTCTAGTACGATCTACTCAAGGTATTGATTAATCCCCCACTTGGGCGGAAAGAAATACTGGATGGGTTTGCTAGAGGAGGGTTTGTAAATTTGCTTGATGCGCCGTTGTTTGAGATTGAGTTCGGGCAGTTTGACACGCAGTATTTTGTCGGTTTCGCAAAAGCCGCTTTGATAATCCACCAAGGTCATTTTGCGTCCAAACAGGGGAACAAAATCCGTGTAGCCATAGCGTTTTCGCAATTCTTCGCTGTGGTCTTGGGTGTATTTTACATAATCCTCATAGCTGTAACGTGGTTCCATTTCAAAACATTTCTGAATGCCACGTTGTGCGCCAATGCCTGCCTTGGTAAAGCTGTTCTCACTAAAATCAATCACCTCTGAATAATTGAAGTCAATGGCATATTGGTAAGCCAAAAAACCACCAATGAGAGAGCAGTTTCTAAGCAATTGATAGACTTCTTGAAAGGATTGGGCGGCCGCAATTTTTGAGAGCACGGCTCCTTCTATAAACTCTTGTTGGATAATTTCTAGCCAAACGCCGTGTTTGCTGCGCTGGTTGGGGTAGGCTTGATGGCTGCCTGCCATAATATAAGCCCCATTAAAAATAGCTTGTACTTCCTTGAGTTCTAGCAACCATTGTTTGAAACGCAAGGGATTATAATTGGCAATGGTGAGTGGCTCGCCCAATTGCTCTTCCAAATACTGCCACGTATCGGGCTTGTTAAACACCTTGAATACCAATATTCTCAACAAAGTATCTTCGGCCGAAAAATGGGCAGCTTCTGGATGATAAATTACCTCCCTGATTAAATATTGGCTCACTCGGTCACAAGCACGATATACATTGGTAAGTTTGTATTTGTTGAGCATTCCGTCCATAGTCCAAGGCGGCGGCTGCCCCTCCCACCGCTTCCAAAACATATCCATTCGGTGCTGGCTAAACCAAAAGAAGTAAGCTAGAGCTTTGTGATTGGGTTTTATCATGGGGTGGCTTAGGTTGGCTGGATAAACTGAGAATTTGGGAAAACATTTTCATCATAATGATTCCTAATTGCATTCATAACATACAATAATTGCTCTTCACTAACAGGTAAGAAATGCCAGGCATCTACTCCTACATTTATCATATTGGGCTGCACCTTCCACAAGCCATGAATGTGCCCTACTACATTAAAACAATCCGTTTTGGCATTAATAGGATAATGGTTGAGATAAATTTTGTCCCCATTGCTTAAGTTGTAATAGAGTTCTTCCTCTATCCCATCAAAATATTTACTCAATTCCTTTTCTTTTCCTTCGTCATAATTGCCCCGTATCAAGGTCTTGTTCTTGCAGTTAATTTGTTCTAACAAAGGCAAATAATCGGCATCCACAACCACATCACCCAGATGAATGAGTTGGTCATCAGGCTGCACCCAATCATTTATATTCTTAATAATAGTTTGATGTTGATCCACCAAAGATTTGAAAGGCCGAAGCAGTGGCGCATCCCTCGAAAAACGAACATCACCCAAATGCCAATCTGCTGTAAACCAAATCATAGTGAATATTTTTTTTCTTAAAAAGAAGCAAGTGTAAGACCCAAAATTAGCAAAGTTTTGTTCTAATTTAGCAGAATCTTTATACTTTATTTATTGTTATGCTCATAATTTACACTCAATAGTTTTCCAAGTTCTTTCGCCCAAGCACTAATTTGCACGTTCACTATCTGCAAATCTTCTACTAATGCCTCATAATTAGGATATTTTTTTTGTAATAATTGAGGCGATAGTTCTGGATATTTGGGCTGCTCTATGGCATACCATGTTCTGTAGCGTGCTTGATACTGTGTTAGGTGTGGTCTCAAGCCCATATTAAGTATGGTAATCCCCAAACTTAACAACTCTTGGCTAGTAGGATAGCCCTTGAGGTAGCCCCCCGGAATATTCTTGAGTTCTTCACGAATGGTTTTGAACAACACATACAAAGAGTCGTATACCTCTATTAAGTGGTCGTGGTCTGGATCAAACACCAAAGCCGCTTTGCGTGTCATCAGCTCTACATAAATTCGATTGGCAATATATAGGGTAGCTTCATTGCGTTCAATAGAAATACTCATTCCCATAGGCAAGGACAATTCCATGCTATTGAGGCGGTAATGGTTCTTTTTCATCAACCATTTTATGAGCATTATCAATAAAATAAAAAATACTATACTCACTACTAGTCCTAACCAATTGACTTGAATTTCAAGCACTGGTGGCCACCAATCCATGTTGACGGTTATGAATTTAGTTTCTGGCATGTTGTGTTGTTTGTTAGGTTTTAAAAACCATAAATAATATTATATTTTAAATATAAATTTGATTAACTATAGAGTTTTGTGGGGCATCTGGTGGTTGATGTAGCAAAATGAACTAGTTATGCTGAAAGTTTATACTTCATAAGTTCTTCTAAAATAGGATTATCACACTTCAACAACTGTTTAGTTGATTTGGAAAAAAGAACCTTAGCCCAATCCTTAAAGAAAGCACCTCTTTGTTCGAGGATTAACTCAATATTATCTGGATTCAATAAAGCATTAGGTTTTCTAGACGTATGTTCTAATTTAGAAAGCCCTTGTAAATTTTGGTCAAACTGGGCCAAACTTGTAAAACTTTTCTGATATTCAAAAGAGGGGTTTTCTACCAATGCAGGATCATATTTAGCCAACGCTTCTACTTTTTTTTGATGCCTATCATAATAGTGTAGGTTGTTAACACAATGATAATAAGCACCTAAAGGAACACCCAGAATAGCTGAAAAGTATTCTTGCATGAAGGTGAAATTAAAAACATTAACAGCACTAAGTCCCCAAATCAAATCATTAGAGCGCATATGCACAATTAAATCTAAAGCTTTCTCATTGTTCAAATAAAAATGCAAGGTACAAGTACAAGGATAATCCTTTGTTTTCTTCAATGAGGTTGCTGAAAATTGGTCTTTCAACGGGTTGCCTATTGTTAATAACCCTCTACGTGAATTGGGTTCTTTTTTTAGCAACTGCTCTAGATAAGCAAATTGATCTATTGTAGATAGAGAACTTGTTATTCCACTGGTATAGCAATAATCTACCGATTGCCCATCATAGAAACGCAACCGAGGGCCATAACCTGCTCGTATTGATTTGTTATCGTCCGAAAATTCATCCATTTTTTTTAAATAATACTGGATAAATTCTAAATCATTTCTACCTGTAGCTATCCAAAGTGACTCGGCGTATGGAAGTGTAAGATTCCACTGACGCTCTGGCAAGGTTATCCAACGGGCAGTAGGTTGTTCTATTTTAAACAATACTGGTTCTGGCAATTCAATACAATTATATCCACGTGTTCTTCGCTTTACACCATTTTTTTGTAGTTGTTGGCACAAGTCAACTAAGCAACTATTAATGCCTTTATATGTTTGTTGATACATGTTTCATGTTTAATGATTAGAGGGTATACGTTAACCCCCATTTGGGAGGAAAAAAATAATTGATTGCTATCCTATGTGCTCTGTATTTTTGCTTGATTCGAGTATTCCCCAAATTTGCACTAGGAAGTTTCACTCTCAATAATTTATCAGTTTCACAAAAACAATTTTGTAAATCTATTAAAGTAGGTTCACGTCCAAATAAGGATTTAAAGTTGTTGAAACCATATTTACTTCTATAAGTAAGAATTTGGTCTTGTGTATGCTGTATATAATATTCTAATTGGTACTTTTTATCTACATCAAAGCATTTTTTAATGCCTCTCTGTGCCCCAATTCCAGCCTTTACAAAACTATTTTCATCAAAATTTAATACAGTTGAGTAGTTAAAATCTATTGCATACTGGTAAGCTAAAAAACTGCCTATAAACGGACATTGAAGCAAAATTTCATAAACCTCCTCTAGCGTATTTGCTTGTAAAATGCGTTGAAACCCTTCTTTATTTATCAATTCTGTCTGAATCATATACAGCCATCGTTCATGCTTACTTTTGTAATTAGTATAATCACTATGACTTCCTGTCATAATATAAGCCCCATTAAAAATAGCTTGAATATTCTGTAATTCACTCAACCATTGAGTTAGTAGTCTAGGGTTATAATTGGCAAGCACCAATGGTTCTCCTAATCGTTCTTCTATGTATTTCCAAGTATCAATTTTATTAAATACTTTGAAAACCAAAATTCGCAATAAAACATCGGTAGAACTAAAATCTGACGCATTCTCAGAATAAATTACCTCACGAATGAGATACTGACTGACTCGGTCACACGCTCTGTATACATTCGTAAATTTGTAGTTCATTAATGTTTGGTCATCTGTCCAAGGAAATCGCTCTTTGTTAAATTTTCGCCAAAACAAATTCATGCGTTCCTGCATGAACCAAAAGTAATAGCGAAATGCTTTATCATTAGTCTTAACCATCTTAGGTTGTTTTTTTTGCTTGACTTCCCAAAATGAGCAATCCAATAGTAGCATAACCCATAATGTCTCTCAGCGTATCCTCTATAGATTCATAATTCACCTGTTCTGCCCTTTGCTCTTTCTCTACCAAGTTTCTATAGCGACGAATTTTATCCCATAAATGCACCATATTACCATTAAGCCCTAAATCGAAACTTGCTCCTCCATAGTCTGCATTCTTTTTAAGTAATATGGCTGCGACTTCTTGCATAATTTGCTCCACTTTTTCAGGAGTCATTGGGTTTTCTTTCATTTTTTATTTCTTTCTATTAGGAGAATATTGTTTGATAACATCAATTGTATATCTGTGAAGGAATGTTATGATTCTTCATTATAATTAAGAAAATTATCATTGACACCATGTTCTTCTTTCCAATTAATAGGATAACCTAGTATACCTGGTTCATGATTATTAATTAACCAATCAATGAAATTTGTTTTTTCCTCTATAGATATATCTTTATAAACCATTGAGCGTTTTGTCGGACAGATATATTGAAATTGCGTTGGTAATTCAATTGCATTTTGCCCCCAATAATAAAAAGCTCCTTGTTGAGCAATTAGTACATTTTCCCCTCTAATATCTCGTCCTAAATGATTTAAATTAGGTGTATTTTTATTTGTAGAATGAGCGGATGGTTCTTGTATCCAATCTTCTTCTTTAGGGTCTATTATCTGCGGATCATAGTGATAAAAGTTATCTCCATATTGTTGAATAAGACTGCCATTAAACACAGGTTTTTTATACTGAAAACGTTCATCGTGCCAGTAATCTTGAAAGCTAATAATCTCTTTAACTTTCATTGCATAAATCAAGCATTTAGGCTTTCGTATAGTTTTTCCGCCAAAACCTAAAACCCAGTCTCCTGCTGACAAGTTTTTATTTCTCCGTATCTTTCCTGCACATACAGCAAGAGTACAATATTGACCAAAAGGATTGGGTGCTAAACCATAGTCATGCACCATTACATATCTAAATAAGTTCATTTTTATTTTTTTAACTGTTACAAGGAATACGAACTGTCTTGTGAGGAGCAACTCGTTGATTACATCTTGGATTTTCAGCAGGAATGGTGACTCCATCCATAATATCTCCTACTTTCTCTAAAGAATTCCAACCTAATAATCCATTATGACAATTTTCCAGTGCTTCTGGTATCTCAACATCTTTTGGGCATCCATGTGTATAGATTCCAATAATTGTCTTACCTAGCTGCATGGCTTTCTCTATTTCATAATTCACCCATCTACTAGTATGTGTATTCTCTCCTATCAAACAGATGAACGTTCCTGCCCAATTAATCCCACTATTTAGTAAATTGGCAATCCCTTTTTGACTCGGTATCTTATCTTGATACTTTGTACTATCTACTGAACCATTCCTAACATTATAGCCTTTCTCTTTGAAACGCTCCTTAAGACGCTGTACATAATCGTCATCTTCTCCTTTGTGGCTAATAAAGATATTATAACTCATAAAATTTAAATTTAAATCATACTGCTTCTCAATCAATATACTATCACAACTAAGTACAGATAACAAGTTGTATATCTACCATTTGTAAACTCACCATTTAAGTAATAATGCCTCCTTTCTGTCAACAATTTTACTCTCCCCCAATCAGCACCCTGCCCATTCCAAAGAACAGTACAGAGTGCTTACAAGAGGTTCATTTAGAGAAATAGTTTACTATCTGCTAACAGGTTCGTGCTCCTTGAGATCCGTTACAGCCAACCAATTCATGAGCATTTGAGTGGCGGCTGTCATCTCCTCGCCATAAGGGCTGCGTGCCATTTCCTCTAGGGGAGCTTCACCACTGTAAATGCCTTGGGAGCTCACCAGATGAATACGCATCCAGCCACAGGCTACGGGCTGTTCAAAATCGGCATCCCACTGGGGCATATTGGGCAGCATCAGTAAGCCTGCCTCCAAAACATCTGCAATAAGGGCATCAAAATTTGCATCAGGACGCTCCCAGACCTTGGATACAGGTTGTTGGGCATTGGTAAAATTGGCAAAACAATTGGCGTAAGTTGCCAACAAATCATAACCGCCTTCTTGGCCCAGCTCAATGATAACTCCATAGAGTTGTTTGGGCTGGTCTTGCTTGGGGATTAGGCTTAGAGATTGGTAAGCCTTGAAATAATCATAAGCGGAAGCATCTTGTTGTGCTCCCAAAGGCAATAATTTTTCTAGAACTGTTTTGAAGTGTTCATTGGTAGTAGATGGAATACTACACTGATCGGTAAGGTTGTGCTGTCTGTTGGTGGTACTCATTTTCGTTTATATTTAAAATGATAAAAAAATATGTTATTGTAATAGATACTGGTAGAGTCCTTTGATAATCAGACTAGTGATTTCCAGCATATTCTTGGATCTAAATAGGATTTCGTTTTCTTCTTTGCTGAGGCCATTATGAAGGTAATTGCCTTGTTGTTTGTTTCTATGTCTTAGAAAAAATAACTTGAGGGCACTGTAGTCTACCCGTTGTTGGATTTCCTCTGGGCTTTCTTCCCAATCGGGATGCTCTTGGATATATTGGATGTATGCTTGGTACATCTGTTTCCAATCTTCACTTGCTTGGGTTGTTTCAAATTTTGCGCTCAATTGCGGACTCGCACCTGTGAGGAACAACTCTGCTAAAAGCTGCGAAACACCACCAAAAGCACCCACGATGTAAATGGGTTTTCGATACTTCAGGGCGTAATAGGCTTCCTCCACTATTCCTAGTATGATGCTTTGCGATTGTTCGGTTTTGCCGCCTATAAATATTTGCGCTTCGTTCTGGTCGTGAAACATCTGCTGGCGCATGTAGGTAAAACTGGCCGCTTTCTGTGCTGGGCTATAATCTTCCTTGTCCTTAGGAAAGTATTCATCTGTATGTTCTACAAATTCCACTAAGCTTGCAACTTCTGCCTTCAACTCTAAGTTGGATTGATTGGCAACAACGTATGGTGCTGCCACATGATTGATTATCTTTTTCTCACTCTTATAATCACTGTTGTAAGCCTTGAGCAATTCGATAAGTTGTATCGTGAAGTTTAGGTTTTTATCCTTAATGAATGGATACTGAAGATTACCAGCATAGGCACAAGTAGCACCACATGCCAATAAATACCGTGTTAATTCTACCATAGCATCCTGCAAATGCCAAATACCTATGCCCTGATGCAAGCCATCCTTAACCGATATTATTTCCGAAATGGATATGCCCACGGCAGTGAGGTCAGAAAAAATACTGGTATACTCAATAATGTTCAAACCAGCATCAAACACAGGATATAGAGTTGAAGTGATCGGCAGGATATTAAGCCTATCCTCCAACAGCTTCCGTTCTCTATTAATCAAAGGAGGATCGGGGTACACCAATATTATTGGTTCTGCTTGCTCTTTTTTTTCTATTGTATTTTTTTGATAAATGGTCAATAACTCTGGTGCAGCAGGAAACTCCCAAACATTTTCACCTTTTTCTTGGAGCCTAATAGTGAGCAAACAGCTGTCATACATATATCGCACCGTTTCTCTCAATACATACTGGGTAATTCGCTTGTACTCTTGTTCAATTTCGGCTTCAGAATATGTTCCTTGGGCAGCCAACAGCATTGTAGAACATACCTTGGCAGTATTGCCTAAATAGGGCGATGTTCTTTTGATAAGATTTTTTTGAGCATTCACAACTACAATAGGGCGGTTGTGTTTTTTGGCCTCTAGCAACTCCTCCAAACACCAATCACGTTCGCTATAAGCATTGGTATCAATAACTACCAACACACTCTTCCCAATACAATTGGCAATTTTTTGCCCAATATCAGCCCCTACCTCAATATTTCGTACATCCAGAAAGGTATTTACATTTTCCTCAATTTGCTGAACCGCTGTATTAAACGCCTTAGCGATGTGTTTGCCATCTTTGCGTGCATGACTCAAGAACAAAGTCAGGGGCAATGGCTCATCTTTTTGCCTATCATAGAGTTCTTGGGCTACTTTAAAAATAAGCCGCCGCAGCAATACCTCCTCCCGTCTTGCCTCTAGCTCATCCTGCAATTCTATTCTATTAAAACAATTAACCGAAGAACAAAAATTGCCACTAGACTTGGTTAAGGACACTCCTATCCAGTTCACTTGTTTGTCATACTCATTCTTGTATTTCAGTACCGTTTCTACATCCTTTTGCCATTGCGCCTGTTCTACCACCATTACCTCATTAATCATCCACACCACCACTGTCCTTTCAGCCTCCTCCCAATCAATAACAGTACTCAAACAGCCTGCTACAGAAATAAAATAAGTGGGTATACCAATATCTCTATCCAACACATCATCAATCGTCCGATTAAACGTCGAAAAAATAGCCTTAGCATACTTAAAACAAACATCTTCATCAACTGACACCGTACTATTGGGCTGCCACACTACATAAATTTGCATTGGATATTTCATGATCAAAGAAGTGTTGAAGGGTTAGAAATTAGGGTTTAGGGTTAGTTTTCAAGTCACAGGTTAGGGTTAGTTTTCTATTGCCATTTTTGTTCGCTCATTGAGCGATTCTTGGCAAATCGTTCTCTGCTGTTATTGGGTAATTTTCTAGGATTGGTTCGATCCTTAAAAGCCTGATGAATCCAGCTTTGCAATTTTTTCATATCTCCTGTCCAATGGTGTAGTTGGGCATAGCCTTTTTCTACATTATCAGCTAGGCGAGGTGGAATAGTTTTAAGATTTACAACTGTCTTGTTAAAGTCGGGATGATTAGGCAAAATGATTCCAATGAGTCCATTCCTAGGATTGGCAGCCGTATGTCGTAGACTAGCATAAATTTCCCAATCTACATATTTGCGTCTCCAAGTTCCTGCACCTACCAACACGATAGTAACAGTGGCATCACTAATAAAATCTTCTCTAATTCTTCTTATGATTACCTCTACTGGCTCTGTGGGTGGAATATCATCTGGCTGAATAGAACGATTCACCATAATGTTATTGTGTACACACATCTGCTCAAATTTTTTGCGCCTGCGCTCATCATCTTTGTGATAATAACTGATAAATACTTTGTGCCTTTTTGTCATGATTCAACGTTTAATTTATAATATCAACAAAACAAACCTTGGCCTATATGCTGTTGATAATTTTCTTAATTTTAGACTCAGCCAACAACTGCTGTGGATCGAGGAGTCCTCTGCCATATCTTATATCCTTACCCAATTTCCCTAGCTCTATTGTAGACTCCAGAAGGTGTTTTTTGAGTGCTTTGTAATACTCGGACGGTGTACTGCCAAGCTCGTTCAAGTGTTTTACCTTTAGTCTCTTGAGATAAAGACACAGGCATAGAGCTAACAGACCTGCCACAAAAGGAGCAGCCGTGGAAGTGCCATCCATAGTAGCAAAAGCATTGGGCGGATAAGTAGACAATATAGCTTGGCCGGGAGCAACCAAATCAACAGATGGGCCTCGGCTAGAGTATTCAGCCAAACAAAGATACTGGTCTACCGCTCCCACAGCAATCACCCCCTTGTACTGTGCCGGAAACCCCACATCCTCACAGGCAGTGCCTTGGTTTCCGACAGCAGCTATTACAAAAATACTTGCTTCAATTGCCTCATTAATAGCCTCTTGCATCCTATCATCTTGTGTATTGCAAGCCAAGCTAATAGAAATAATGTGTACCTGTTTTTGGATGGCCCACTGTATGCCTTTTACAAAAGCCTCCACAGCACAACGCTCCTGACTATCGACCACTTGGGCACTGTAAATACTCGCCTCGGGGGCAATACCAATCAATACATCATCTGTTGAGCGGCCTGCAATAATTCCCGCACAATGGGTGCCATGTGCCTTACAACCTAATCCTGTATTATTTTCATCTGTATAATCCACCACCGCCGCCACTGCCTGCTTCAGATTAGGATGCTCCCTAGCAATAGCTGTATCTAGTACAGCTACACGAATTCCTTCTCCCTTGGTCTTTTCCCAATAACTCGGAATCTCTAACAAGTCCATACCCCAGCTAATTTTTGAGGGCAGTTGTCTTAGAGCAAATACTTTTGTGGGCAATTGCTTCAAGCAATAGAGCATAGGAGGCGTTGCAATCTCTTTTGGAGATCGCTCATTCTTATCATACATATTTATTGTATTTTAAGCTGTTGCTAATCTAAAGTGGGCAGTGGTTGGTTTAGTTGGTGTTTTAGAGTTCTAAATCATTTACGATACATTGGGGCTAATATCATCATGATAGCGCGCAATCAACATATTTGATGTGGTATCAATCTCAAAAGAAGTAATTTCTCCTTCTAGTATCATTGTATTCGTATAAGATACCAAATTGTTTCTGATGTCGTCTGAGCCTACAAATCCTGCTGTAAACTTATCCTTGCTACACAAGGGAATACTATCGCCGTCTATTTCTACGGCACGGTCTACGGCTGGTTCATCAAATAGAATAGAGGTGTAATTACCACCACTAAACTTAAGTTTTAGCTCCATACGATTGGTAGCAAAGCTATTGAGTGCCCCTGTTTCTATGTCCACTTCCAGTTGCTGCGTGGTACTATTACGTACAATCTCTAATTTGACGGCCGTAACAGATAAGTCGTATTCATACAAGACATTACCAGTAGCATTACGAATAGAAAGTTTCTTGGTACTGGGGGCGAATTGGATTGCATTAAATGCTGTCATTTTAATAAAATTTAAGTGTAAAAAAATAAGAATTCATTTGTTTTTTATCACTACTCAAAGGTTTAGAATCAAGTAGTCTTATAGTTTTCGTTCGATACAATTGGTTAGGCAATTGAGGGAACCTTGATAGCGAATAAAGGGATTAAAATCCTGCTCCAACAACACGACATCGTAGTTCAATTTTTCTTCCCAAAGAGTCTTGTTGGCTTTGTCAAAACGCTGCAACTCTCTCCAGCTTCCATATTTAGCAGCGTATTGGCTGTAATTGCTGTTTTTGCCCCCATAAGAAGGGAGAAACACCCGTCTGATTAGCTCGCCATCTTCTTCATATTGCTCCACCAAACAATTGTTATAACTGGCCCAGCACCAATAGCGAGTTGGCTTTAATGCTCCATCTTTCAGCTCTTCCTGATCGTAATAAGTGAGGGGAAGTGGATTTCTGATAATTCTATATCGCTTACCAATAGCCTCCATACCTTTCTTAATTTGCTCAATTATTTCTTCTATAGCCTCTGTGGTTTCTTTGAGCAGATTCTCCGCAATTTTTTGCACATCTTTGGGGGCAGCCTCTATGCCATCAAATCCCAAAACAGGCTCACCTATTACAATATCCTCTATTGTATTTCTACGCAATCCCTTGCCTGCAAGTGTGATAAAAAGATCGAGATGAAACAGTGTTTGGTCAGCGGCCGAGGATTGGTAATAATTGAGTACCCCATCTGATGTTTTTTTACGTTTGCCCCAACTGTAAATAAATGGTGTAGGCTTAGAACTCAATAAAATAGAGTTGTCCCCCAACCAATCCTTGCCTCCTCTTACCAAAGCCTCACTACTACTACCATGCAAGCCAACCAACAAAAAATCATTGCCCGATAACACATTCCCCCCCACAAAAGGCAACTTGCTTTCAACATATCGAAACACCTGTTCTCCTTTGTAAGCCTCTTCTAGTGCCTTTACAGAGCCTGTGTAGTAATAATTGGCTGCCGACTCTACCAAATAAGTTATGACTTGGCCTGAATCATCCTCAAACTGAATGGGCAAAAAAGCATCTTGAGCCCAAGAAGATAGATTTCTACTATCATAATCAATAGAAACAATTTCTAAAGTATGGTTAGCTTCTTGAGCTGCTCCTATTAGTTCGTTATTTAAGCGCTCTGGCAAGGTGTAATGATTTTCTACTGCTATAATAAATCTTCGGCTGCCTCCTTCCATCTGACGCAGAAGCCCTACCAAAAAACCTTGATAACACACTACACGCTCTTGCTCTATCTCTTGCATACTCGGATAATACAAAACCAGTGTTTGTATCTTGCCATTAACAGATGATACGACCTTGGGACGCTTACCCGGAGGCGATTCGTATACATAATCTACCAATTTCAAATCACTAGGCCGTGTCGATTGAAAAGCACTCCAATCGACAAACGCTGCTGGCAAACGCTTGGGCAACAATTGCATTTCATGCCCTTCTTTGATGATTAGTAAAGTCCCTTTTACCTTTTCATTGTTCAACAAAATATGAATAGGTGTTAGACTAGTAGTAAGCGAAATGGCTTGGGCGGCTATTAGGTGGTGTTCGGGCAAATGGCGCATCAATGAATCCGAATTGGTTGAATCTAGCAAGGGGCTTAAATTTGCCCATTCTGCAGATGGTTTTACCAAGTATAATTGTAATTCAAAATCAGCATTGGTCTTCAATTGATACGTTTTGCGGCGAAAAACCCGTGTATTATTATAGCCCATTTCCACCATCTGCCGCTTCCAACCCTCTATATTTTTTTCTAAGAATATCTTTACCACATTATCTTCAAAGCACACGACAGGCAACAAATAAAATGCTTGCGATGAATTGTAAAACTCTTTGAATAAAGCAGCACAACCCTTTTTGAGCACTATATCATTGATTATTATTTTTACGTTTTTCATTTTCGATAATGTTTTGTATATTCCAAGCACTTCTAATTTTTCGTCTAGCACTGCCTCTCCTTGCTTGTTGTCTGTTACAAATATCTACCAAGCACATTGGTCACACAAGCGACATTTTGCAGAAATGCAGAATTCCAAAACACATCTTTTTCATTATTTCAGCCCTTTTTTTTATATCTTACTTGCCCGATATTTTCATAAATAGATATTAAAGAATACACTCAAATGGCTGGGACACAAAGATTATTGGAATTGTACAACTCCCTTACAAAAAGTGAGAAACAAGCCATTACGGTAGAGCGCAACAAAAAGAAAGCTACGCCTAATTATTTGGTCTTATACGATTGGCTCGAAAATGAGTTAAAAGGCAATGTAGAAGCTTATGATAGAGCCGTTTTTAGGGCGGCCCAAGGCCCCAAATGGAAAGGGAGGGCAGTAGAGACAGCAGAGAGCAACTTGTACGACAAAGTACTTGAAATTCTTAGTTTTAAACATTTAGAAAAAAAATCTACAACACTAATCAATCAGTGTTTGGCCGAATCAGAAATCCTCAAAAGCAAAGGCTTGTATGAGGGTTCATTGGAGCGTCTTAATAGAGCCGAAAAAACCACCTATACACATCACAAACACGCACTATTAACAGAGATTATTCCTAAGAAAATAGATGTAATTTTACTGACCAATCACGCACAAAGAAAAGGACAAATTCGCCAATTATCAGAGCAGTTAAAAGAGGCGACAGGCATTGTTCAGCAAGAAGCAGAATACAGAAATCTAAATGTAAATTTGGTTATTCAATTTCAGGAATCCAGAGACCCAGAAAAAATTGACATTTTTCTAAAAGAACGTTATTTCTCTATTATCAACCGTGGTTTTCCAACACAAGGCTCTTTTTATTCACAATATTACTTCTACAGTACACAAGCTATCTGGAGCAGATTGCACCGCAATTATCCCAAGGCTTATGCCCATCAGGAAGAAGTAGTCAAACTCTGGAAAAACAACAAAGCCATTAGAGAGGAAAATACCCAATTGTATATTACACAATTGGCCAACTTGATTAATTATGCAGTTATAGGAGAACTATTTGAGGGCGCACAACAGGGCATTGATTGGATGAAAGAGGTAAAAACACGCACCAAAGATGAGGCCGCCGAAAAAAGCCAAGATTTGTTATTTTACCAACAATATCTATTGCTCAATCAGCACAAATTTGAAGAAGCACAAAAACTCGTCCCCGAAATTGAGGCATTATTGGCCAAATTTTCCAAAAAGGATTACAAACGCATCAACCCCTCCAGATTGTACAATTTTTATTACAATACACTGGTCAATCTCTTAATTTGTCAAGACTACACCAAGGCGGCACTATGGCTCAAAAAACTCGAAACACTCAAGAGCTATGAACTGCGAAAAGATTTGCAACAATTGGCCCGCATTCTTCAACTCATCATCAACTATGGGCTTCAGAGCGATCAATTTTCGTACAATATGTTTAGACGCTTGTACAAAGACCAAAAATTTGTGCAAAGCCTCTCTCCCTTTGAACAGGTTATTTATACCTTTTTCAAGAAAATGATTAACAGCCCCGAGTTTATAGAACGCAAATCCAAGCACCTGCCCAAACTATATGAGCAACTAAAAGCACTACCCGAGCATGACAAAAAGGTATTGGGTTATGTAGACGTGATACTTTGGATAGAGAGTTATTTGTAATAAAAAAAGCATTTTGATCTCGGTCAAAATGCTTTTCCTTTTATTGATTAGAGGTTATCACTAATTGCGCCACAAAACAAAACAATGCTCAAAATCACTGTCCTCGCTACGCAGTTCTAGGCGATTGGGTTGCCAGATGCCATTGGTATTCCAAACATAATGCTTGACCGTACCTCTACTATTGGTCATTACTACCGAAAGAATATATTCTCTATCGTCTCCCGAATTGATGGCATAATACGTCCAAGTACCATCCCAAATATCTCCATTGGCCTCTGTATACACCATGCTCTCATCCTTAAAAAAAGTCATTTGATCCCCATCATAATAACTATAAATAGAATAAAATGTACTAAGGGGTTTGTTGGTGTTGCGCTGCCGTGCTTCGGTAAAATTCCAAGTCCCCTCAAGGCGGTCTTCCATACGGTCAATATCGTCTCTTTGGCAACTGCTAAAAACCGTCCAAGAAAGACATAAAAGTAATAATAAACGCATAGGCTTGTGATTTATGTGGTGATAAAATAAGAACGATTGCTCTATCCATTTGCACCCAAAATTCATACCTACTTGCCCTAAGAAGCATTTTTTACTACTAAAAAAAATAGTAAAACTATCAAAACTACAGCAAATGTGTAAAATCTTGCCAATGTCTAGTTCTAGGCAACTCTGCCACACAATTCACCTCCTCATTGCTAATCGGATCTCTAAACTGCAATTTGTAGGCGTGCAAACAAACCGCTAAGGGCAGATGCGCCTTTTGAGCACCATATTTTTCATCGCCAATAATAGGGCAACCAATATGCGCCAACTGGGCACGAATTTGATGAAAACGCCCTGTAGGCAGTTCTATTTGCACCAAATGCCCATGACTGGCCGACTTAATTAACTTATAAGAAAGGGTAGCTTGTTGGCTGTCTTTAATTTCCTTATCGTAAATATCGGCTCGTTTGGCTTTTTGATTCTTGACCAAATAATGGCGCAAGGTTCCTGCAGCGTGCGGTGGTGCTTGCTCCAAAATAGCGAGATAGGTTTTGCTCACTTTGCGGCGGCTCCACTGGTCATTGAGCTTCTTGAGGCTGCTTTTTTTCTTGGCAAAAACCATCGCTCCACTGGTCACACGATCCAGACGATGTACCACCCCCACAAAAGGCGCTTTGGAAGATTTGGAAGGCGCTTTGAGCGGACGTTTTTTGCCTTTGGTAACATTTATTTGGTTATTTTCCAAGCTGTAAGGCTTTCGGACACCTGTTTGCAAGTACTCCTCTACCAATGATTCTACCGTAATACGCTCAAAAGGATTTCGCTCTGTAATCAACCCTGCTCGTTTGTTCACAACAATAAACTGTGAAGTCTCTTCAATTATTTTTAGCTTTTGAAACATAAGATTATTTGCTAGAAATTAGTTATTTTTCATCGAAATATGGGCATCTAAACTGCCAAGGTACACAATTACTGCATGATGTTGTTGAACACAAAACCATTTTATGAAATTTAAAGCTGTTATTTTTGATTGTGATGGGGTTTTGGTCGATAGCGAAGCCATGACCATAGAGGTCTTATTGCTATTGGGCCAACAAATAGGCTTTGAAATGGACAAGCAAGCGGCTACAGAGCGTTTTGCAGGGGTTGCCCTACAAGAGATTTTGCAGTATATGGAAAGCCAAACACAGCAAAAATTTCCCCCAACCATCATTCAGGATTACCGCCAACGCACTTATGAGGCCTTCAAGCGCAATATACAGGCTGTTCCGGGAGTGGAGCAAGTGCTCCAATCCCTACAAGTGCCTTGCTGTGTGGCCTCCAATGCCCCCAAAGAAAAATTGCAGCTCAATTTGGGTTTATTGAAGCTCCTTCCTTACTTTAATGGGCATATTTACAGTGCTTATGAGGTGCAGCATTGGAAACCCGAACCGCATCTTTTTCTCTATGCTGCCCAACAATTGGGTTTTGAGCCAGCCGAATGTGCGGTGGTAGAGGACAGTCTAGCAGGGGTACTAGCGGCCAGAGCTGGTGGTTTTACGGTGTTTGGTTATGCTCATGGGTTGCGAGCTACTACCTTAGCGCAAGCTGGTGCTATTGTTTTTGATAATATGGATAAATTGCCACAACTCTGGGAATAATATGATCGTAGCCTATGATGCCAAACGCCTATTTTGCAACCGCACAGGATTGGGCAATTACAGTCGCAGTTTGGTGGCCAACTTAGTGCAGACCGTTCCTGAACTACGCCCACAACTATACACACCACGAATAAGCCTGCCCAGCCATCAAATTGCGGCTTTCACCCAACCACCTTACCAAGTTTATACCAGCCAACACCCCATCAAGGCATGGTGGCGCAGCTTTGGTATTCGCAACGATTTGCAGCACTCAGAGGCCAAAATTTATCATGGTTTGAGCAATGAATTGCCTTGGAAATTATCGGCTACAGGTATCAAAACCGTGCTAACGGTACACGATTTGATTTTTAAGCGCTACCCCGAGTTCTTCCCTTGGATCGATCGGCAATTCTATGCGTGGAAAGCTGCCTACAGTTGTCAACAAGCCGATTTGATTCTAGCCATTAGCGAAAGCACCAAACAAGACCTCATTCATTATTACCAATTGCCAGCCCACAAAATCAAGGTCTTGTATCAGGCTTGTGCCGCTAGTTATTATAACCTCCCTTCACTAGATTTTGCGCCACTACAGGCCCAATACCAACTCCCCAAGGAGTTTATCCTATTTGTAGGCACCCTAGAACCCCGCAAAAACTTATCCTTGCTCCTACAAGCCCACCAATTGCTCCCCAAGGCACAACAACTGCCCCTTGTTTTGGTAGGACGTGGCCAATTGCCGCCCGAGTATCGTCCTTCTATGCCTGTACATTGGCTGGATAATATTCAGTCTACCCAAGAATTGCAAACCCTCTACCAAGCTGCTCGTGTGTTGGTTTATCCTTCTTTGTACGAAGGCTTTGGGCTGCCCATAGTAGAGGCATTGTTGTGCAAAACGCCTGTTGTTGCTGCTCAAAGCTCTTCCTTGCCCGAGGCAGGCGGGCCGCACAGTTGGTATGTGCCTCCCCATGATGCCAAGGCTTGTGCTCAGGCCATTAGTCGGGTGCTTACAGATGATAACTTGGCCGAGCAAATGCGCCAAAAAGGCTGGGAATATGCACACCGTAACTTTGCGCCCTCTGTATTGAGCCAACAACTTTTGCAATACTATCAAGATTTACTTTAAGTCACCGTTTTAGTTTAGAATGATTTTTTTATTTTTGCAGCGATCGACCTATCCATTATTTTGCTCACCCAATTTCGTTTAGTATTGCCATGAGCCAGCATATTCCTAGCATTTTTGTAGCCCCAAGTGCTTTGCATGGTTTGGGCGTATTTACAGGCGCTGCCATTCCAGCAGGCAGTATTATCGAAATCTGCCCTATTCTCTACCTTCCACGGGAGGAAATTCCTATCCTACAGGGAACCGTTGTCAATGATTATTATTTTGAATGGGATGAGGACTTAGAAGCTGGGGCTATAGCCTTGGGCTATGGCAGTATTTACAATCATTCCTTCCATCCCAATGCTTACTATGATGTTGCTATGGAGGAACGCACCATCTATATCTCTGCCTACAAAGACATAGCAGCAGGAGAAGAAATTACGATTAATTATAATGGTGATCCACAGGATCAATCTGCTCTTTGGTTTGATACGAAATAGGGAATAGTTTGTTTTTAAATAAAAAACAAAAACAATGAAAACTTACCTTATCTTACTTTGCTGTATTGTTACAGGAATTTTTACCGCTTGTCAACAAAACAATGATCCTAATATTACCCCTAATGATTACTACATCACCTTAGATTTGGACGGAACTCTATTACTTAGATATTTTATCACGACTCAACTTATATCGAAAAAGTATATTTTTACTTTGTGAGCCCTTCAAGCTTGTGTTATCAGCGCAGATTGCTTTGCGAATCTTTCTTCTTATCTCCATACAACTCCAGTTGTGACACATTGTATTATTAAAATTTATTCTATACAAAAAGACAATCAAAAACTTCATTGTATACAAAGCTTTTTATACCTTTGAAACATCAATTATTTTACTTCTTAAAATTAAATAGATTAAACGATGAAAAAATTAATTTTATTTTTAGGATTGGGAATTGCTACTACAGTTGCTTTTTCTTCTTGTGCAAAAGAAAGTTGTTATGAGTGTTCTCTATCTGTAGCAGGTGTTGCTACTACTCAAGACATTTGTGATGGCAAAATAACTAGTACTGCAGGTGGTCTTAGCACTACTACAGATCTCCCTAGTGGTCAGTCAGCAGAAGACTATAAGTCTTCCTTAGAGACAGCTGGTTACACTTGTAGTCAAAAGTAATTTATGATAATAAGGCGGTTAAAATAAGTTTTAACTAGGAAACATAAAACATTAAAAACTCGTGAAATGATCTAACTTAGTTTGTACCGTGTGTAGAACTAATCAGGAAACTCCAAAAAACTCGCGAAGTAAAAATAATTGTTTTTTTAGTAATGATTTTGACGGCCTTCTTATATACAATGTTTTATTTAAAAATAAAACATTGTATTTTTTTTCAAGTATAGTTATCCTTGTTTTTGCAACAAAACGATAGATAATCGCTTTAACAACTCTCCAAAGTGACACGCTATTCTTTAATTCGGTTCGGTTATAAGCCAGCAAGCTGGATCAGTGTACCATTAGCTTATGAACTTTTTTGATAAATTTGCATACATATTATAAGTCATTTTATATTAGTATAACAACCAACAATTTAAACTTTTTGTAACATATCTTTTTATCCCTACTTTACTAAATTCAAAAGCTTAAACAGCTTCAAACTCATCAACTAAAATCATGAAAACTTATCTCTTTTTATTGTGTTTTATTATCATAGGAATGTTTACCTCTTGCCAGAAGGAAAGCTCAAACAATAATAATAACAATACTCCCGATGAGTACTGGAACTAAGATTAGTAGTGGTGTAGTGAATTTTGGTTCTTCAGGTGTCGAATCTATTTATGTTGGTATTAATATGGACCAAGATTCGATTATTTATGATGACCTGAAAGCACTGGAAGGACAAACCTTAGAAGTGTGTCTTTCATCAAGTAACGTTTGTAATCTTCCATTGCATATTGATCTAAGGTACGATGATGGAAACGAAAGATGGACTACTGATGCAACCCATAATACAGCTCCTGCACAATTCTTAAAAATTACTAAAGTAGAATGGTCTCCTAATATTGGCCTTGGTTTCGGTCAGTTAATTGAAATAACAGGAGAGTTTAATTTGGTCTTAGATGCTAGTGGCACTACTAAAACTGCCAGTAATGGCAAATTTTTCTTACAGTTCCCTGAATTCAAATAAACTGAAATGCTTATGAAGATTTATCAATTTTTACTCTGCTGTATTGTTACAGGAATTTTTACCGCTTGTCAACAAAACAATGATCCTAACACCCTCCCCCCTACTCCCAGCGATTACTACATCACCTTAGATTTGGACGGCACTCCTATGGAATTTCGTACCACTAACCCTCAAGCCATTCTGGGCAGTGGCTCTGGTAGTGGTTTTCGTGATGTTGCCAGTAGTATTATAGAGAACGTTTTTAGCACTCCTAGAGAATCTATTACTATAGAGATTAGTATGCAAAAAGATTCAATTGTCTACAGTGATCTAAAAGCATTGGAAGGACAAACATTAAACGTGTGCCAACAACGAGGCACCTCTGCTTGTAATTACCCGATTGCTGTTAAGCTCTATTGTGATAAAGACACTGAACTATGGGGTACTTACGAGGACAACAATCCAGCAGGCGTACAAGGCATAACAATTACTAGTGTAGAACCTTCTGATAATATTAGTCTTAGTGGTAGTAAAATGGCAGACATAACAGGTGAATTCAACCTTGTATTAGATGTGTTTAATAACGGTACTACAACACTCAAAACAGCTAGTAATGGAAAATTCCGTTTGCTGTTTACAGAGAATAGATAGTAATTTTTGGTGGGTGATGTTTTTGGCACTTGGCCAAAAACATCACTCCCATACCCGTTCGTACAATTGCAGCACTTCCAATTCTAGGCTACTTCGGCGATAACCAGAGCGATCAAAGTCCTCTTGCTTGGGGGCCAGCATATAGGTCTGTTCTTGAAATACCGTATTGAGATCAATATAATAATACCGATAAAAGTAGGCGTGCAAACTCCACTTGGGGTACAAACTTGGACTGATATATATGGTACTGTACCTTTCGGCCAATGCTCCTACCTTGCGGACATCGGCTAATAGCTCTTTTTCCCGTGCATTTTTTCCAGCATTTTGATAACCCAAACCCAAACATACTAGTACTCCTACACCCAAAATGCCTTTTGCGAGCTGCTGCCTACGCACCCAATCCTTGCTGTATGCCATCAAAGCCACTAAAGCAGGCCAGCAAGCCAAGCCCCAAGCCAAGGCATACCAAAACATAGACGGCACAATATAAAAACGCAGTTGTTTGGGACTGATTAATAAAGGAAAAGAAGCACAAACGGCTATCCACAATAAAAATAAAACCTGTTGCTTAGGGATTTGGGCTGTTGTCAATTTTAAATAAAAAACGAAACCTTGCAACACTAAACCCACCAACAAAGCAGGCAAAAATTCTTCTATCAAGGCTTGCAAAACATAAAAACGATGCGGGGTCAAACTATCCTGCCCTGTCAGCGAACCCACCAACTGCAATTCCCAATAACGCCCTAAAAACGCATCTGCACGAGGACTCAAAGTAGTTAATAAAAAATACCCCCCCAACAAGCCAATCACTAGAATTAGTGTGGTCCCAATAGCATCTTTCCAACGCTTCTTATCCACCAACAAGGCATAGCCAAACGGAACAGCCAATGGAAACAAGCCCACCGGCCCTTTGGTGAGTACAGCCGCACAGAGAAAGCCTGTAGCCAACACCACCCAATACCATTTAGGGCGTTCTTGTTGGGCAGCAGCCACCAAACTATACACCGCCCCAGCCGTCAATACTGTTAATAAATTTTCTAACAAATTATTGCCAAAACTCCAGCCCACAATAGGAACAGACAGCCAAAACAAAACAGCCAAACGTGCGCCTTCTCGTTGAAACAAACGCCAACAAGCCACCAGCAAGCCCATGCTGCACCCAGCCAAGAACAAGGAGTAGACCCGTTCTACCCAGTACACATCGCCCAAGAGCTTAAAAAACAACGCCTGCACCCAAAAATTGAAGGGTGGATGTCCATTAAATGCCGCATCAAGCGCATTCGATACCTTCAAGTCCCAAATAGTTGCTTGGGCATCATACACCAAATTGCGGGCTATGCACGAGTAAAACATGCCATCATCAAACATCCCATACATCCACAAAGGTACCCACCACCAAATAGCAGCCAATAGGATATTGATACCTATTATTATACCTAAAGATCCTCGCCTATGAGCTGCCATATATTTGGTGTTAGAATTACCAGTTTACGCCCAAATTGAACATCAAAAACGCCAGTTTATCGGCTTCTTCCTCTATCACTTTTTGGGTGGGTTTGCCTGCACCATGCCCAGCCTTTCGGTCAATTCTAAGCAGAATTGGGCTTTGGGCGGTCTGGTTAGCTTGGAGGGCTGCACCAAACTTGAAGGAGTGTGCCGGCACTACTCTATCGTCGTGATCGGCTGTCATGACCATCGTGGCGGGATAAGCCGTAGGACGTACATTGTGTACAGGCGAATAGGCCAACAAGTTTTTGTACTGTGTTTTGTCATCGCTTCGGCCATAATCGGCTGCCCAAAAATGCCCGATAGTAAAGGTGTGATAACGCATCATATCCAATACGCCCACAATCGGGAACGCCACCTTGTACAATTCGGGGCGTTGGGTCATACAAGCCCCCACCAGCAAGCCGCCATTAGAACGCCCTTCGATAGCCAATTTTTCGGAAGAAGTATATTTTTCTTGGATGAGATATTCAGCAGCAGCTATAAAATCATCAAATACATTCTGTTTTTTGAGTTGCGTACCTGCCTCATGCCACGCTGTTCCCATTTCTCCCCCACCACGAATATTGGCCACCGCATAAATACCGCCTTTCTCCAAAAACGGCAGACGATTGAGCGCAAAACGTGGCAAAATGCTGATATTAAACCCTCCATAACCATACAATAAGGTAGGATTGTTGCCATCGCGCTTCATGCCTTTTTTGTACACAATACTAATTGGAATAGACGTGCCATCCTTGGAGGTATAATGGGTGTATTCTACTTGATAATCCTTGGGATTAAAATCAATTTTGGGCTGTTTCCATACGCTAGATTGCAGGGTTTTGAGATTGACTTTGCAAATAGTACTAGGAATGGTAAACGAACTCAAGCTAAAATACGCCTCTACCTCTTCTTTTTTGCCTGTAAGGCCACTAATCGTAACAGGGGCTGTTTTGCTGACCATATCGGGCAATGCAACCGTTCCTACAGATTTGCCATCCAATTCAAACACTTCCAATTCATTGGTAATTTCCTTGGTGTAACGTGCCACCAACCTTTTGCCAAGTACCTGTACGCCATTGAGCGTAGCCTTTTCCCGAGCAGGAATAACCGAAACCCAGTTTTTGGGAGCTGGTTTATCCAAATTGATGCGGATGAGTTGATAGGTTGGAGCTTGATAATTGGTATATACCAATAGGCTATTACCAACATTATCAATAACATAATAATCGTGGTCAAAATTATCAATCAAACGAATAAACTTGCCTTCGGTATCTTTTGATTTTTTGTAATACAAGGCATTCCCACTAGTCGATTCGGTTATGGTCAAAATAAAATATTGCTCATCTTCTGTTACCTCCACACCATAATTACGGGCAGGTTCGGTATGATCGGCAAAAATGAGTTCATCCTCCGATTGAGCAGTTCCCACTTTATGATAAAAAACCTTGTGAAATTGGTTTTGCTCCACATACTTATCCTCGCTCAAATTGTCGCCATAACGACTGTAGAAAAAACCATCCTTATACCAAGATACCCCCGAATAACGCAGCCAATCCACTTTCTCATCGAGCAGCTTATTATTATTCTTGGTATCAATAATCTGCACCGAACGCCAATCGGAACCCGAAGCAGAAGTTTGATAAGCTACATAACGCCCCTCTTTAGAAAAGCTAACGCCTCCTAATGAAACGGTACCATCGTCTGAAAAGGTATTGGGATCCAAAAACACTTCTTCCTTGGGGCTGTCCCAAGCCGCCTTTCGGTACATGACCGCTTGGTTTTGCAGGCCATTGTTCTTATAATAATACAAAGCCCCGCCTTCCTTCATAGGAGCCGATTGACGTTCGTAATCATATAGTTTTTCGAGGCGTGCTGCAATAGCATCCTTGTAGGCAATACCATCCAAATAATTGCGAGCAAGTTGGCTTTGCGCTTCTACCCACTGGTTAATTTCTTTTTCGGGTTCTTTGGTGACAGCATCTTCCAACCAACGATAAGGGTCTTCAACAACCACATCAAAAAACGTATCTTTGACGGCCACACGCTTCGTTTCAGGATATTTCATGATAACTTTGTCTGGATTCTTTAAATAGACTTGTGAGCCGTCTACTTGTTCGGAATTAGAATCGGAAGGCTGCTCTTGGCAACTGCTCCATATCAAGGCTGTAATTAATAAGCACCAGTAGCTCAGATGTTTCATTGTATGCTAATTTTGAAGGTTTGAAAGCCATTGTAACAATTCTACCCAAAAATGGCAAAAGGCTTGCAACAATTTAGTAGTTATTCATTAATCAGGCAAGAATAGTGCTTTAATTTTGGGGGCTGCCTTGCTTGTTCTTATCTTTACCTTCTACCTTTATCGTTCAATTTCTAGTACTTATGACATTTTTTATTGCTTGTTTTTTTTGTATAATAATTGGTTGGAACCACTGTGCCGAGGCCACAACAGCCCCTTCCTTCTCTCATTATCCAATGCTCCAAGACACTACGCCCCCAGCATCTTCTAGAACAGTAAAAGTAAAAGAACTCACGCCCAAGAAAAAACGCAAAAAGCAAGCACCTGCCTCCAAACACGCTCAACAAGACAGCTTAGTACCTGCCAAACAAGTAGTAAGCAATCCGCCCTCTGCATCCTCTACATCCAAACAAAAAATTCCTACCACTGCCTTAAGCCCTGAAGAAGAACTACAGTTATTAGCTAATTCCGCTACTAGCACCTCTAAATCTACTCCTGTCCAATTTACCAATCAATGCGCCTTTGCTTTTGACCGCATAGACGAATTTACAGGCACTCGCAAACGAGGATTGGCTCCTCGATTATTTTTTACCTACACGCCCGAACAATACCGCAAATTCCTAAAAACCAAGGATTTTATCCGTTGCGAGGGCTACCTAAGCCAAAATTCGGCAGGCGATATGACCCTCAATATTGAGCTTTCTATTGGCAGTGCTGCTGCACAGAAGAAATTTGGAAACATTCCTGCCAATTCCAACATGACCATCAAAACCATGCGAGGCAAGGAGTTTTTTCTGAAGAGCTACAAAGGTGCCAAGGCTGTTGTACAAGGCAATGTCACCTCTTATGAGGCGAGTTTTGTTCTCACTAAAACAGATGCCAAGCAATTGGCAACAGCCGAAATAGACCAAGTACGCTTGCGTTTTACGGAGGGCTTCCAAATGTTTGAAGTGTACTATTTGGATTTTCTAAGAGAACAATTTCCTTGTTTTGGCCGCTAAAAACAAGAACAAGTAGCTTATTTTTTTATTTTTGCTTGACATTTGATGTTCCTAATCTTCATTTTATAAATCATATCAACCAATGCCTTTTCACACCACACCATTTCCTGATTTGATTGTTTTTGAACCCAACGTTTGGGGCGATGCTAGAGGGTATTTTTATGAGAGTTACCAGCAACAAACCTTTGCAGAGGCCGGCATTGATGCCACTTTTGTTCAGGATAATCAAGCACGGTCTACTTATGGCGTGCTGCGAGGTTTGCATTATCAACAAGGAGAACATGCACAAGCCAAATTGGTGCGTGTCATAGAGGGCGAGGTATTGGATGTGGTGGTCGATTTGAGAACGGGTTCGCCTACTTATGGGCAATCCTATAGTATTGTATTGAGTGCTGACAATAAGAAACAACTGTTTGTGCCTCGTGGTTTTGCACACGGTTATGTGGTCTTGTCTCCTACAGCCGAGTTTTTTTATAAGTGTGATAATTATTATAACAAAGAAAGTGAAGGCGGACTACTGTACAGTGATCCTCAACTCAAGATTGACTGGAAAATTGACTTAAACGATGCCCAACTCTCGGACAAAGACCTTGTTTTGCCTGTTTTGGGCGAGCATAAAGGGCATTTCACCTATCAAGAGGCTTAAAATCTGACCAATGCAAGGATTACATATTTTAGTGACAGGAGCGCAAGGGCAAGTAGGCCATGAACTCCAAATACTGGCTCAACAACACCCCAACAGCCAATGGTTCTTCACGGATTATACCGAATTGGATATTACCAATAAAGAGGCAGTGCAAGCTTTCTTTGAGCAACATCAATTTGATTATTGTATCAATTGTGCAGCTTATACGGCCGTAGACAAAGCCGAACAGGAACCTGAAAAAGCAACTGCGGTGAATGTGAATGGGGTCAAAAATTTGGCTCTAGCCGCCCAAACAACTCAGACACGCCTCTTGCACATCTCTACCGATTACGTTTATCACAATAGTCAAAATACGCCTTTCAAGGAAGGGGATGCTACCAGTCCGCAGAGTGTTTATGGCCAAACCAAACTAAGGGGCGAATTGGAAGCAAGAGCCATACAGGAGGCAATGATTACGGTGCGTACTTCGTGGGTCTACAGTAGTTTTGGAAATAATTTTGTCAAAACTATGTTGCGCTTGGGTGCAGAACGGGAACAGCTTTCGGTAATTTTTGACCAAATTGGAAGCCCTACCTATGCCAGAGATTTGGCGCAAGCCCTATTAGACATTATCATACACAAAGAAAACCACAAGGAAGAAGCGTTTGCGGGAGTGTATCACTATAGCAATGAGGGGGTTTGCTCTTGGTATGACTTTGCCCATGCTATTTTTGAACACAAAGAAATAGCCTGCCAATTGTTGCCCATAGAAACCAAGGATTACCCCACTCCTGCCCAACGTCCCCCCTTCAGTTTGCTAAACAAAAGCAAAATTAAGGCTGATTTTGGCCTTGTTATTCCTCATTGGCGAGAGAGTTTGTATGCTTGTTTGGAACTTTTATAGGCTTTTTTGGGGTATTTGATTGGGGTATTGAATTTTTTTTGATAGTTTAAGAATTATTTACAATAATCATTCTTTTTTCTAAGCCCTTGCTATAAATACTGTTATTATGGCCATTCTACCTCCTTCATCCAAGCCGCCTGCTTTTGCACAAACAATCGCACAAACTATTGCACCTCCTATTATTAATCAGATGTCTGCGCCACCTGTGCCTAAAAACATTGCTTGGTCGCACAAAAAGAAGGGCGCAAATTTTAATACACGCAGCCTGCACCCGATTGCTGAGGAACTGCCCAATAAAATTGGAACACTCGTAGAAAGTATTCGAGTGGATTTGGCTCAATTGCGTCAATTGTATCGCGCCATTATGGAGGCCGAGCATTTTAATACGATTTACAAAAAAAACAACCCCAACAAAGGGGAGGAATATACGGCCTTGCTCAACCGAGTAAATGAGTTGAGCCGAGAGACACCGAGCGAAGCGGTGCTTAATGAATTGCAAATCATTGAGGATGAAGTAGAATTTGATTGTGCTACCGTAGATAATTTATTTCCACAGATGGTTTACAAAGCTACCTATATGGAAAGTCTTATGGCTATTCGGGTAGAGTTGATTAGTTATGCCGAACTCAAAGCAGAAGCCTTGGCTGCCCTTCGAGGCATTCGTACCGCTGTATCAGAAATGACCACTACGCTCAAGGATGAGGACAAGGACAATGACATGACTTCGATTGCAACGGTTGTGCATACCATCAATATTTATGATGAAATGCAAAAATACAAGCAAAATATCCTTGCTTTGCAAGCACAAGACCAAAAGCGCACCATCCGTACCAGCAAAAATGTATTGGCCGGTATTGCGGTTGTTTTTGCTACCCTGACAGGTATTTTTGCCTTGCTCAATTATGAGGGTATTACATGGAGAGAGATTCGCATCTACCCTATGTTGGGCATTCCTATGGGGGTAGTGATTTGGAGTTTTATCGGTAGTTTTGCCGCCATGCTTACCCAATTTTACCAAAAACCAGTACACGAATTTGGCAACACGCTCAAATGGGTGATTATTCGTCCTGTCTTGGGCGTTGTGATGGGTGCTGCCGTGTATTTGGCCTTTGTAAGTTTGGGCATAGTAGATAGAGTTCAACAAAACAGCTTGCTGCCCTTGCTTATTGCCTTCTTTGTGGGCTATAGCGATACCTTTACCTTTGATATTCTCAATACCATTCAGAGAACCATTACAGGGCTCTTTACGGCTGGCGACACTGCCCCAAACACTAGTGCTAGTGCCGCCACTCAACAACCAGTGTATGTTTTGCCACCCGAGCCGTCTACGCCTATTAGTCCGCCTAATAATGCGACCGCACCTCCTAATAGTGCAGCTGCTTCGATTCAGACACCTCCCAATATTGGCACTGTGCCCACAAGTGGAACAACGGCACATCATCCCGCATCGCCTACAGAACAACCTGGTGAGGATGAACAATAAATAGAGTAAATAAGAATGGGTTTTGCTGATTTAATCGCAAAACCCATTTTTTTTATTCCAATTCTAAATCTTTCTTAAATCGTTCGGTCTGGGTATGAATAAAGGTGTCCATAACGGCCTGATTTGC
>CAYULH010000024.1:13800-50960 GCA_964445645.1 uncultured Aureispira sp. | reverse complement strand
TGTTGCCCCCAAATAATGGCGACAGATATGTGGTGTTTGGAGTTTGATAGGCTTTAGTAATGTAATTGGTTCTACGGTTTTATTTTTGGATGCCGGTGTAGCCAATTGCAGTGTAGAGCTATTGATGGCTAACAATTGCTCTAGTGAATTGGCATTGGCAGTAGTAGTTGGTATCTTGCTCTTGGTACTAGTTGTATTTACACTCTTATTATTCCGTACAGTAGTACTATTGCTATTAGCAACATGTCTATTATTTTGATTAGTAGTCGTGGCATTATCACTATTATCATTCAAACTATTATCAACAGTGTTGTTGCTGTTTGTAGCAACATTATTGTTACGATTATTACTATAATCAACAGTTGGCTGCATGGCTGTTTTGTTATCTGCGGTTGTAGCAGATTCATCGGTAGCTGCTGCCATAGAATTATTGGCAATGGATGAAGTACTGGCTTTATTGGTGGCAATTGGCTTGTTTTGCCCAGTTGGTTTAGTGGCAGAGGTAGCACTATTGCTGGTTGTGGTAGCTGTTTTAGTAGTACTGGTAGCTGTCAAGTTCTTGGCAGGTTCCTTGGTACTAGCAGTATGAGCAGCTGAAGTGCTGCTGCTGGCCTGCTGGCCTATGCTTGGCGCTGCTGATGTACTCGTGGTGGTATGGTTAGCCCCAGTTGTAGTAGTAATAGAACCAACGAAAGAATTGGTATTGTTGTTTGTACTATTATTATTAGAAGTAGTAGTTAGTGTAGATGTAGAATCATAGGCAAATGGATGGTTATGAATTGATTTTTTGTTGGAACAAGGGAGATTGAATATCGTACCCAAAAGCAGCAAGGCCATAATACCTGCTTCGGCAGCCTTATACCACCATATATAGAGCAGGCCACTTTTCTTTTGTTGTTGTACTTGTTGAAATTCTTCCCAGCCATTGGGGTCTAGGGGAACTTCATAAGCATATAGGGCATCCTTGGCGGCTTGGTCAATTGTCGATTCTTTGTTCAATTGCTGTTGAAAGTCCATCCAATCACCAGCATCAAAAGGCACTTCAAAATGCTCAAAAGCATCTTGTGCCAATTTGTCTATAGGGTCAAAATCTTTCTTTTTCATTATTGTACAATGGCTAGATGGTTATTGGTAGAGCTCAGTGAGCATTGCCTTTAATTTGGTTCGTGCTTTAACAAGGTTGGATCTGGAAGTGCTTTCTGAAATTCCTAATTGATTGGCCACTTCTCGGTGCGAGTAACCCTCTATGGCGTAAAGGTTAAACACAGCTCTGTAAGAAGGTGGAAGGGTTTGGATAACCGATAAAATTTCTTTGGCAGAATAACTACTGATTGCATCCGCTCCTTCTGCTTTAGCATTAGAAGCATACTCCAAATCCTCTGTTCTGTGGCGAATAGACTTTCTATAAAAGTCGATAGAAGTATTAATCATAATACGTCTTATCCAACCTTCTAGAGAAGTTCCTATTTTGTATCTGTGCAAATAACGAAATACCTTTATGAAGCCTTCATTGAGAATATCTTTGGCATCTTCTCCATTATTGGAATAACGGAGGCAAACGCCCATCATTTTTCCATAATGTGATTCGTAAAGTTTCTTTTGCGCCCAGTGTTCCTCTGCCAAGCAGCCTCTAATGATTTGGGCTTCTTCGCTGTGTGCAGACACGTCTTCAGAGGTTGTAGTGGTGGTTGAAATATTCAAAGCAATGGCCATATTTGAATGATTTATTTCCGTTAATCCTTGTTTTATGCTTAGATATTGTAAGACAATACATTGGGCATTATTGATTGGTGGGTACAAAACGTACCAACTAATACAGCTCACTTTGTGTGGATCAAAAGTAATTTGATAATTACACTTTATACAAAACCCACAAAATGTTAATTGGGATTATCTTTTTAAAAATAAGCATCTTTGTTGACAAAACGAATCATCTTGTTAGATTGCTGCTCTCTATTCCTAAAAAAATTAAATTTTTGGAGCAGATTTTATTTGTTGGTGGTAGCGTTAATGACTTGCATAGCTCTCGTGTAAACTATTTCAATAAAAATTAAGTATAGAACTTTCCCTTGTAGAAAAGGATTTATTGATTTTTAACATTATCTTAGCCTGATATTTTGATGCTACTTTGTGACAAAAAACTACTTATTTGATGGTTGAAATAATAAAAGCAAAATGTTTTTTGTTTAAATTGTTTGATAATCAATCTTGTATAAGATGTGTAATAACCAGAACAAAGTATTATTAGAAGTAATTTGAATAGCAAAGAAATCATCTCACATATAATCCAATGCAATGAGAATTATAGGATACTTGGATACCAAAGGATATAAAACGACGGTTTTTAAAAACAATGAGCGTTTTATTGTAAAATTTGAGGCAGATATGTTAGAACAAACGTTTAAGTTTGATGCTTCCGATCACTTGCAGGGATTTTCAGCGCAATGTAACACAGCGTTTTAAGGAAATGTATGAGTTCAAAAAAGCATTGTTGCACCAACACCACAGTATCCAAGAAGAGGAAGAGTGGGATGAAATTATTTAATTATCGTATTAACGAACCTTTGATAAAGGTAAAACTCTTTTTTTTTAGATAAAAGCACATTTTATTAGTGAGCCTCTCTATGGCTCCATTTAGGTGTTACTTAAAATATAGGAGTTATCAAATAATTAGTACCAAGAACATGGATTCTAATAAACAATCAACAGAGGAAAAAATATTGGCTTCTGCCAAGAAGGTATTTTATCAAAAAGGCTTGAAAGGGGCTCGTATGCAAGAAATTGCAGATGATGCAGGGGTTAACAAAGCCATGCTGCACTATTATTTCCGCTCTAAGCAAAAACTTTTTGATCAAGTTTTTTCTCAAAGTGTACGTTCTATAACACCGCAGCTCATGGATGCTTTTCTGCAAGCGTCCAATTTGCAAACCAAGATTACCCATTTAGTTGAATTGACCATCGACTTGTTCCTAGAAGAACCTTTTTTGTCCAATTTTATTGTGAACCAACTGAGCAACAACCCCGAAAAGCTCTTCAAGAGTATTTTGCAATATGACGACGGGTTGGTAGGCAAAATCCTACCCTTGTTCAATCAACAAATCCAAGAAGAAATTGAACAGGGAAGTATTAAATCGGATCTCAAACCGGCCGAATTGATTATCAATATTTTGTCTTTGTGTCTGCTACCTATTATGGCACAAACCGTTTTTCAGCGTATGATGGGAATTGATGATGAGCGTATGAAACGATTTATGGTAAGACGTAAGCAAACCGTTGCTCAATTTGTATTAAATGCCATCAAGCCGAGTTAATCTGATAGGAGCAAGAGCTAGTTTAGTAATATGCTATTGTTATATTATTACATTACAGTGCATGATTACTAAAAGATAAACTATCTAAATAAAAATGCCCCTACACCATCAAGGCGTAGGGGCATTTGGGTAGGATATAATATCCTTATTATCTAGCAAATTCACCCAAAACAACATAAGTCGTTGGGTCAGTAGTGCTAAGAGGCTGTAATGGATCATGAATTACCAAGAACGCTTCATAGCTAGTAGTCAAATCACTGTAGGTCATGTCAGAAGTGAACGACTTAGAACCTTCAGTGTCTGTAATAGGCATAGCAAAAACAGCAGAGTTTGGAGTTTCATTGTAAGGTGTTCCGTTAGGTGTCATGTTAGGATCAGCTTTGTCGTGTGCGTGAACCATGTACGTTTGACCTGCTTCAGGATTCATCAATGTAACCGTAATCTTAGTTTTACCATCTGCCATTTCTTCTAGCATTAATTCTGCTTTTAGTGTATTTGGGTGTGTACCCGCATAAGCATAAGCAGCATTAACTTGGCCAGTGTTGAAATCATAAGTAAATGTTTTACTTTGTAGTTCTGCTGGCTCCTCTGTTTGACAAGATGAAAATGCTGCCAATAAAACCATTAAGAATAGAGAATTGATAATTAATTTCATAAAAATTAAAATGTTGATTAGTAAGGAAAAAAGCTTCTTTTAAAAGCTTATATCATTAAAATACTATCTTATGATAGTATCTCAATGTGTGTTAGTGTTTGTCTATTTAACAAAAATATGACTTTAAGATGTGAATATTTTAGCGTTTTTTCTAATGTACCACTGTCTTAGTACCATTTTTTAACAAAAAACAATAAAAATAGTTGAAAAATAGTTGATTTAAGTTGAATATTTAGACAAAAAAATCCCTATTGCAATCGTTGCAATAGGGATTTTTTGTAGTAAAGAACTTGTATTAACGACCTAAGTAAGCTTTTAACAATTTACTCTTAGAAGAAGAAGTACGTAATTTATTGATAGCCTTGTCTTTGATTTGGCGTACACGCTCTCTGGTCAAGCCAAATTTTTCTCCAATATCTTCTAAAGACATGGGGTGTTCAAAACCAATTCCAAAGTACAATTTAATAACCTCTTTTTGACGATCGGTCAAGGAACAAAGTGAACGCTCAATTTCGTTACGCAATGATTCTAAATACTCTAGTTGAGAATCTGTTTTGGGGGTATTGGTGTTTTCCAAAACATCCAACAAAGAGTTGTCTTCGCCCTCTACAAATGGCGCATCCATAGACACGTGGCGAGCTGCCACCCCCAAGGTAGTTTCTACCTCTGTAGAAGGAATTTCAAGAATGTCTGCCAATTCGTCAGAGGATGGCTCTCGCTCATATTCTTGCTCTAATTTTGAAAAAGCCTTGTTGATTTTATTCAAGGAGCCTACTTTGTTGAGTGGCAAGCGCACAATACGAGATTGCTCTGCTAGTGCCTGCAAAATAGATTGGCGAATCCACCACACTGCATAAGAAATAAACTTAAAACCACGAGTTTCGTCAAAGCGTTGTGCCGCCTTAATCAGACCCAAGTTACCTTCGTTAATCAAGTCACTCAAGGATAATCCTTGGTTCTGATACTGCTTTGCAACAGACACTACAAAACGCAAATTGGCTTTGGTGAGCTTTTCAAGAGCGATTTGGTCACCTTGTTTGATGCGTTTTGCCAAGTCTACTTCCTCTTCTGGTGTGAGCAGGTCTACTTTGCCAATCTCTTGTAAGTATTTTTCTAAGGATTGACTCTCACGATTAGTTATAGACTTGGTTATTTTTAATTGTCTCATACAAAAATCTATTTCTTTTAGGACTTGAATTGAATTAATAGCAAAGTTCGATAGTAGTGTGCCGAATAAACTATTTAATAAGTACTATTAACAGCTAATTTAGCAGACTGACCGACAAAAATACAAAAAAATATTGAATTTATGAAGCAATAGCTTGGTTGTTTGTCTAGTTATTGTATATTCATCGCTTGCAGTAACAACTTACATTATGTTTAAGTTCATTAACAGCAGCAAGCTTTCTTCAAATTCAACGCCTAGTTTTGACCAAAAAAAAATACTAACAAATCTTTAAGCAAAGTTTTATAAACTTAACTATGTTTTGTTGTTTTTTTTTGTAAAAATCAATTTTTTATTCTTAATTGTGGGCAATGACCAGAAATCTACCGTGACCTAATAGACATAATGGCAGTTGAATCAAATAACAACTGTTATGATATGATAAGTAGTAGAGATTTAATAATAAATTTCAATGCTTGATGTTTTATCTACTACTTTTGGCACAGTGTAGGTGATTAATAAAATTAGTTGCACACTGATGTGCAAACAATCAAAGTTGTTATAATTATATAGACAACTTTACAAATCCTATTAACAATTATTTTCATGGAAAGAGTATCCTTTAATATGGAGTTCTTATTTAGAGCTTCCCCCACTATAATTTATAAATTTCTAACTACTCCCGATTGCCTTATTCGTTGGTTTTGTGATGATTGCAATGTTGTAGATGGACGTTTTACATTTGAGTGGGATGGCGAAGAAGAAGAAGCCGTTGTTTTGGAAGATGAGGAGAATGAGCTGCTTAAATTGGAGTGGGAAGAATTTGCGGGAGAAGAGGAATATTTAGAATTCAAGATTGGTCGATCCGAGGTGACAGGGGAAACTATTTTGGAAATCACAGCGTTTTGTGATTCAGACGAGGTGGAAGAGGAACAACAATTTTGGTCTACTCAAATGCAAGCACTTGTGCGCGCTACAGGAGGGTAATACTGCCTTGATATTATTTTTTCTATCAAAAATATAAATAAACTAAACTATGTTTGGATTCTTAAGAAATGAGTTGTTAGAGGTCATCGAGTGGAGGGAGTATGATAAAGATATGGTAATATGGAAATTCCCTGACAAAGATGCCAACATCAAATATGGTGCACAGCTTATTGTGCGAGAGTCTCAGTCTGCTATTTTTGTTAATGAAGGACAAGTAGCAGATGTATACCACCCCGGAACGCACACGCTGAAAACAGAAAACATGCCCATCCTTACCACGATCAAATCGTGGAAACATGGGTTCAACTCGCCTTTTAAGGCAGATGTATATTTTGTGAGTACCCGACAATTTACCAACTTCAAGTGGGGTACACCCAATCCTATTTTTATCAATGACCCAGAGGCTGGACGTGTAGAAGTGCGTGCTTTTGGTACTTACTTTATTCGTATTGCCGATCCCAAACTATTCTTCAGAGAGTATGCTGGAACCAGCCGTGTATTGTATGTCGATGAAATAGAAGAGGCTTTTCGTGACTTGGTAGTACCCAAGTTTGCAGAGGCACTTAGCAAGAGTGATGCTACCGCCTTTGATGTGTATTCTAAATATTCTGAATTGGGCGAAACCATTCGTCCAATGATTCAAGAAGACCTCAAAGCCTTTGGTTTAGAATTGACAAAATTCCAAATCACCTCTGTTTCTTTGCCACCTGCTATTACAGAGCACATGCAAACACTAGCCAAAGCCAATTTGACCAGCCAAGAGCACATCAACAAAATGCAGCAGCTCAATCAAATGGATGTGGACAAAATTGCAGCAGAACGAGGCAATTATGAGGGCATGAAAGGCGCACGCAACGATTTGATGATGCAGCAAATGCTGATGCAGCAAATGATGCAACAACAACAGCAGCAAAACCAAAACAACAATGCTGGCAATCCGCCCGAGGAAAAAATGAGCCGTGATGAAATTATGAAAACATTGCGTGAATTGGGAGAACTCAAACAAATGGGGATCTTGACAGACGAAGAATTTGATACCAAGAAAAAAGATTTATTAGCCAAGCTATAAGCCACCATTTACAGGCCAAAAATAATGGTCTAAGTAGGGGGTTGCCCCTGCTTAGACCATTTTGTTTTTTTAGGCTACTTACTTCTTCAAGTCAGCCTCCATCTGCTGCATCGCCTTTTCCAGATGGCTTACGGCACATTTGCTGCCACAGCCCTTGGCACAACCACTAGCAGTTTGGGGCTTAAATATTTGCCAAATTTGCCGACAGGCCAACAAAAAGAGCAATCCTATAATTATTTGTTCTATATACAACCAAATTTCCATCAACTCAAGATTTGATAAGCGATTAAGGCACCAATATAGGCCAGTGCTGTCATGTAGACGAGTTGTAGTAACGGCCATTTCCAGCTTTTGGTTTCTCGTTGTACAATGGCCAATGTAGCCATACACTGCATGGCAAACATATAAAACACCAATAGGGAAATACTAACAGCCATACTAAACAGTGGCTCGCCTGTTTCTGAATTTTTTTCTTGACGCAATTTCTCTAATAAGGGGGCTTCCTCTTCGGCACCTACACTATAAATAGTAGCCATCGTAGAAACAAACACCTCACGAGCAGCAAAAGAGGTAATTAATGCAATGCCAATTTTCCAATCATAGCCCAATGGACGAATAACAGGCTCAATAAAGTGCCCTACATGCCCCACAAAAGAAGCTTCCAATTGCTTGGATGCCACTAGAGCTTCTGCGCTTTCGGCTAGGCTAGGATCATTTTTGTACAACTCTATGGCAGTCGCTTCTGCCTCTTCCATAGCTTTGGGTGGCCCATAAGTAGCCATTACCCACAAAATCACAGAAATAGCCAAAATTATCTTGCCTGCCTCTAGGACAAACTCACTAGTTTTTTGATAAATAGTAATAGCAATACCATGCCAAGAAGGCAGTTTGTAAGTAGGCAATTCTAATACAAAAACGGATGCTTGTTCATCACCACTTGGTTTCCAAATCAAGTTGAGCAAGGAGGCAGAAAGTAGAGCAGCTATAAATCCACCCAAATACAAAGCCCCCAATACCAGTGATTGCAAACTAAAGGGCCCCAAAACGGCTGTAGCAGGTACTATAAGACTAATAAATATAATGTAAACAGGCAAACGGGCAGAACAACTCATTAGAGGCGTTACAAAAATACTAATCATGCGCTCTCGCCAAGAACTGATATTACGGGTAGCCATAATAGCAGGCACGGCACAGGCTGCTCCCGACACCAAAGGCACAATGCTCTTGCCATTCAAGCCAAAACGACTCATGGTTTTATCGGTAAGAAACATCACCCTAGATAAATAGCCCGATTCCTCCAATAGTGCAATAATTCCAAATAGAATAGCAATTTGTGGAATAAAAATTACAATCCCCCCAATTCCAGCCCAAATACCATCTATCAGCAAATCACTGAGCAAGGTATCGGGCAAAACTCCTTTGAGATAGGAAGCAGATTCGGCAAAAAACTGATCGATCAAATCCATTGGCCCAGAAGCCCAGCTAAAAATAGCTTGAAAAACAAGGAGAAGCAAGAGGAAAAATAGAAGGTAGCCACTAACTGGATGCAAGAGTATTTTATCCAAACGATCCGTTAATGTTTTGGCGACAGGCTCTTGTGTAGTGGTTTTTTCGACTATTTGATTCAACCTTTTTAAACGTGCTTGGGCATCTTGGGCTTGCAGCTCCAAGGGGTTTAAGTTATGTTTTTGGATAATATTTGCAATCTCTTTTTGCTGTTGCTCAGAGAGAAATGGCAAATGCTCGTACTGGCTGAGTATTAATTTAGCTTGTAAGGTATTCTGAAACGGAACCAACTGAAACAATTCATCTTGCCACAGATGCTCTAAGGACACAGGCTTTGTTTTGAATGTAGAAGGCAACTCCAAAACAGCAGCTTGCAAGGCCAAAAGCCCACTTTGAGCGCGTGCATTGATGGGAACAACAGGCAATTGGAGCGCTTGCTCTAATGCGGCTACATCTACTTGTGTGCCTTGTATTTGTGCTTCATCAATCATATTGAGTGCCACTACAATGGGGAATCTGAAGCTTCTAAGTTGGTCTAGTAGCAACAAACTGCGGGTAAGCTGGCTGGCATCCAATACCACAATCAATACATCAGGTTTGTCCTCATTGTTGGGATCCAAGAGGGGAGGGAGTACTACCCGTTCGTCAGGAGCCTTGGCAAACAAACTGTATATACCGGGCAGATCAATCAGTTCTATGGTTTCCCCTGTATGAAATAACCAAGTACCCATGTTTTTATCAATGGTTACTCCAGAGTAATTGCCCACTTTTTGGCGTAATCCTGTCAGGCCATTAAATAAAGATGTTTTTCCAGCATTGGGGTTGCCTAACAACGCTACTCGTTGTACTTTTATCGCTTCCATATTATCACTCATGATTTACGCATCCTCATTTGCTGGGCATCACTATGACGCAATGCCAAAATGTTACCTGTATTGGTTTTGATAGAAATAAGACCATTAAACAGACCTTTGTGGTAGATTTCCACAGTTGTACCCAAGGGACATCCCATATCGGTTAGCACTGCTTCAATGGCCAAATCTTGAAAATTGTCCACTATTGCTTTTTCCCCTACCTTCAAATCGCTTAGTAGCATATTTCCTATAATCAGTTTTAAATTAGTTTTGATGCCCAAACAATAGACACTATACTCTATCCCTTGTGAAATAATGGGAGAATTGACATTCGGATAACTGCCATTAATAGAGACAGATACCACTCACAAGATTACAAAATTGTTTTCTATTTATTAAGCAAGTCTTATAGTATTTTAAATTGGACTTGGTATTAATAAGACTTTGTGATTGCTTAACGATGAACTGAATATAGTATACCATTCATGCCAAAAAATACGAACTCCAAGAAAAGCTGTATATTGTCTTTTGGTGCTTACTTTTTCAAAAAATTATACTTTAATAATAATTTTATTCAAAACAGCCTTTTGTTGCTATGAACCTAAAAAAAACACTGTTGGTTATTGCAGGGCCTACAGCTAGTGGCAAAACTGCCTTGGGCATTCAATTGGCTCAACATTATCAAACAGCAATTCTATCCGCAGACTCTCGACAGTTCTACCAAGAAATGGAAATAGGAACAGCCAAGCCTAGTGCCGCAGAACGTGCTGCTGCACCCCACCATTTTATAGATAGCTTATCTATTCAGCAAGATTATAATATTGGTGATTTTGAACGGGATGCCCTCACTTTTTTAAATAAACTTTATAAACAACACGATTTAGCACTAATGGTTGGCGGCTCAGGCTTATATATTAAGGCCGTTTGTGAAGGTTTGGATGTTTTTCCTCCTGTGACAGCAGGGGTGCGTGAAACCTTGATGCACGTATTAGAAGAACAAGGGATAGAAGCCTTGCAACAAGAATTGGCTATTGCAGATCCTGTTTATTACGCCAAGGTCGATCAGGCCAATCCGCATCGGCTGATTCGGGCATTGGAGATTTGCAGAAGCACAGGAAAGCCCTTCTCCTCCTTTCAGGGCAAGAAACGTAGCCCACGCCCATTCCAATCCTTGACCATTGCCATTCGGTGGGAGCGTGCCGAGCTGTATGATAGAATCAATAAACGGGTAGACCAAATGGTAGAGCAGGGCTTGATAGCCGAAGCCCAACAACTGCACCCTTACCAGCATCTCAACGCCTTGCAGACGGTGGGCTACAAGGAATTGTTTGACCATTTTAATGGTTTGACCGATTTGCCCACGGCCATAGAATTGATTAAGCGCAATACCAGACGTTATGCCAAGCGGCAATTGACTTGGTTGCGTAAGCAAGCGCAGGTGCATTGGGTAAGCCCCAACCCCAACTTGGAGGAGCTTACCCAATGGATAAAAATGCACCTATAAGCTCCTTTCCTATTTCAAATTGAGCTGTACAACGACCGCATTGTGGTCCGAAATCGCCTCGTTATTGGTAGGAATAATAGTGGTTTGAATGCCCCATTTTTTTTGGCGATAATCGTTGGTGCCACACAAATCCGTCAAGCTCATAGACAATAAAATATGATCCAATTGCTCCATCTGCCCTCTATAATTGTAGGTCCAACGCACCTTGGGATCATCAAAATAGTACAAATCACCTGTCTGAAGCAATTCCTCCCCTATATCTCTAAATCCACGTAGGGTAAGCAAAACCTCGTGGCGTGGCTCGCTATTCAGGTCGCCCATAACCACCACATGTTTGCCTTGTTGGAGATAGGGCAGGCTCACCCGTCGGGCAATTTCGGCCTGCATCAAGCGTTTTTGGTCGCTGTCCTCGCCCCCACGTTCCGATTTAAAATGAAAAACAAACACATTCAAATCAATTCCATGAGCCGTAACAGTAGCCTTCATCCCTTTGGTAATATCGGTCGAATAGGTTTGCTCATAGTCCGATTCGGCAAAGTACAAGCCCCGATCTGGAAAATTGGGCACCACATCCTTGAGCGGAAATTTAGACAAAATGGCCACATGTTGCCCCGTGCCAGTATCGCCCGATTGGCACACTTTCCAGTGGGGATAATCCACGCCCTTTTTCTTTAGGGCCTCCACGAGTGCCTGTACGGCTGCTTGGTCGCCCACCTCGGTCAAGCCCAATACATGAGCCTGTAGGCTTACCAAATGATCGGCGACTATATCCACAGATGCTGCAAATTTCTTTTGTCTAAACCGCTCATCACGCCATTCTTGGGGCAGTTTCTTATTGTCAAAAGGCAGCCCGTACTTTATGTGTACTTTGTCGGGCAATAAAAACTCGCAATTGAAGGTGGCTAGGCGTATAGATTGCGCCCATAACTGGATATTACAACTCACAAAGAGCAAAAAAAATAGAATTCTCATCATTGGTATCATTGCTGGTTAAGTAAGATTGCAAAGGTACGAGGAAGTTGGGGGAAGTAGCATTTTTGGGAGTAGAATAAAATAGCATATACCCTATAGTTTTTTTGAGAAGTACCCTCTAAATATGCTTTCACTTAAGCTATAAAGTTTGACGCATCTCTAAATATACTGCAAACCAAGCAATCTTCCCCACAGCACACCAAAAAAGCAGCTCCCCAAAAAAGAGAAGCTGCCCTGTGGTGTAATTTATCAATAATACCCTAACACTTGCCCGGTCGTTTGCCAATGCCCGATTCTTGGACCAAACGATTTAATGTTTTTTCATAAAAATCCAAAAGCAAGTTGGTAATATTCAATTCAATATCAATTTTTCTATACTCGCCACCCTTTTCATTTTCAGGATGCTCATAAGCCCCAACCGTAATCGGAACGCCCATAAAATCGAGCTGTTGTTTCACTGTCCAAGCACGAGCAATACCCAATTCCATATTGGATTTGAGTTCGCGGGTGATGTGGCGGGTTGTTTTTTGCAAAGTATCTACGGTGCCGTCTTTTTTGCCCAAGAAATGGGTGTAGGGCGTGCCTTCTGGAATATCCAAAGACTGGTCGTACTTGCGTCCCGAAAAGCGATAACCATCGGTATGGCCTTCTAAGTAAATAAAGAAATCCTCTTTGCAACGCATACTGGCCTCGCAGTATTTGCTCAATACCTCACGGTCTACAAACGAAGCAATTTTTTTGTAATACTCAGGGTCGCCCATTTTGGCTAGGTTGGTTTTTTGGCACAAGCTGGGCGCCACAATATAACGCACGCCAATATAACCCAAGGGTTCGTAGTTCACGCTGGTTTCGCAAGGCTGCTTGTCGGAGTTGAGCGCATCGTACATCACCATCGAAGAGGCAGGCCCAAAGGTTTCACGCTCTTGGTGGGTGATTTTTCGGGCTTCTAGCACCAATGCCCAATACTTGCATTGGTACACTTTGCCCTCTAGGCGGCGCACTTGGCAAGCCAAGGATTCGTCATAGCTGAGGCGTTTGTCTTTTTTGAGTGTTTGAATTTTTTTGAGAAAGCCATCGCCCAAATCGCAAGGATCGAGCAGCCCTTTGATGGTCCAAGATTTGGTTTGGGCAATCGGATCACAATAAAAATCTACCAATCGAATTTGGTTACGTACAATCGTGTCTTTGCTGGGGAAACCTTCGAGCCATTCGGTTTCGGTATCGGTTTGGGTGTACAAATCCCAAGCTTGGTTGAGATCGGCCAAATCCTTGGCGGCTTGCTTAACTTTGCCGTCCAATTCATTGAGTTTGTCCAATGTTTCATCATCCAAGGTCAATAAATAATCCTCTTGCAATTTGTAAATATCAGCGAGGCGTTTTTTGCCTTTTGCACAGAAATTGACCGTACCATCAATAATATACGAGCGTGCTTGGGCAATTTTATCACAATACTCAAAAACAATATCCAGTTGTCCGTTTACTTTGTTATCAGGTACAAACTCCTTCCAAGTCGCATTGAGCTTTGCTAGGTTTTGGCTTTCGTTTTGAACACGATCTTTGAGTTCTTCGAGGCGTTTGCTGGTGGCTGCATCTAGGGTAGGATTGTGTGCTTTTTGGACTTTGGCTACTTGCTCTAGGGCATATTTGCCACTTTGGCAAGGATTGGTGTAGCCATCCAAGAGGTAAGCTTGCACCTCCAAGGCACGATTGCAAACAAACTCATAGGTGTAGGGCAAATCTTCCTCTACTTCATCTGTTTTTTGTAGGTGCGCCCACGCCTTGTTCAAGTCGGCTGTTTCCTTGCTGCGTTTGTCTACCGTGGCTTGCAATTGGTCAATCTTGCCTTGCAAATCAGCTTCCCAATCGGCACCATGTTTGGCTTTGAGCGCTTTGAGATCGGCGAGGCGTTTTTTGCCTTTGTCACAACTGTTTAGAATTCCATCCATCACATAGGCCTTGGCTAAGGCGCTGTTCTCACAATACTCATAACCAAATTCGGCAGGCTTAGACAATTTATCATCAGGCAAAAAATCTTTCCAAGCCTCATCCAGCGTAGCGGTAGCTTCTGCTTGGTTTTCTACTAAGGTTTTGAGTTTTTTGAGCTTGCTGCTGGTGGTGCCATCTAGGCTGGGTTGGTGCTGGCGTTTGATGCGGTCAATGCTGTCCAAAGCCATCTGACCATCCACACAAGGCGCACGCAGGCCATCGAGCAAGTAAGCTTTGACTTCGGCTGCACGGTCACAAACAAATACATGATCGTAACTGCCTTTTTTTGGAAATTTGTCCGAACTGGTATAGGTGTTCCAGTATTGGTTGAGTTTTTCCAAGTCGGTATTATTACTATTCACCATATCCTCTAGCCAAGTAATTTTTTGGGCAACATCGGCAGGTACCGTATGTTTCATGCCTTGTTGTAAGGAGCGAATTTTTTGGAGCATTTCATCGCCTGTACCACAAAAATCAGCGGCTGCACGCAAGAGACAGGCTTTGATGTTGGGTACGGTGTAGCAATCAAAGACAGGAATTTCGGTATCAAAACCCGGTGAAATATCCGTTTGCATATAGGCATCCCAAGCAGGATTGACGGCATCAATGCCCGCCCATAGCTTTTTCATAGACTCGATTTCATCGCTCAAGCCCTGTACATCGTCGGGGTTAAAGCTGGTTTTGGCGAGTTTGAGGACTCTGTTTTCAAAATTATTTCTAGCTTGTTCCAGATTGGCTTCACAGTAATAGGTATGGGCTGTGAGGTAAAAGTACTTAGCTAAAGTACCTTTTTCGCAAACTTTTTTGGCTTCGGGCACGGCCTCCACCATGCTTCGGGTAACGCTGTATTTGTCATTAATAAAACGACTCCAAACAGGGGCGAGGTCTTTGTAGGCTTTGATTTTCTTTTTCATGAGTGCCAAACGATCTCTATAGCCTGGAATTCTATCCTGAACCGCATCATCTATGGTTGTAATTTCACGCATCATCTTATCGGCCTCTGGAATGTTATCCGCACAGAAATAGGTATTGGCATACATCAAGGAGTACTTGAGGTAGTTGGCTGGCTGGGAGCGTTCGGGCTTGACCAATTCCGAAACATTGGAGGCTTTTTGGTTGCGTAAAAACTCTTGCCATGTTTCTTCCATGTTGACGAGCTGCCCCCAACTGATTTGAGGAAGCGCTAAGGTTACAAGGGTCAAAAATGTATACAGTAGGTATTGGAAATTTTTTTGCATAATGTGTGTGTTGGTTGATAATGGTTTTTAGCAGTATAGCTGATTATTATCTCAAAGATGGTTATTAGCTACACTACAAAATTACACAATTTTGTGGAAATGGCTTTTGTGGTATGGAGTTGGGCTAAAAGGCAAGTGTCCAGACACTGTCTGGACACTTGCTGTTATTCTTCTTCGTCATAAGAGGTAATGGCTCTTTGAACTTGTTGGATAAGCGCATCTTTGTCTGGAAGATAGTAAATATACTTAGAGGCAAAAATTTGATTGTTTAATCCTCCTAAGGCATACTCAGCTACAATTTCATCTTTATCTGTACAGAGAATAATACCTATTGGGTCATTATCAATATCTTCATTAATCTCTGTTTTGTAATAATTGAGATAAGCATTCATTTGACCTGCATGTGCAGGAACAAATTTGCCCATTTTTAAGTCAATTAATACATAAGAACGCAGTATTTTATTATAAAAAACCATGTCTACATAATGGTGGTTATTGCCAATAGAGACACGTTGCTGTGAGCCTACAAACATAAAGCCCTTGCCCAGTTCTAACAGAAAGAATTCAATTTGTCGAATCAGTTTTCTCTCTAAATCTTTTTCTAGTAGTGGTTTGTATTCAGGAATGCCCAGAAATTCTAAAACGTAAGGTTCTTTGATGAGATCACTAGGATGTTTGAGGGTTTGTCCTTCTTTGGATAGTTTTAGAACTGTTTTTTTATTGATTTCTCCTTTGGATAATAGTAGGCGTTCAAAAAGAGAGCTTTTAATTTGACGTTTTAGTTCTCTGACTGACCAGCCCGAGTCTTCTGCTTCTTTTTTGTAAAATCCTCGTTTGTGTTCATCTCCTATACTTAACAATTCACACCAATGGCTCCATCCCAATTGTCCAGACAGTGTTTGGACATCTGGATAAAGCTGGTACAATGCCCTCATATTACTTAAGTTAGACCTAGAGAATCCACGTCCTAATTCTTTGGTAAGTTGTTTAGATAATGCTAAAATTAATTGCCTGCTACTCCAATTTTTTTCTTGTTCTTTTTGGGTAATAATGCGTCCAATTTGCCAATAGGTCAATAGAAGTTCTTGGTTAACACTTGCTACAGTACGTGTTTTTGCATCAACAACAACAGAACGGATAGCTTGGACAAAGTCTTTGATAGGCAGATTGGATGGTTTCATGATAAACTATGCAAAGCGTAAATGTTGATTAAAATACAAAGATAAACAAAAATGTCCAGACACTGTCTGGACACTTGTAACTCTTAATTGCAACGCCTCACATACACCCGAAGCAGTTCTACCTGATAATCCAATTCATCGCTGTAGCTTATATTTTTTTGGCTGGTGAGTTGGTCTACTTTTTTGAGGTATTTTTTACCATCTTGGCAAGGCTTCATTAGTCCACGAATAACCCAAGCTTTGAGGGTAGATTCATCATTGCAGTAGTGGGTTTCGAGGTTGATTTTGCTGGGGTCTACTTCTGATAATTTATCGGTAGTGCCAGCCAATGCCCAAGCCTTGTTGAGTCCATCTTCTTGGGGTTGTCCTTTTTGTACCATCTGATACAATTCCTCCAATTTGTCCTCCATGGTTCGGTCAAGCGTCAGCAAATAATCTTCTTGTACTTTGTAAATATCGGCTAGGCGTTGTTTGCCCTTGCTACAGAAATTGAGCGTGCCATCCATGATTAGGGCGCGTACCTCGGCAATTTTATCACAATACTCAAATTCTACATCCAATTCGCCAGCTATTTGATTATCAGGAATAAAATCCTCCCAAACCTTGGTGACTTTAGCCACATTGCCGCCTTCATTGGCTAGGCGACTTTTGAGGGATTGGATGTAATCGGCTGTTTCGGCATCTAAATCGGGCTTGTGTTTTTGAATAATTTTATCGACTTCGCCCAAGCCATATTCGCCACTCAAACAAGGATTGGTATAACCATCCAATAGGGCAGCACGCACATCTAGCACTCTATTACAAGGATATTCATAATCGTATTCATAATCGTTGCTCACTTTGCCTGTTTTTAGGAAATAATCCCATGCTTGGTTGATGACCACTTGGCGATCGGCTATTTTTTCTACTTTGGCTTGTAATGCCTCTAATTTTTCTTGGGTGGCGGCATCAATATCAATTTCATATTCTACCATCAAATCATCAATGGCCTCTAGCTGCTCTTCTCCTTTTTCACAAGCTTTGACCGTTCCCTCAATAATGTGCGCTTGCACTTGGGCAATTTTCTCACAATAATCAAACGCTAGGGCATAGTCTTGAGACAATTCACTATCGGGCAAAAAGTCCTCCCAAGCTTCTTGGAGTACGGTTACATCGCCCGAACTAGCCGAAACGGCTTTTTTGAGGGCTTTGAGTTGTGTTTGGGTTTCGCTAGAAAGCTCTGGGCGATGCTCACGGCGAATATTGGCAATATTTTGCAAGGCTTCTGCACCTTTTGCACAGACATTGCCAAGGCCATCAAGCAATTGCGCTTTAATTTCCGCTTCACGGTCGCATTTGAATTCATATTTGTAAGCAGCATCGCTGGGTATAGTGCCTGCGCTCAAAAACTTGTTCCAGTAGGTATTTAAGACCACCAAATCGGTGCGAAGGGCTTTGACTTGGCGTTCAATATCCTCGATATGGCCAATAATATTGCTGGGCAATGGCTCACGGCTTTGGCGGCGCAGTACTTTGATTTTGTCAAGCAAGGGCTCGCCTTGGGTACAAATATCGTAGTTGGCTTTGAGAATGTAGGTTTTGATATTGGGTAGGATGTAGCATTTGTACACCGGCATTTCGGCATTCATACCTGGTGAAATGCCCGTAGCATCAAACGCCTCCCAAGCTGGTTCCATTTCGTCCATAGCTGTCCAGTATTGCGCCATTTTGTCTACTTCCTCGCCCAAGCCCTCTACATCGTGCGGATTGAAGGTGGTGGCGACTAGACGTTTGATTTTGGTATCGTAAATATCTCTGGCTTGGTACAGGTCTTTGTTACACAAATAATCGTGTGCAATCATGTAGAAATACTTGGTGAGGGTGCCCCGTTCGCAAAGTTTGGAGGCTTCTGGATATTGCTGTACTTCTTCTTTGGAAACACTGGTTTTGTCGTATTTAAATTTTTTCCACAGGGGGTCTAAGCTTTTGTACGCTTGGATATTTTTTTGTACGCCAAGATAGCGTTCTTCAAACCCCGGAATGCGATCTTGGAGTTCCTTGCCCATGAGGTCAATTTCCTTCATCATGTTGTCGGCCTCGTCAATATTATCACTACAGAGATACGTATTGGCATAAATCAAACAGTATTTGATGTAATTGGCGGGTTGTGATTTCTCTGGTTTGGGCAATTGAGAAATATTAGAAGTTTTTTTGTTGGCTAAGAATTCTTGCCATGTTTCTTCCATATTTACAAACTGGGCGTTTGCTGTTCCACTGCCTAGCAATAGAAAAAAACTGAGGTATATTAAGTGTTTGTAGTTCATCATAATTGTGTAAATCCATTTAATAATACTTGGAAAGTACAGGGTGTTCTTTTCCTTTTGTTTGTTCTAATACAAGAACCAACCCAAAATAAAAAATTAGGCAGCATGAAGGCCATTATAACTAGCCAAAATAAGACTATTCTAAGAAAAAATAAACCAAAGTCCGCTTGTATTAGTAACCTGTTGTATAGGGAAATTATTGTTTGAAGGAGTCGTATTTATTGCATTCGGCTTCTTGCTTGCTTCGTTTGTTTTTATCCCAAAAACATCCCCAACACCTGCCTATCCAACTCCTCTATATAAGCTTTGCCATATTCCTCCTGCTCCAAATCGGTATACAAAAACTCAGGCCAATCATTGGGATATTCTTTACAAAAAGAAGCTACCCCACAGGCAATACTCGCCACACTATCGGTGTCTCCACCTAGTTGGACGGCCAAGTCGAGCACTTCCGTTAAGGTGTTGCCATTCTTGAGGACAGTGAGTACGCCATCAATGGTTTCTAGGGCATCACAGGCCACGGGTGTTTGTTTGTTGTGGTCAAATTGCCATTGGGTGTGCTGTTCTACAAAAGCTTGGAGCTGTTGGCGACTGCCCAACTGGTAGCAGTGGTAGTGCGCCATGAGGGCTACTGCTTGGGCAGATACAATGCCCTCTGGGGTGTCGTGCGTGATGGTGGCTTGTAAGGTGGCTTTGTCCAGCACTTCCTGAATGCTGGGATATAAGCCAATGGGAACGGCTCGCATGGCTGCACCATTTCGTTTGCTGTGGGGGCGGATGTTGGCTAGAAAATCTTGTGGGGTATGTTGTTGGGTTAGGAATTTATAAAATCGTTTGGCATAACCATGTCTGGGGTCTCTGTGAAAGGCTTGGAGAAAATGCTTGGTAATGTTTTCTTTGGTCCAAGTGGCTCCACTGAGCATCAATTCTACAATGGCTATAGACATTTGGGTGTCATCGGTGTATTGGCCTGCTTCCAAAATATCAATTCGGCTGGGGTAGTATTGTTGTAGTTGGTGCTCGGCTTGGATGGTTTCTGGGGACACAAATTCAAAGCCTGCTCCATAAGCATCTCCAATAGCGATTTCTAATAGCATGGTTGTTTGGTTTTTGGTGCGAAGGGTTAGATTTTCTTGTTAACTTTGGTTATTAACAATTACAGGACTGAAAATTACAATTTTTATGAAAAAGAACCCTCTTCAATCGGGCATTCATTATGCTTATCAACTAGAAATGGGGCGTTTTTTGGCTTTGTTGGCTGTGTTTGGAGGGGCAGGAGTCTTTTTGATGTACTGGGGAAGTGGATTGCCTCTTATGGGGACTGTTGTTTGTGTGGGGATGGGCTTGGTTTGTTGGTTGTGCATGGGTTTGGTGCTTTTTTCTTTTTTTAAGCAAAAGGAAATTATTTTAGAGGAGGAGCAGTTTTCCTGCCCGCACCAAAGTCCTTTGAGGATGTTTCAGACCATAGTGGTTAATTATGAGAACATCCGAAATATTCAGAAGATTAGTCATGCTGGTAAGGCTTATATTATGGTGCAGCATAGTGCAGGGGATTTGTATATAGGGGAGGGGATGTTGGCCGATACCCAAAAGTTGGAGGAAATTCACTACTGGTTGTTTTACAAATTGGGGGTGGAGTTGAATGGTTAGGGCTTTTGTTTTTGAAAAATTATGGAGTCAATACCTTTTTTTAGGTGCTTTTGTTGTATTATGTTACTGTAAATTTGGTGTTTACAATAAATGTAAAGGTTATGCTTTTAAAAGATCAATTATCAAGAGTTAGCCAATATATCCGCGCTCAGATTGGTGTCGATATTTTGGCAGCTATGGACAAGGCAACAGCAGATTTCAAAGCACAAGGTCTAGCTGGCAAAGGAGCTAAGGTTGGTGATGCTTTTCCTAGTACAAGGTTATTCAATGCACACGGAAATGAAGTCGTATTGGAGGAATTGTTGCAGCAAGGCCCCTTAGCTGTAACGTTTTATAGAGGTGGTTGGTGTCCTTGTTGCAGTTTGGAATTGAAGGCGTATCAAGCAGTTTTATCCGAAATTAAGGCCAGTGGAGGTCAGTTGGTTGCTATTACGCCAGAACCCAGTGCTAATACGCTTGCTACTAGTCAACAAAATGAGCTTAGTTTTGATATACTAACCGATAAAGGAAATGAATTGGCCAAGCAATTGGGCATACTTGTATTTTTGCCAGAAGCATTGCAGAAGCTATATGGTGGTGCCCATGTAGATTGGAAAATATATAGCGTCAATAGCAGAATAGCACTGCCTATTCCTGCTACGTTTGTGGTAGGGCAGGATGGTATTATAATCTATCGTTTTGTGGATGAAGATTATACCAAACGAGCCGAACCTAAAGATGTGTTGGATATATTGTGGAAGGGTACGGGCTAATTCAAAACTTCTTGTAATGTTCTATTGATTACAGAGGTAGGTATTATAATAAAAAATCCAGTGGTAGAACGATTTCTGCCACTGGATTATATTTTGTAAGGAGAAGATTTATTGAGACTAACAACCCACCTTAGGGCGTTTGCCAATGCCTGATTTTTCGACTAAGTTTTTGAGTGTTTTCTCATAAAAATCCAACATCAAATTGGTGATGTTGAGTTCAATTTCTATGCGTCTGTACTCGCCCCCTTTCTCACTAGATGGATGCTCATAAGCCCCTACTGTAATGGGTACATTCATAAAATCAAGTTGTTGCTTAACTGTCCATGCACGGGCGATACCCAATTCCATATTGGATTTGAGGTTGGTGGTAATGTTTCTGGTTTCTTTCTTAATGGTATCTACGGTTCCACTGTTGTCTTGAACATAGTGGGTGTAAGGGGTGCCTTCTGGAATATTTAAGGACTTGTCGTATTTGGCACCAGAAAAGCGATTGCCATCGGTATGGCCTTCTAGGTAAATGTAAAAATCCTCTTTGCAACGCATATTGGCCTCGCAGTACTTGTCGAGCACCTCTTTATCTACCCAAGCCGCAATTTTTTTGTAATATTCGGGATCACCCATTTTGGCTAGGTTGATTTTCTGACACAAGAAGGTAGTGATGGTGTACTGAATCCCGATTTTACCCAATTGTTGGTATTCTACCGTGGTTTCACAAGGCTGTTCCTCAGAGTTGAGGTCGGCGCGCATAATTTCGGAAGAGGCAGGGCCAAAACGCTCACATTCCTCATAGGTGAGTTTCCATGCTTTGAGCACCAATTGCCAGTATTGGCACTGGTACACCTTGGCACGTAGGCGGTCTACTTGGCAAGTTAGCTCTTCATCATAACGCAATTTTGCGTCTTTTTTGAGCTTTTCAATTTTCTTTAGGTAGGGAGCACCTTTGGTACAAGGGTCGAGCTGTCCTTTGATGACCCAAGCCTTGGTTTGAGCAATTTTATCACAATAAAACTTCACCAATCGAATATTGTCTCTTACCGTACCTGTATCTTTTTGAGGGAAACCTTCTTTCCACTCCATTACTTTGTCGGTACTGGTGTACAATTCCCAAGCATCATTGAGATCGGCTAGGTCTTGATCCGAAGCATCTTGTTTGGCTTGTAGGGCATCAATTTTTTTGCTAACGGCATCGGCCAATTTAGGGTCATCGCTGCTTTTTACTTTTTCGATGTCGGCGAGGCGTTTTTTGCCTTTCTCACAGAAATTAATTGTTCCATCCATGATATACGCCTTGATTTGGGCTTCTTTATCACAATATTCAAACGGAAAATCTAGTTTGCCACTGACTTTATTATCAGGCAAAAAATCTTCCCAAGCTTCATTGAGTTTGGCTAGGTTGGATTTTTCCTTGTTGACACGAGCTTTGAGCTGCTTGAGCTTGGTAGTGGTTTCGTTGTCCAAATCAGGATTGTGCTTTTTTTGGATGCGTGCAATTTCCTTGAGGGCATCACTGCCACCGCCACAAGGGTCGGCAAAACCATCCATGATGTAGGCTTTGACTTCGGCACTGCGGTCACATTCAAATTCATGTCCATATTTGGTACTCGAAACCTTGTTTTCAGGCACAAATTTTTTCCAAGCTTTGTTGAGGCCAGCCAAACTTTTGTTGTTTTTGGCTACTGCTTTTTCTAGCCATTCGATTTTGTCGGCTACATCTGTTGGAATTTTGTGGGTATTGGTTTCTTGCAATGCTTTGATTTTTTTGAGCATTTCATCGCCTACGGTACAAACATCGGCGGTAGCACGCAAGATATAGGCTTTCATGCTGGGAATAGAGTAGCATTCTACCAAAGGCAATTCGGTATCAAAGCCTGGCGAAACATCCGTTTCGATCAAGGTTTCCCAAGCAGGATTGAGTTTGTCGAGTGCCGCCCATACTTTTTTCATTTTATTCACTCGTTCCTCCATGCCTGCTACTTGAGAGGGTTCAAACGAAGTTTTGTCTACTAGTTTTTGTACCCGATTGACAAAATGCCCTTTGGCTTTGGCCAAATCGCCCGAACAATAATAGTCCATAGAGGTCATGTAAAAGTACTTGGCGAGTGTGCCTTTTTCGCAGACAGATTTGGCACCCTGTAGCGTGCCTGTAGTGAGTTCATCTTCAGTTACTGCCTCTCCACTTACAAAATTCCCCCAAGCTTTGTCAGCAGCTTTATAGGATTTGATTTTTTGTTTTAACTCTTCGTATTTGGCTACAAACCCCGGAATGTTTTCATGGCGTTCTTTGTCAATGCTGGCGACTTGGCGCATCATTTTTTCGGCATCGGGCAAATTATCGGCACAAAAGTAGGAGTTGGCGTACATCAAGGAGTATTTGAGGTAGTTGGCTACTTGTTCCTTGCCGGGTTCTGTTAGTTTACTAATGGCAGAAGTCTTGGGATTCTTAAGAAATTCCTGCCAAGTTTCTTCATAATTGACCAATTGTGCATTGGCCGTAGGCAGTAAAAAAACTAGAGCAATCAGCAAGCTCCAACAATAAAGTACATTTTGTCTCATTTTTGTTGCATTGTTTTGAGGAGTACAGAGGATAGAGCATCTGCAAGACTCCTATGAAGGATTAGATAACGGTTCAAATTGTTTTAGAGACTTGGTATTATGGTATGATTGGGTGGTCTCAACTTTTGTTTAATACTTGGTTAAGACAAGACATATATAAGGAATAATGGTGGTATGGACAAATTTTGGGGGGATAAGGTTGGTGACAAAAAAAAACAGGAGTGACTTTTCAGCCACTCCTGTTGATTAATGGATACTTATTTAGCTTTATTAGTCTTTAATAAGGTTTTTTAAGCTTGCTATTAAGTTTTGTAGAGATTCGTGTACTCCAAGGCCACTTTCTACTTTTTCTAGTTGCTTTAACCAAGCTTTGGAATCTGTTTCAAAGAGTTCAATCATTTCAAACAAGCCCCAGAATGCTGATGCTTCTGGCAATTCATTTAACGCGCGTTTGATATTCCTCAAAGATGCATCTTCTGCCAATCTACTTACTGCATATCTGAACTGAACATTTTTGGTAGAATGGCCGTCCCCTCCAGCTATATAATTGATTCTGCCACAACCATCTGTATGAGTGACTGTGTCACATCCTTCATCAGGAAACATTTTTCCACCACAATTGAAACACGCCAATATCTGTGAGAGCCCATCTGTCCAGTGTACAGGAGGCGCAGAATCATGCATTTTTACCTTTTTGGGCCTTTTCACTGTGAACTTATAAACATTTATAGCATCCTCTAGATTGTCCTCGCATACCCCTACTTTTTCTCCATCTGGATCATAAAGAACCATTAAATCTACCACTGGGGCACCTGTCTCCAGATTATATACAGTCTCAATATAACATTGACCTTTTTGGAATGGAATGAATTTGGGTAGTCGTGGGCCTGTTTGCTGGGTCGTTTGTGTTTCAAATCTTGCTTTCAGTTTGGCAAAGGGAGAATCTTGTGTATTCATAGTTGGTTTTGTTTATTGTTTTTGTTTAAAAGGATGTTATACAGTCTGAATGCGGCTATTGCTTTCAGATAATTTGCCGAGCAACTCGTCAGAAGGCTCCTCACCCTTGGCTTTAATGGTTTCTATTTGTTGGTGGTGTTTATTCCATTCTTCAATAGCTGGTTTTAGTGCTTTCCATTCTTGGAGCATGGACTGGTAACGCTCCTTCATGGCCTGCAATTCATTGGTTAGGCTCTTGCTCCCCATTTTTTCCCATTGCTTGATTTTTTTAGCTAGTTGACCAATGGATTGTTCTATTGTGGCTGGATTAGAAAGATTAGCTACCGCATTTCCAAAGCTGTCAAAGTCGCCAAGTAGGGTGTTATAGAGTTCTTTTTCTGATGTTGGCGATTCCTGACTTTGTGCTTCTTCTGATTTTTCAAATGCCTTTTTCCATCTTTCATAATAAGCTAGAGTGGTGGTGTAGATGGCTTCTGTTTGGACGGTTTCATCTATGGTGAGTGCTTCCCAATCTTTGCAAGCTTTTTGCAGTAGTGCCATTACCTTTTTGCGTTGTAAGGCTGCTTTTTGTTTCTCTGTAGGATCAGTTGCCTTGGTGATAGCATTAGAGAGCAATTGATAATTTTTTTGGTATTGTTGAAAATTGGCAGCTAGGGTATTTATGGCATTTAGTACTGATGATGACTCCTGTGTATCTGTTACACCTTGCTCCGTTATTTGAGACTCACCTGAAATATTGTGTTGTTTCCATGTGTATTCTTTGAGGATGGGCATTTTTTTGGCCATATTTTTTACAGCAGTTGCCTTGAGCTTACCATTTTGGATTTCAAACAGCACTACTTTTTTTCCTGGTTCGAGTTTTACCAGTCCTGTAGCTGTTTCTTTCTCATGGGCAGGTTTTAGCCATTTTTGTTCTTTGATGTGTTTTTCCCATACTTTGTTAACCCCTAAAATAAACAGAGGTTTTGCTTCACCATCTTTGTAAGTATGTTCGCTACGAACCAAAATGGGATGAGCGTCTTGCCCTTGAGATTGGTTGCTAGATTCTTCTAATTGTGCAAAACTGTCGGATAGATCACTTTTGTAATCATTAAATTTTTTCTTTTGTAGCAAGCGAGGATCCTTTACGGTTGGTTTCATAATTTCGTAGTTTAAAAATGAGTAAGAAAATAAACGTAACTATATCGTAGTCTGGAGATTGTTTGGTCTGTTTCAATCCATTGAGATTATTCACCACTTAAAGTGGTAAATAACACAAAAGAAGAAAGATATTTTGAAGTGTAGGTCTATTGTATAGATCGGGTTTGGTTTTGGGAATGCCTTTTTGGGGAAGTTTTTATTATAAACCTGTTAGATTTCTATATTTATGGTTTAAAATAAGGTTTTATCAACAATTTTTATAGATTTTCTTAATGTTTTCCAGTTTAAGCATGTTTTTTAAGTATTATTTTGATAATACTTCGTGGATTAGCTCGCGTTGCTCGTGAGCCAGCAAGCTGGGTTAGCTCGCTTTGTTACTCACGTTGTTCGTGAGCTCGCAGGCTCGGTTCGCTCGTGAGCTCACCTACGGTTCGGTTTTTTACTTTTTTACACTCGCAGAGCGATCTGACTTAGTTTGTACAGTATACAGACTAATCAGTAAGCTAAAAAATCATCTTGTATCTGATTGATTATCAGTGTTTTATAATTTTAATAGTTTTTTTTCTTTAATGGATTGATAATCAATTAGATACGATTTCCAACGAAGTAAGGATTTTAAGGGAAGAAAATTATTTTCAGCCACCCCTAAATCCGACTCTGATAAGTATACAATTCATAATAACGCCCCTGCTTTTCAATCAAACTATCGTGCGTACCCCGCTCTACAATATGCCCTTGTTCTACCACTAGAATTTGGTGCGCTTGGCGAATGGTGCTCAATCGGTGGGCAATAACAAAGGTGGTTCTATTCTGCATAAGCACATCCAAACTCTTCTGAATCAAGACTTCACTTTGAGTATCTAGGTTGGAGGTAGCTTCGTCTAGTATGATAATCTGTGGGTCGGCCAACAGGGCACGCGCTATAGAAATGCGTTGTTTTTGTCCACCAGAGAGCTTCACCCCACGTTCGCCAATCACCGTTTCCAAACCCTCTTCAAAACGATCGGTAAATTCATTGACATAAGCATTCTTAACAGCCGCTTGCAAATCCTCCTCGCTGGCATCAGGTCTCGGAAAAAGGATATTCTCCCGAATAGTACCTTCAAACAAAAAATCATCTTGCAACACCACGCCCAGATGCTGGCGATAGCTCCGCAAATTCACCTTGGATAAATCCTTGCCATCAATGCTCACTACGCCCTCTTGGGGCATCAAAAACGAAGCGGCCAAACTCGCAATAGTAGACTTGCCCGAACCCGAAGAACCCACCAAAGCCGTCACCGAACCAGCAGGAGCTTCAAAACTCACCCCATGCAAGACCTCTTTCTCTTCTTCGTAAGCAAAATGTACCTCATCAAACACAATATCCCCCTTGATAGTAGGCGTGCTCAAGGTGCGTACAGTAGGGTCGTCCTCTTCGGGCATTTGCATGATTTCCTCGGTGCGATCTAGGCCGGCCAATGCCTCGGTAAGCTGGCTTCCAATGTTGCTCATTTGTACAATGGGCGAAATCATTAAACCCAAATAAAGCGTAAAGGACAAAAAGTCGCCAAAGGTCATTTCGCCCTGAATCATCAAATAGCCGCCAATACCCATAATACCTGCACTAGCCAATCCTAGCAAGAAGGTAGACGAGCTTGTTACCAATGCAGAGGAAGTCATACTTTTTTTGATGTTCTCAAACAACTTTTCTACGCCTTCCTCAAATATCTTATTTTCCTGTTCTTCGGCATTAAACCCCTTGATAACACGCACCCCGTTGAGGGATTCTACCAATCGTCCTGTAACCGCCGCACTAATTTGTCCACGCACTCTAAAAATAGGGCGAATATAGCCAAAAGCTTTGAGGGCAATGAAGGCAAAAATACTAATAGGAACGAGCACAAATATGGTCATGGTGACATTGATATTCAATAACAAAAAGAAGGAAACAACAGCCGTAAAACTACCTCCAACTAGTTGTACCAAGCCTGTTCCTACCAAGTTGCGAACGCCTTCTACATCACGCATAATACGCGACACCAAGGCGCCTGACTTGGTATTGTCAAAAAAACGAATAGGCAAGGAAAGGACTTTCTTTTGTACTCTAGCTCTAAACTTAGCAATCAGGTGTTGGGCTTCTATACTCAGTATCTTGGTCAGCAAAAAAGAAGTAATAGCCTGCACACTAATAGCGGCCACCACACTTATCAATAACCATTGCAGTGCTTGGATATTTTTTTCTATGATAACCGTATCCATCAGGTATTTACTCGCCCACGGCAGTACCAAACTCGCCAATCTACTGATGATAATCAAAATTAAACCAAGGCCAATGGTTTTGCGGCGAGGCCATACAATAGTAGCCAATGCCCAGCGCAAACTGACATTTTGTCTTTTACTCATGTTTATGTTCTTTTTGTAGAATTATTACTATTCTTCACGAATAATTTGGTCGACTTTGGCCGCACGCTGTGCTGGAATCCAAGCAGCAGCAGTTCCAATGCCCAACACAGTGGCAATAATCAAAATAAAATCACTCCAACGCATTTCTACAGGGTAGGCATCAATAATAAACTCCCCTGAGCCACTGAGGCGTACAAAACCATACTCTTGTTGCAAGAGGCACAATACAATGGCCATTACACAGCCCAGTAGCAGGCCGATAAAAGAAAGCAAAAAGCCCTCGGCCAGAAAAATACGCCGAATAAGCTGGTCGGTACCGCCTAAAGCCTTGAGCGTAGCAATATCTTTTTTCTTATCCAAAACCAACATCCACAGTGCTCCCACCATATTAAAAGCCACCAATACTAGTGTAAAGGCAAAAATGAGATAAGCCACATATTTTTCTAGTTGTGTGATGTTGTACAAGGCTTCGTCCTGTTGATAGCGATTCTTAACTACAAAATCAGCCCCTAGCAGTTCTTTGATGGCAATGAGTGTTTGCTTGGGATCTTTCTCGGGGTCTAGGCGCAGCTCCAATGCTGATATTTCTCCTTTTTTGTAGGAGGTCAAATCTTGAACAAAGGGCAAATTGGTGATGGTATAATTATCGTATTCCGATTGTTGTATGGCGTAGATAGCGGCTGGATAGACTTGGCGTTTCTTGAAGGGTTTTTTGGTGGGATTGGTTGATGCCTTGCCTGTGCGTTTGGGCATATACACTATCATGGGTTTGTTAAAAATTTGCCCTACATGAATATCTAAGGTATACTCTAGGGCAGCACCTATAATGGCAAAGTGTGTTTGTGTACTTGGCTCGTATACACGGTATTTTTGATTGCTTTTGAGACAGGTATCTATAGCTGTTACTTGTTGGTAATGCTCATCTACGCCCTTGATATGGCCAATATTTTGAACGCCCTCATATTCAAACAAGGCAATTTCCTCTAGGGTTTTGGACACGGCCAATACCCCATCTATATTTTGGAGTTGATGGAGGGTGCTATCATTGGGTGCAAATACCTTTCCTGCATTAGCTGTAATTTTGACATCGGGTTTGAAACTACCAATAAGACCACTCAAAAAGCCCTCAAAGCCATTAAAGACAGAAAGAATAATAATGAGGGCCATGCTCCCTATAGCAATTCCAAGCACTGCAATGCCAGAAATAATATTAATGGCATTGGTTGATTTCTTGGAAAAGATATAACGACGAGCAAATTTGAAGGGTAAATTCATTGCTAGAATATTAGCGACTTTAAAGATTATTCTTCTTCATCAGAGGAGGTTGGTTGTTGCTCCAGTTCTTCGAGCTTTTTGCGTGCTTCCAATGCTTCTTTCATGGAGCGATGCTTGGTGTTTTGTTCCGAATTGAGGCGTGCGAATAAATTATCAATATGTTCCACCTCATCCAAGGTATCGTCAATAAAAAACTTGATGAGCGGAATTCTACGCACTTGTTTGCGAATACGTTTGCCCAATTGCCCTCTAAGGTAAGAAAGATTTTCCCATAGTTCTTTGATTACTTCTTGCTTGTAGGGGACATTATAAACACTGACATAAATATAGGCAATACCCAAATCGCTGCTCATACGCACATTGGTCACGGTTACTAGAGCGTCACTCCCATAAATAAACGAACCCTCTGTTTGTAATATTACGCTAAATTCTTGTTGTATTAAATTGCCAACTTGACGTTGTTTTTTTGTTTGTTCCAAAGTATATTAATATTTGTTAAAGGAGAAATTTTATAGAATAGCTTATCCCTTTATTATTTAAATTGCTGTCTTTTGTGCTGCAAAAATAACTTAAAAAAGCAGAAAAAGGATATTTTTCTTGATACGGTTACATCTGAGGAGCATTTAAGCTTACCAATAAGCACTTCTCATAAAAACCATTTTGGGTATAAATGGTTTCCTATTGTTCAAACTTCTTTGTTTATGACAAATAAAACCTCTTTTTCTTGGTTGGCTTGGTGCAGCCCTTTCTTGGTTGCCTTGTTGTGTTGGGGCTTGTGGTGGCTAGAATGGAGCTGGTCGGTATCGCAAGAGGGCTTGTTGTGGACAGCACACCACTGGAAAAGTGTTTATCCGATTATTTTACTGACTGTGGTACTTTTTTTATTTCCCTTGCGTCGTGCGTTTGCAGTGCCTTGGGGGTGGTTGTTCGTTTATGGCGTAGTCTTGTATGGGGTAAGTTGGTGGGCTTATTGGGAGACGTATTCTGTTTTTAAGAATTTGTATGTGGCGGAATTATTGGTTAGAGAGCAGGGGTTGGGGGCTTGGAGCTTGTGGAAATTAATAGGCATAGCCTTGGGCTTGGCAATTTGCTATTTTTTGCCTTTGTGGCATTATCATCAAACCACAGATGGTATACACATACTGACGCTGCTAGAGATATTTATCTTAGTTATTCCCTGTAGCCTAATTACACTAGAAATATTTCCAATGGGAGATGCTGAAATTTCGTTTATCAATGCCGTAAAACTGGGTTATCCTGTTTTTTGGGCTTCTATGGGCTTAGGTTATTTGTCTATGGCTGTTGCCGATGAAATACTCTGAGCGTACAAGCAGCGTTCTTTTTCTCCATTTGAAGGCTCTAACTAAGCACGTTCAAAGAACAGTTTTAAGACATGTATACCTTCTACCTCCTTGTAGGCATCTTGTGTAATAAGCCGTTTGAATAGTTCTCGATCGGCATCGGCCGCTTGGGTTTTATAATTCATTTGCTCGGCATCCAAATCTCGATACCCCATCTGCCAACTTGGAAAAACGCGCTCTTGTATAGGATTGTGATACAATAAGGTAACTTGTCGGTGGCGTTTATCTTTGCTTATGCGCTTATACAAAGACCAAATAGTATCCTTGTTTCCTTCCAAATATTGCAAGAAACGGTTGTTAGAGTACAGTAAAATCCCCGTGATGTCGTTTACTTGATTGAGCAAACGACTTTTGGCTAGAATATATTGTAAGTCTTTGTCTGCACAGTCAGAATGCCTAGTACTTACATAGACTAGATTATACAAATTAGACATATAAAAAGTCAGATTAGAACAGAATGCTTACAAGAGAGGGGATTATCTTTTGTGAGTAGTTTAAAGTTATGAAATATTTATCCTTTATTCTAACAAAAGAGCTGTTATTGACTTTTGAAATCCACTTTTAGAGACTACTTAATACTTATTTTGGGGCTGGTTTTGTATGGTTGAGCGGCATTGGTTGGTAATTCAATTATTTACCAAAACTATTAAAAAGTTTTTTATCCTTTTACACATGTTCAAAAAATAGCTTGAGGATATGCAGCCCTTCAATGTCTTCATAGGCATCCTCTTCTATTAAATGATGAAAGAGCTGGTATTCCTTTTCGCCCGCTTCTGTCTGAAAATTAATCTCGTAATCCAGATTTTTGAAGCCCATTTGCCAGCTTGGAAAAACTCGGTATGGGATGGGTACATGATAGAGAATATTACATTGAGTATGTCTAGGATCTTCTTTGATGCGTTCATACAGTGCCATAATTTCGTCTTTATCGCCTTCCAAGTATTGCAAAAAACGATTTTCTGAATGAAGTAATACCCCTGTAATGTTGAGGTCGAGATTGTTTCTACGACTACTAGCTAAAATGTTTTGAATCTCTTTATCATCACAGCTTGGAGGTCTGTTGCTAACGTATACAAGATTGTATAAAGAAGACATAAATGTATGGCATTTAAATGGAGTGTGTTGATTAGATGAATGAAATAACTTAAATATCCATTAACCAAAACTTTAGTACAACTATCTGTTTTTGTAATAAACAAAAATTTTGCCCTTGGTCACCAAAGGCAAAATTTTTATGTTCTAAAAATAGTAAAAATATTAAGCCATTTCAAAAAATAACTTCAAAATACGTAAGCCTGCTGTATCACTGTAAGACTCCTCCTCAACCAATGCCTTAAAAATTTCTTCATCTTTAGAACTTACAGCTGTATTGAACCTCAATTCTTCATCGAGATCTTTGTAGCCCATTTCCCAACTAGGAAACAAACGTTCTGTGATAGGGCCATAATAACGCATATTAACACCACCATGGCGGTGGTCTGTTTTGATGCGATTATACAGTGCCATAATGGCATCCTTATCGCCTTCTAAATATTGAAAAAAGCGATTTTTGCAATGCAGTAAAATACCAGTGATGTCTTTGTGAGGGTTGTTGCGCTGACAGGCACTCAGAATATTTTGAATTTCTTGTTCATCACAATGTGGCCGCCTACTGCTTGTGTAAACTAGTTTGTATAAATCAGACATAATGTAAAAAAATTAGTGTCGGGGTGTAAATAGATTAAGATAATTTCTGATGTGTGGGAGGGTGCAGCTTTGTGTTTTCATAATAACATCAATGACAGAGAAAAGTTGTGGACTTTATGATTTATGTGCTATCAAATATCTGTTCAGAAAAGTCCAATTAAATTAATTTAATTTTTTAATAAAAAATTAATGTTCTGTGTCAAATTTACCTGATTTTAATTGTATATTTATAATACCCTAAACGCCTATAGTAGATTGATCGACCAGTTTTACCAAATTTTTTACTATGCGTTATTTCACTCTTCTCATGGCCATTAGCTGTTTTTATAGTTGTGCTACTTCCTCCACATCTAAGGCCAATCTTCCCACTGACAATACTGTTTTTGAAGTAGCCTATTATCAAAATTTACAAAAAAATATTGTCCGTTTGCATCATTTATTGCAAGGCACATTTACAGCTTATGCTGGCAATCAAGATGAAGAAATTAAATCTTGGACAGTATCAGGTGGCGATAGTGTGGTGCTCTACAGTGTGCCCTTGGGCGATATTAATAAAGATGGTTATTGGATTTATAGTTATGAATTTATGACCTCCTTGCCCGATGCGCCTCTTTATACCTCTATCAAACGCTTGGAACAAATTGCTAGAGATACGGTGGATGTATATTATTACAAAACCCAACAACAGATAGATGTTCAATTAGCAGACCTACTGGATTTAAGTCGTTTGAATGCTAAAATAAACGTGGATAGCTTGGTAAAACAGGAAAAACGAGTGCGTTATGTTCGAAAATCCTGTTCCCACTTTGTAGGCAAATCCAAAAAGTATGAAGACCCCGATCGGGGTTGTATGCGTATCAATACCTATGATGTGTCTCCCAATTTTTATGCAGTGACAACGGATTTTTATGACAAGGAGACCAATAGACTACTAAAAGTAAAAAAACGCCCCAATTTGTTGGTGAGACGTTCTATTGAATTAAAATTATTGACAGAATTGGCCGAAAAAAGCTAACCCCCAACTCGTTTGGTTTGGCTGTAGCCCATTTCTTTGAGCAATGCCACTACTTTGTCTACCCAGTTGCCTTGCAGGATGATTTCTCCTGCTTTGGCACTACCTCCTACACCACATTTTGACTTGAGTGTTTTGCCCAGTGCCTTGAGATCATCTTCGGCACCAACAAACCCTGTTACCAAAGTTACTTCCTTACCTTTTCGCTGTTTGCGGTCACGTTGTACACGTAATTTCTGTTGCTGAACAGGAAGTGTCTCGATGGGCTGCTCGTTCTCATCTTCCCAATAGGTATCAGGATCGGTAGAGTAGAAGATTCTTTTTTTATTTTTTTTTGCCATAAGAATAAATCAAAATTAGTTATTTAATGGACGAAAAGAGTAGGTGATTTTTTCAATTTCTTCCCTATATTGTTGAATAGCCTCTAGTGAACCCCAAAAGTAAAGAATATAGGTTTGTTTATACGCTGTTTTGGGCTGGCCTACAAAACGCAATACAATCTCTTTGGGTGATTGTTGCCAAGTAGAGATACTTTTTTCAAAATTTAATGCTTCTAATTGTATTGATTCAGGAGCTGTTTGGGCAGGATTAAAATCATAGCCCCAAACCGTTTGATTGGTCAGGTTTTCTTGTTGCTCTTTGCCAACAACAATCATCATACTCAATGCTCCCTCGGGCGAACTATTGACCATAGAACCCACACACTCACATTTTTTGTTGGTGTACCCGCCTACATACCAAGCTTGAGGCAAATCATAAGTCACCCCCAATGAGGTTTGCTTAATGGTATTCCAGTGTTGGCCGCTAATCTGGTCTGGTAGCGTTATCAAAAAGAGAAGAACAAAAAAGAACTGCATGTGCACGGTTTTTAGTACATTGAGGTCATGTTATTAATAACTTTAGTAAGGTACAAAATTTCTAACATTTTAGATAAGTAGCTATTCAAACATTAAACTTTATGGATAAAGGAAATCCTACTTTGACTTATGAACAGGCTCTAAAACAATTGCAAACGATTTTGAAAGAAATGGAGCAAGGCGACCGAAATATGGACGAATTGTTAGCGCAAGTACAACAAGCCAATCATCTGGTAGAGCAGTGCAAGAATCGTCTGAGAGGCATAGAAAATGATGTAAAAAGCATTTTATAATTGCTTTAACTAAATTTTTAGTTTTAAAAAACTATCTTTGTTTGGTATTCTAACGTAGGTATTCAAAAAATCTTGCCAAGGATGCTAAATTAAGGACTCTAATTGTACATATTCTGTGAATTCAACAACAACTTTTGAACAGTATCTACAAGAAACAGCAGCTTGTAGAGCATTATTTTTGAAAAAGAATCAGGACTATGGGACTGCTTGGCGTATTTTGCGCCCGACTTCTCTTACCGATCAACTTTTTATCAAGGCCAAACGCATTAGAAGCATAGAAACCAAAGCCGTGATGAAAGTTCAGGAAGGGGTGAGGAGTGAATACATAGGCTTGGTTAATTACTGCTTAATGGCCTTGATTCAGTTGGAGTTGGGTGAGGGTGGCCCGCTTGAATTAGATACGGCTACTTTGACCCAATTATACGACAAGCATCATCAAGCCACCTTTGAACTGATGAAAGCAAAGAATCATGATTATGGAGAGGCATGGCGAGAAATGAGAATTAGTTCGTTGACAGATTTAATCTTAATGAAATTATTACGCGTTAAGCAAATAGAAGACAATCAAGGTGCAACCTTGGTTTCGGAAGGCTTGGATGCCAATTATCAAGACATCATCAATTATGCTGTTTTTGCCCTGATAAAACTGACCGAATCAGAGGCCAAAAACTAATAAACTAGCAAAAACACGATAAAACATGACGGTATATACTTTATTTCTTTACATAGGAATTGCTGCAATTGCCCTAACAGCAGTATTGGCAGTTGGGCCAGCTAAGATCAAGAAACATCCTGTTATTCACCCCTTTACTTGGTTGGTGCAATATTTTGTGGGTTCTTTGCTTATTTTTTCGGGCTTAGTCAAAGGCGTAGATCCCTTGGGTACAGCCTACAAAATGAAGGATTACTTTACGGAATTTGAGGTGCAGGGTTTGCCTTTTATGGATGTCATGCAAGAGTATGTATTGCCGTTTAGTTTGGTAATGTTGGTCTTGGAATTGGTGTTGGGGGTTAGCCTAATTCTGGGTTTAGGACAGCGCAAAACTACCTGGACCACCTTGTTGATGATGTTGTTTTTTACGTTACTAACAGGCTTCAATTACTTGACAGGCTACACCTCCAAAGGCGACCAAATCGGAATCTTTGATTTTGACAATTGGGAAGCCTTTAGTGAGACCAATATTCGTATTACAGACTGTGGCTGCTTTGGCGATTTTATGAAATTGGCTCCTATCGAAACCTTTGTCAAAGATATTATCCTGACGGTTATGTCCTTTATTTTGGTATTTAACACGGATAACTTAAAGACATTGGTCTCCAAAGAAAAACGTGTACCTGGTACTGGTATGAGCTTGCGTACTTGGGTAGGCTTGATTATTACAGGCGTAGCTACTTGGTTCTGTTTCCAGAATTTTTATTTTGATAAACCTTATATTGATTTTAGACCTTTTGCAGAAGGGATGGATTTGAGAACTGCCAAGGAAGAATGTGCGGCCAACGCACCTGTTGTGGAAACCATTTTTGTATATAAAAACAAAGAAACAGGTGAAGAGAAGGAAATCAACTCCAAGGATTTGGCCAAGAGTCCTTATTTGTGGGAAACCAAGGATGCTGCTGGTGAGAATGTATGGGAAAGCCAATCGGACAAGAGAAGAAGCAAAGTAATTGAGAAAGGTTGTGACTCGCAGATTCAATATTTTGATTTTGATGAAGTGCTCAACGAGAAAAAATACAACTTCTTGGTTGTAGGGGGCGATTTGGACAAGGCAGACAAAGCTGCTTACAAAAAAATAGCGGCACTGGCGGCTCGTGCCGAAAAAGATGGCTACAAAACACTAGGTTTGTATTATTATACAGGCAAACAAACCGTAGACGAGTTTCGCCAAGAAACCAATTCGGCTTATGATTTTAAAACAGCCGACGACAAACTCCTCAAAACCATTGTACGCGCCAATCCGGGCTTGGTATTGCTTAAAGATGGCAAAGTCATCAAGAAATGGCACCACAAGAAAATTCCTGTGTATGATGAGGTTAAGAATAAGCATATGAATTAGGCATAAAAAATTGAGCATACATAAGCCATCCCCGTTTTGTGGGGTGGCTGCTTTGTAAAAAACAATCCCACGCTGTCAGGACCTTGATTTTTTTATGATTTTTATGATTTTGTGACTTTAATTCGATGTTTAAGTAAGAATCAAGGGAATCAAAAAATCACAATAATCAAGGTAAGCAGAGGCGCTATAAAAAACAATCCCACGCTGTCAGGACCTTGATTTTTTATGATTTTTATGATTTTGTGATTTCCATTAGATATTTTAATTAAGAATCAAGGGAATCAAAAAATCACACCAATCAAGGTAAGCAGAGGCGCTATAAAAAACAATCCCACGCTGTCAGGACCTTGATTTTTTATGATTTTTATGATTTTGTGATTTCCATTAGATATTTTAATTAAGAATCAAAGGAATCAAAAAATCACAATAATCAAAGTAAGCTGCGTGTGATAGG
>CAYULH010000024.1:0-13700 GCA_964445645.1 uncultured Aureispira sp. | reverse complement strand
CGTGTGATAGGAAGAATCAAAGGAATCAAAAAATCACAATAATCAAAGTAAGCTGAGGCGCTACAAAAAAATGATCTATCTACACATCAAAATCCACCTCTACAGTGTCCGTAGTAGGCACAGCCGAACAGCTTAGGATATAACCATCCTTAACCTCATCATCACTTAAGGCAAGGCAACGTTCCATTTCTACAGCACCACTTACTACCTTACAAGTACAAGTAGAGCAAGCACCACTCATACAAGAATAAGGCGGATCCTCATCAATTCGCAACAAGCCATCTAGAATAGTCTCATTGGGTTGCAACATCAATTCTATCTTTTTGCCGCTCATATTCACGATAGCCTTGGCACCATTGGCATTGCCCACAGCTTTGTTTTTTTTCTCCTCAGAGACAAACCACTCAATGTGAATATTCTTTTCATCCACACCCAATACCTTTAAGGTGTCCTCTGCGGTACGCATCATACCCTCAGGGCCACACATAAAACATTCTACAGGCGTATTGCCACGGCGATTGCTCGTAAAGAAATCTTTGATAGACAAGGCATCAATGCGCCCTTTTTTGCCTGTCCAATCTACTACACGTTTGGCAAACAAACCAAAAACACCACCTTCTTTGCGCTCCTTGGGCTTGGATAAAGTATGCAATACCTTGAGCTGTCCTGCAAAACGTTGTTCTAGTTGCGCCAATTCCTCCTTGAACATAATACTATCCTCGTTTCTATTGCCATAGAACAAACAAACCTGACTTTTGGGTTCGTCTTCTAAGACAGATTTTAGAATAGAAAGCATAGGCGTAATGCCCGAACCAGAACAGAATAAAAAATAATCCTTGGATTCATTGGCATCTAGTGGCGTGGTAAAATGTCCCTGTGGAGGCATAACCTCAATTTCAGTTCCTTGTTGTACATTATCATTAATGTGATTAGAAACTAGACCTTTGTAAACACGCTTTACCGCAATTTTTAGGTCTTTATCCATACTAGGACTAGAGCAAATAGAATAAGCACGACGCTCTTGTTCTCCACGAAATAAGAATTTTAAGGTTAGGTATTGACCATGTTGGTAAGCAAAGATTTCTTGGAGATTTTGGGGGACATCAAAACTTAAAACAACTGCATTTTCGGTCTCTGCTACAACATCCTTTACCTTTAAAGGATAAAAATTAGTGTCGGCCATTGGTAGTATATAAAAATTAAAAAGTGTCTAATAAAATCAAGGTTAAAACCTTGTAATATGGTGTAAGAACAACAATATAAAATTAAGGTTGGGGTTCTGTGCTGCAAAATAACGCAAAATCTACTAAACTTTTGTAGAAAAAATGTCCTTTTGTGTTTGAAATCAATCCTCTTGCAATAGTTTTCGCAAGGCAAATTCTAACTCGCTAGAATCAAACGAGCTAGGTGTATAGGCAAAATTGCCTTGTTTGGTAATGAGAAAAAATTTGGGAACCGACACAATATCATAATCCTTGGTAATGCTAGAAGTATTGGGATTAAAAAATAAATGCCTACCCTTCAACTCCTTTTCTGCAATGGTAGCTTGCCATTGTGCAGGGGTTTTATCTAGGGAAACATGCAAAAAAACGACCCCCATTTCCTCAAATTTGGGTTCAAAATCTTGAAGCCGCTCTATCTTTTCGATACAAGGCCGGCACCACGAGGCCCAAAAATCAAGATAAACCACCTTGCCCCTAAAATGGGACAACCGCACGGGCTTGCCTTCCAAATCCAAGAGTGTAAAATCAGGCGCAGACATCCCTGCCAGCATTTTGCTCGCTTTCTGAAAAGGATCCAGTACCAAACGATCCAGCTCGTAATAGGGATTTTCTTCTATAAAATCCTCATAAACAGGAAAAATGAGTTTGGGATCTTCCTTACGCAAGGCTTTGGCTACAAAATGCGCCATAATAAAGTACTTGGTGCGGCCACTGAGGTTAATCTTGCTGTACTGGTACAATTGCTCATACACACTTTTGTCCTCTACAGGCAATTGTCGGCAGTGGTGATGTATAATGGCCTGAACAAAATGGCGGTAATGTTTATTGCCCAAAGCTCCATCCTTGAGCACCAGCACACTATCTGCAAAGTCTAAGAAACTAGGAGGAAGGCGATGCCTTGGCCCATACACATCCCCATACGTCAATTGTTGCAACCATTTGCCATAATCAAACTCTGTTTGGATAAAGGTGGTAAACTCCTCACTAAGTGGCTGTGTTGGATCGGCTGCAAACAGTTGATAAAGCGCTTGTTTTTGTCGCCACTCCTCTTCAATCCAATCCAAAAAATCACTGGGAGAACTCGCCTGCATCTTTTTATCTAGCTCTGTGTGTATATTGTAATAATAAACCCCTTTGCGATATTGGCGATAATTAAACAAATTGGGGTCTGTAGGGAATTTTTGACGATAGATTTGCCAGAAATAATTGTTGTGCTTGCCATGTTGCCCAAAGCGCAATTGCTCTGGAAATAGCTGCCCATCAAAGGCAATATGCAAGGTATCGTTGGGCTGCAGAAATAGTTCACAGCTTTTTTTGCCATAGCGCAAAGTGACCAATTGAGGCACTTCAATACGACAAGTGAGGCCAAATTGGGCTTGGGCATTGACCTGAGCACTGATTTCCTCTACGGTGTTGTTGATGTATCGTTTGTTGATTTCTAAAACTACAATACCTGTCAAATCATTGCGTACAGCCCCCGTCACCAAAACATTGTGAGGCTGGGCATACAAGCCCACACATCCCAACAAAAATATTCCTAAACAAAATAACCGCATACCTATTTTTCTTTTTAATTGAACAGACTTGTACCAACTGCTATTATATACAAAGATAGCACCTAATTGGCGTTTAAAAATAGTTAGGGTTATGCTAAAAAATTCTAAAAACTTTTGTTAGAACGAAAAATTAAGGGTCATACGCACCGAAAACGGCTGTGCATCCCTATTGTCCAAATAGGTCAAACGCCATAGAGCATCCACCCGAATAAACTGAAAAATGTTTTCAATGCCCACACTAGCCTCTGCAAAAGGCCCTTTGTCAAAACGCCCATAAAAAGGCCCTTCGGTAAAAGGCGCCACCCGATCGCGCGAACGCTTTACAGAACGGTCATACTCATTGAGTCTATTGGCCTCTGCATGACGTTCCTCCAATGTTCCCCAAGCGGCTCTAATCGCTGTTACCATACGCCATTTTAGATGTTTGCGTATAAATGGAATCCGATCAAGAATAAAGCCATCCCAATGGTGTTCTAAGCGTGCATGAACAAACAAATCACTCACAAACTCCATATTGTTCATACTATTAAAGGAGGATTTATTATAAAAATAAGCCTCATTACCGGGATGCGTCTCTAGCAATAAATAGGGGAGTGGGCCATCACTAAATGTTTTGCCACCTTCTACCTCATACTCCAACCAACCAATAGGGCTAATAAAGAACCAGTGCTTGATACGCAAACGCACCCGATGATAATTGTATTGAGAATTGAGAATGCCCTTGATGCCCATCGTATAGGTCAAGCTAACAATAGGAAAACGAGAACCTAGGCTCACATCTCTAAACGGCCCAGAAATTTTGCGCTCCTTATAGGCAAATCGAGTGGTGAGCATGGCCTCGGTTGTACGAACTTGACTGACCGTGTCATAACCATCTGGAGCATTGGTATTCTGACTCAAAAACTTAAAATTAAGTCCGCCCAATCGAGTGGCCTCGTAGCCCACAGGCTGTAGGCGATGATGCAGCACCGCAATTTTGTTAGAAAATCCACGTTTCCACGAATGATGAAACCACACCTTGCCCTCTTGTACATACATCATTTTTTGTGGAATTGGTCGGCGAAGCCAACCCGCAAACAAGCTTTGTGTGCGCCGACCTTCAGAGCTTCTATTCTCAAAGGTAACATCATTGACAAAACTAACTCCAATAGCCGAACGGCGATAACGATTGAATACGTACTGCATATTTCCGCCATACTTCCAGCGTTTGTCCTTTATACCATAGCCTGCATAGCCATAAATTTGAAACTTCTTGCTCAATTTATTGCTCGTGCCGATACCCAAACTCATACGAAAGCCCTCTACATCGTTCCAAGTAATCAGGTTGGAGTAGGGGCCAATTTTGATAGGGCCAATATCCTTGTAACCTGTGACTATTATTTGAGCAATTTCGGCCACGGTTTTGAACACGGGAATATTTTGCACACTATCCACCATTTTGTACACGCCCTCTTCATTTTTGGAGAGCTGTTCGTGTCGCTTCGCTTGCCAAAAAGTATCGGCTTTTTCGAGTTCGTCGTAGCGAACATCTTCGGGGTCTTTTTCGGTATAGGTGGTTTTGGTGGTTGAATCATTTAATACAAAATCCTTGTACGACACTGTTTTGCGGCCAATAATACCTAAGCCCCGATCTTTTTTGGTGGTTGCAAAATCAATTACTGTTTTTTGTTTGCTCGGCAGCCAATACTTATTCTCATGAGCATCATATTCTTGAAAAATAATAATCCTATTGACCAAGTTAACATTGGCTTGCGGATTCATACGCATATTCACAAGCAGTAGGGCATATTCATCCATAGCTACCCAAAAATCACCATAAAAGGTATAGCCCGCTTTGTCTTTGGGTTTGAATTTGAGTTTATAACTCCAACGCCCTTTGATTTGGGTGCTATCCATAATATAATACTCATAAAAAGTGAGTCCAACATCCGAGAAGGGACTGATAAACTCCTTGCCCAATAGCCGAATCGTATTATCATAAATATTGTATTCCTGATTCATGCTCCCAATAAAATCAACCACCGTTTGGTTTTTTACGCCCGATACCCGTTGAGCCTTGAGCATTTCCTTTTTTTCTGTTCCTTTGACATAATAAATATCCCAAAAACGCTCGGCCACATAAGCAGGCAAGAAAGGTTTGACATCCGAAACCGTGTCAATATTATCAAAGATGAATTGCAGCTTTTTGAAGATTTTCATATCCTTCATATCCTGCGTGATATTAACCAAGTCCAACTCCATTTTGCTGTACAACTCGGCTTGATAAGTATCCGCAATTCTATCTAAGTCATTGCTTTTTTTGTTTTTAATAATTTGGCGAATAATGTCATTGGCAGGGTTTTCTCCAGCTTCTACGACTACACTAATACCTAAATCGAGCGTACTAGAACGCATTCGGAAATGGATAACTTGTTCAGATTTAGTTTTATCAATAGCTTTTGTTACATTGTTATAACCTAAAGAATTGGTCGCCAGCGAATCGCCTTGGTCGGGTTGTACAATTATGGTATAATTTCCATCAATATCTGTAGTAACACCATTGTTAGTACCTAGTACATAAACGTTGCAGAATGGCATCGCCTCCTGTGTGTCTTCATCAATCACAGAACCTGTAATCGTGATATTTTGTGCATAGAGGGAGGTGAGTGCAAAAAACAGGCAGATAGTTGAAAATAGATAATTCATGTAAATGGTCAGATGTGTTTTTGAAATGGATGAATTAGGGATTTTGTGCAAGCATTAGAGGTGCTTAGTGAATAAAAATACAGATAAATAAAAATATTTTGGACTAGTTTGTCTCTTATTCGTTAATAAAACGGGTTTGTTTTTTATAAAAAAAGGCTAATTTCTAGAAAAAATGTAAATAAAACTTCCTCAAAAACAATTGTTTGAGAAAAATAGGCAACAAAATTGTATTATTGCCGTATAGAAAAATAATTTGATAACCCATAGACTAAATTCATAAACCCTGAAAGTCTAAAAAATACACGTTTTATTGTGAATATTTTTAAAAGTATAACCGTAGTAGCCGTTCTGATAGGAACAATCTACTTGCTACAGCAACAATACAAGGAGGCTAGTGCCTTAGATAACTTGATTTATCAACACATTCAGCAAGCCCATGTAACTTCTTCGGCTTATCATCTAAATAAGGAACGTGCATTACAAGAGCATAATTATAAACAAATAAACCCTATTAGTCAAGTGCTTTTACAAATAGACCAGCACTTGCAGGCAGGAGAACATTTGGAGGTGCTGGCCAAAGGAAACATGCTCCTGAAGACCGATCCTGATAACTTGGAAGTTTTATTGCGTACGAGTATTGTTTATTTAAAAGAACAAGATTACGATTTGGCCCAAGAGCAGTTGTTGGCTATTCATAAAGCATCTACTACAGCAATTATGCAAATGGAGGCGGCTTGGTATTTGGCCTTGTTACAATCACAACAAGGTCAATGGCAGCAAAGTCAAAAATACTTACAAGAAGTGATAAAGGCACCTACCAATTATAGCCATTCAGCCGAGGAACTATTAGCACAAATAGAACGCCAATTGTAGCCCAATCCACTCTTGTAAAGTATAACGTGGTCTAATACACAAAAAGAAAGCCTTCTGTTCCATTTATTTTAGGAACAGAAGGCTTTCTTGCATCGCAATTGCGCCCTGCTATGAACGGCTGCTCCAAGAATCTCTCAAAGTAGCTGTTCTATTAAAAATTAATTTATCGGGACTGCTATCAGCATCCACTGCAAAATACCCTAAACGCAAAAATTGGAATCCTTGTTCGACAACGGCTTCTTGGAGGCTTGGCTCTGCATACGCTTGTACAACCGACAAGGAATCAGGATTCAAGAACTGTTTGAAATCTACGGCTACTTCTTCTTCTTTGCCATCCGCTGTTGTCACCACCTCTTTGTGCGAGGTAGGTTTGGGATCATTAAACAACCGCTCATACAAACGCACTTCTGCTGGTATAGCATGTGCTATAGAAACCCAGTGTAGCGTCCCTTTGGCTTTGACACCACTCGTATCAGAGCCTGAGCGGCTATTCTCATAATAGGTACAATGTACTTCTGTTACCTTACCATCAGCATCTGTGATATGATCTTGGTATTGCAAGATATACGCACCTTTTAGGCGCACGGCACGATTGGGTGCCAATCTTCGCCATTTTTTATTAACATCAATAGCAAAATCTTCTTGCTCAATGTAAATTTCTCTGGAGAAGGGCACCTTGCGGCTGCCCATGCTTTCATCTTCTGGATTATTAACCACCGACATTTGCTCTACTTGGCCTTCTGGATAGTTGGTAATCACTACTTTGAGCGGGTTGAGTACCGTCATGACTCTCGATGCTGTTTGGTTGAGTTCGTCCCGTACACTTTTTTCCAATGAGGACAAGGCTATGTATTGGTCGCGTTTGCTCACGCCTGCTCTTTGAATAAAATTGCGGATGGCAGCAGGCGGATAACCACGGCGGCGCATACCTGATAAAGTAGGCATTCTTGGGTCGTCCCAACCACTGACCAAGTTATTCTCAATCAGCTCCTTGAGCTTGCGTTTGCTGGTAACGGTATAATCTAGGTTGAGCCTAGAAAACTCAATTTGTTGAGAACGATAAATGCCTAGCTTTTCTTGGCACCAGTCGTACAAAGGGCGGTGATTTTCAAACTCCAAAGAACAAAGCGAATGCGTAATGCCCTCTATCGAGTCGGACTGCCCATGCGCCCAATCATACATAGGATAAATGCACCATTTATCACCTGAGCGGTGGTGAGCTGCCTTGATAATTCTATAAATTAAAGGATCACGCAGATGGCGATTGTCGGCTTTCATATCAATTTTGAGCCGCAACACACATGCTCCCTCCTCGTATTCGCCATTCTTCATTTTCTCAAAACGCTCCAAATTGGTCGCCACATCCGTATCTCGATAAGGACTAGCCTTGCTTTCACGTTTTTGGATGTTCATCTCTTCGGGAGAAGAAAAATCTACATAAGCCAATCCCTTGTGAATAAGATCTACGGCATATTCATACAAGGTTTGGAAATAATCAGACGTAAAATAAAGGCGATCTTCCCAGTCGTAGCCCAACCATTTTACATCTCTTTGGATGGCCTCTACAAAGTCTGTTTTTTCGGCCAAAGGGTTGGTATCGTCAAAACGCAAGTTGGTTTTGCCACCATATTTTTTAGCTATTTCAAAATTGATGCAAATAGCCTTGGCATGACCAATGTGCAAGAAGCCATTGGGTTCGGGCGGAAAACGCGTATGAACCCGTTGATTAAATTTTCCTGTTTCGTTGTGTTCTTCTATAATACGCTCAATAAAATTAAGCGATTCCGTGGCAGTTGATTCGTTATTGTCGTGGTTCATAACTTATAAAGGCATCAATTCAGTAAAAAATATTAACAGTTACGTTGTGATTTTGATAGCAATAATAAAACTACTGCTACCAAAATACCATTTTTTATTAAGGGATGGTAAAACTCCAAAGATAGCTTTTATATAAGCATTTAGTAGAGGAAGTACCAAGGATTTTTGAATAATTGTTAGTGATTTATTTTGTGATAAAAACGTATGTAGTTGATTGTTAAAACAATATGATAAAAAAAACACAAAACAGCACCAATAATGATGTTAGCCCAACCCCTTAGCTTGGCAAATAGTTCCTTCAATAGGGCTTGATTCGTAAAAAATGGGAGGCGAAGCAGGTTTAAGAGTACGTTAAGCCCTACATCAAGAAAGGCATTGGACTGTAATTTTACGATAAAATTTGTTATCTTTGCAGCGCCGTAACAAACAGATAAAGAATTGTATTTGTTATCCATAATAATAGAGAAAAGCAAAAACAGTTTTTGAATTCTTTGGAAGGTATTTTTTCACTAAAAAATAGAAGAAAATGCGTGTTCGTTTTGCCCCCAGTCCTACAGGTGCCTTGCATATTGGTGGTGTACGTACTGCCCTGTACAATTATTTGTTAGCCAAAAAAGAAGGTGGAACCTTTGTTTTGCGTATAGAAGATACAGACCAAACACGTTATGTAGAAGGTGCAGAAAACTATATCATTGAAGCATTGGAGTGGTTGGGATTGGAATTTGATGAAAGCCCGGCCAAAGGTGGCCCTTATGGGCCTTATCGTCAATCGGAGCGCAAGGAACAAGGCTTGTATGCCAAGTTTGCCGAGCAGTTGGTGGCCAATGGATATGGTTATTATGCCTATGATACACCCGAGGAATTGGCCGAAGAGCGTGCCAAGGCCGAAGCGGCTGGCAATAAATTTAAGTACGATGCACAGACACGTTCTAGCCTCAAAAACTCTTTGAGTTTGACACCAGAAGCGTGTCAAGCACTAGAAGAAGCGGGTGCGCCCAAGGTGGTGCGTGTGATGATTCCTGCTACGGGCAATGTAACGTTTACCGATGAAGTACGTGGGGTCGTGAATTTTAATTGCAGTGAATTGGACGATAAGGTGATGTTGAAAAACGATGGAATGCCAACTTATCATTTGGCCAATATCGTAGACGATTATCACATGAAAATCACGCATGTAATTCGAGGGGAGGAGTGGTTGCCATCTACCCCTTTGCACGTGTTGTTGTATCAATATTTGGGCTGGGCGGATAGTATGCCTACCTTTGCACATTTGCCCTTATTGCTCAAGCCAGAACCAACGGCCTACTTGAGCAAAAAGACGATTCCCAGTTTTACAGAACGCTTTAGCGGTGATTTTTTGCGTAAGCATACAGAATATGCCGAGAAAGCCAAGCAAGTAACCAATACGGTACAGGGCTTGTTACAAGATTTTAAAAACTTATCGGATCGCTTGCGTATCAATGAGAAGAAAGATAGCAAATTGCAACAGGCTGTAAAGACATTTTTGCGTGATGTGATGTATGGCAAATTGAGCAAACGGGATGGCGATCGTTTGGGGATGCCTGTTTTTCCATTGGATTGGCAAGGGGCAACGCCCGAAGAGAGCTTTAATGGTTTTAGAGAGTGGGGCTTTTTGTCAGAAGCTGTACTCAATATTTTGGCCTTGTTGGGTTGGAATGATGGTACTGACCAAGAGTTATATACCAAGGAGGAAATGATTCAGCAATTTAGCCTAGATCGAGTGTCTTCCTCAGGAGCACGTTTTAATTTTCAGAAGGCAAAATGGTTTAATAAACAATACCTAGCCAATATAGAAAATGCGGATTTGATAGCTTTGGTACGCTCTAGTTTGGATGAAAACCAAGTGGTGGCCGATCAGGCAATGCTAGAAAAGATTGCGGGCTTGCTCAAAGTGCGTTTGGATTATACGGTTGATTTTTATGCCCAAGCTAGTTATTTCTTTAATGATTTGGATTTGGAGGCGGTAGCTGCTAATAATCAAAAAACATTTAAGAATAAAGTACTCAAAAACTGGGGTGCTGATCAAAAAGCCTTGTTAGAGCGTCTGATAGAGGCATTAACGCAAGTAGATACATTTGAAGCCGCACCGTTAGAAAGTGCTTTGGAAGCGATTATAGGCGACAAACAACGGGAAGTATTGCCCATCTTCCGATTGGGCTTGTCAGGCACGATGAGTGGCCCCGGGGTGTATGATATTATGGCGGTGTTAGGGCAGGAAAAGGCAGTGGCGCGTTTGCAGGATTTTATGGTTTTTTGTGAGAATAGTTATAACAATATAGAAGCTTAAAATTCTTCTTTTTTTATAATAAAACGACTAATTGGAGTGCTGTTTTAAGTTGCAATAAAACAAATACGTTTGAATAAATAAATGTTCGTAAAGAGGTGTTTACATAAGATTAAAAATGTTATTTGTTAGTTGAAACGTGTTTAAAAGCATTAATAGAATTTTAGAGTATCGTTCAAAATCAATAATAACGGATCGCCGATCAGAAAATTAATTGCTAGATTTTGAAACATTATTTTACAATGCTCGTTTTTGTGCATTATAGACCAAATAGGCTCATGACAAGAGCTCAATAACAACTTTTGAATCCCCATTCAAAAGCTTATTACTTTATCCAACTAAAAGGGAAGTTATTATGAGTGAAGACAACAAAAAGAAAACTCGATACAGCGATACAGAGTTAGCTGAATTTGAGGAAATGATTAATCAGAAGCTGGAAGATGCAAAGAAAGAATTGCAGGCTCGAAAAGATGAGTTGAAAGAGTTGAACAACAGTGGAGACGAAAATCGTGCAGGTACTTTTGATGATGGTGCTTCCAACTGGCAACGTGAGAATTTAAGCAAATTGGCTGTGCGTCAGCAGAAGTTTATTCGCAATTTGGAGTACGCTCTAATTCGTATCAAAAACAAAACTTACGGGATTTGTGCTGCTACAGGAGAATTGATTGACAAAAAGCGTCTGATGCTTGTACCACATGCTACTAAGAGTATACAGGGAAAAATCACTACCCAAGGAGAGGTGAAAAAGCAGGAAACACCCAAGTTTTTCAAAGAATAAAATAACCGTGCAGCAGTTGTATAATTGTTTCTTCAAAAATAGACTCCTATTAGACAACTGCTGTGTTTTTTTGTGATAATCAAAGGCTTATTTTTCTCTGTAAGAACGTGTATGCAAGGTGTAAGCACAAAAAAGTAAAAAAAAGAAAACTTTTTTCTTCCAAAATTTTGCATAGTTAGAATCTTGCTGTATATTTGCAACCGCTTACAACAACAAATAACACCAAATACAAAGGAGGAAATGAGTTGTTTGTTGGCACACAACCGGCTTCATAGCTCAATTGGATAGAGCGTCTGACTACGGATCAGAAGGTTGGGGGTTCGACTCCCTCTGAGGTCACCAAACATCATAGAGATTATACGATAATAAACAGTCCCGACAGCTATATTACAGTCGGGACGTTTTAAATTAAAAGAAAGTCATGTCCAAAATATGCCAATTAACAGGAGTGAAGCCTCTATTCGGCAACAATGTTTCACACTCTAAGCGCAGAACAAGAAGACGTTTTAATCCGAATTTACAGAACAAACGTATTTTTGTAAGAGAAATTGATGCTTGGATTAAGGTAAAAGTAAGTACTCGTGCTTTGCGCAACATGGAAAAAATTGGTACCTACAAATATCTTAAGCAGCAATTAGAAGCTGGTTTTGATCCAAAGGTTTGGGTTGAGGATGCTAAACAACTGGAAGCAGTTAAAAACTCTAAGCGTGGTTATCGCCGTGTAGAGCATGTAGATGCTAACGGCCATAAAACGTACTCTGTTACGTATGAGCCAGCTGTTACCAACAACACAAAAGTTAGACTTTCTAGTGTTATCAAATAAGCAATTCTCAAAACAAGACAAAAATCAATAATAAGCTATGGCTAAGAAAAGTAAAGGCAACCGTGTTCAGGTTATCTTAGAATGCACAGAGCACAAATCAACAGGAATGCCCGGTACTTCTCGTTATATTACGATGAAAAACCGTAAAAATACACCTGACCGTTTAGAGTTGAAAAAATTCAACCCTATCTTAAAAAAATATACTGTACATAAAGAAATCAAATAATTATGGCTAAGAAGGTATCAAAGAACGCGAGAGTTGCACAACGTGCGGCAAATGCTGGATCAGGTAAAGACCATGTAAAATGTGTTAAGTCTATCAAAGATCCTATCACTGGAAAAATTTCTTTCAAAGAAGTTATCATCCACAAAGATGAAGTAAAGAACTTTTTTGCAGCTAAATAATTAGACTGCTAAATGTTAATGATAATATAATAGGCTTCTCGAATTCGCTTCGAGAAGCTTTTTTGCAATTCATGAGATAGTTTTTACAAACCAACTTCCATACACCTAATAATTAGAATAACATTATGGGATTGCTTGATAAATTCTTTGGTAAAAAGAGTGAAGAAGAACAAGAACAAATCAAAGAGGACTTAGACAAAGGGCTGGAAAAATCACGCAAGGGGTTTTTTAGCAAGATTGCGACTACCTTTGCTGGACGCACCACTATTGATGAAGAAGTGCTGGATGATTTGGAAGATATTTTGATTGCCTCTGATGTAGGAGTAGACACCACTATCAAAATCATACAGCGCATAGAGGAGCGTGCAGCACGGGATAAATACGTCACAACCAATGAGCTAAACGAATTGTTGCGTGATGAAATCGTGCAATTGTTGGCGCTCAATAATTCCAATGAGGTGGCCAATTATGATTTGCCCGAAGATACCAAGCCTTATGTTATTTTGGTGATAGGGGTGAATGGAGTGGGCAAGACAACTACCATTGGTAAATTGGCGAATAAATACCAAGAAGCAGGCAAGAAAGTGCTTTTGGGAGCGGCTGATACCTTTAGAGCGGCGGCTGTAGATCAGTTAGAAATCTGGTCTAAGCGAGTGGGCTGCGATTTTTATAGCAAAGGGATGTATGCCGACCCAGCTGCTGTGGCTTATGAAACGGTGCGTCATGCCAAAGAACACGGCCATGAGGTGGTTTTTGTGGATACGGCTGGCCGTTTGCACAACAAAAAAGGATTGATGCGAGAATTGGAAAAAATCAATAATTCTATTGGCAAACAAATTCCTGGTGCGCCACACGAAGTTATGTTGGTATTGGATGGTTCTACTGGTCAGAACGCCTATGAGCAGGCCAAGCATTTTGCTTCTGTTACCAATGATGGTATTACAGCCTTGGCCGTAACCAAACTAGACGGAACAGCTAAAGGAGGTGTGGTTATTGGTATTAGCGATCAATTCAAAATTCCAATTAAATACATTGGTGTGGGGGAAGCCATGCACCATTTGCAAGAATTTGACAAACGTGCTTTTGTGGATTCTTTCTTCAAACAGTAATTGTCATGCTTTATTTTTAAAAAGCCCTATTTTGAATGTTCAAAATAGGGCTTTTTATATTTAAGTAGTTTCTAAAAAGTAAACGGACTAAAAAACGATTCTTTTTCCCCAGCTCATCGTTGGAA
>CAYULH010000023.1:0-51498 GCA_964445645.1 uncultured Aureispira sp. | reverse complement strand
TACTTCGTGAGCTCGCAAGCTCGGTTGTACGGTTACTTTTTTGCACCTACTTATTATTTATACTACAATGACAAATAAATTTTTATTAGCCATCTTTTCTTTACTGCTTTTAGGGGCTTGCTCTGCGCCTGATAAGGGAGCTTCTTTTTCAGAGTTTAAGTTGTTAAAAACGATAACCATTGATAGCATTGCTCCCATAGGTTTGGCCGTTTACAACAATCAATTGTGGATTTCTGATGGGGACAACAATCGTGTAGTTGCTATTGATGAGCGTGGAAAAATCACAAAAACAATACATCAACTTGAACGGCCTATGCACTTGGCAAGTGATAAGGACTATCTATATATACCAGAATATGGTTTGGATAGTATTGCTGTATTCGAGCATACCCATTTTATAAAACACTTGGATATTCCTTTAGAGCTGGATGCACCTGCTGGCATTAGTATCAACAATAAACAAATTGCTTTGGCTGATTTTTACAACCACAGGGTTTTGTATTATAATGGTAAGGAATGGAAAGTGATCGGCAAAAAAGGAAAAGAGGATGGAGCGTTTCATTATCCTACAGATGTGCAACTTACTGCCAATAAATTATATGTAGCTGATGCTTACAATCATAGAATTCAGGTATTTGACCACCAAGGGCTGCATTTACAAACCATTGGCACACAAGATAGCATGAATGCAACCACAGGTATACATATTGCCAATAACTTATTGGTAGCAACAGATTTTGAACAAGATCGGGTGCTTATTTATACCACTAAAGGCGAACGGCTACAGGTAATAGCGGGTGCAGCCAACAAACCCACTGATGTATTATTGTGGAAGAATAGTTTGTATGTGCTCAATTATGGCAATGGCACACTCCAGCAATATGTTCAAGAATAGTGTATCAACAAAAAACGATAGCACAGCCCTTATTGGGCTGTGCTGTTGCCTTTGTGGCGTTTTAATTCTTGTTGCAACCAAACAATTGCTTTTTCTTCATTGGAAAATAACCTATTGAGAATAAGGCGGCCATTCTCATTGGGCTTGCCATTGGCAAGTCTGAGATACATATTGCCAACAAGTTTTGCAGCATACGACTTGACTACTACAGCTCTAGCAATTTCATTTATATCTTGCTGTTGATAAAAATCCAATACCTCTTTTCTTCTGTACAAAGAAGAGGGAATAAAGAGTATGCCAACACGATCCTTAGTGTTTGCAAAGGAGCGAATACCATCTACAACTTGCTGTGCTGTTTCTAGGTTATCTTCTCCTTTCCAATTCTCCAAATACTTTACTTGTACGATAGAGTCTATGTACCAGCTAATACTTGCATCTCCAAATAGTTGTTCTGTCATCCGAAATCGGGGATAATTTAATACATTTGCTGATACAAAGCTGTGTTACACACTAAGAAGTTGTTTTACTGCATCTTGTATTGAAACAGCTATTATTTAGTTGCTTCTTGGCCAGCATTTTTTTTATGTACACTAATCTGTTGTTGCAACCAAATAATGGCTTTTTCCTCATTGGTAAATAACTTATTAGTAACATAGCGACCATTTGCATTTGGTTTGCCCTTGGCGATTTTGAAATACATATTCATCACCAATTTTGCAGCAAATGAGTTAATGACTAATGCCCTAGCTACTTCATTTATATCAGCTTGTTGATAGAAGTCTAAAATTTCTTTTTTCTTGTATAAGGAAGAAGGAATAACCAGCATACCAATAAATGGCTTGGTCGCACCATACGATTGCATTCCAGCAACCACTTCCTTGGCCGTATCTAAGTTATCTTCTCCTTTCCAATCTTCCAAATGTTCTACTCGCAAGATATGGTTATCGTGCCAACGAATACTGGCATCTCCAAATAGTTGTTCTGTCATTTTAAAATAGGGTTTAGTTTGAGAGGGGTATTCATTAGCGGAGGTTTCAGACAGAACTATTTGTTCTTGCAACCAGCTTATGGCCTACTCTTTATTAATAAATTATTTAAATTGTTATACGTCTGTTAACATTAAGACTACTAACTATATTTACAAATATATTGCCAATAGTTTTTCTTAAGTAGTCTTAAAAAGAATTTAACAATCAGAGCTACCCCCTCTTTATTAAGTAGGTGTTCTCAGGGAATTCCTATGTTTTTAGAAGGTATTTCATTTACTTGTAAATGAAGTTGTTTAAAAATTCGAGATAGAACCTAGCTTGCTAGCTCATGAGCGTAGCGAACTAATGATAAATAAGTGCTTGGAAGTCAAGACACTCGCTTTAGCGATCTGACTTATTTGATACAGTGTATCAAATAATCAGTCTCGGTTTTTGGTTCGTAGCTGGAAGCTACGGGACAAAAAGTAGCTGAACCGAGGCTCTGCCGAACCGAGCCAGCAGCGAGCTCATGAACGAAGTGAACTAGCTCACGCAAGTAAGTATTTGGCTTTTAATCGGGTAAGCTTGTGCCAAAAAGGCACAAAGGCTATAGCCCTTTAGCAACTATTTGGGTATTTTTAAACAACTTCAATAATAATAACAATATTCACATTTATTAAATTGCACTTCTGTTATCAATTATGCATTTTTTGCTTGTTCTATTTGTTCCTGCAACCATTCTATTGCTTTTTCTTCGCTGGTAAACAGTTTGGTTGGTACTATACGCCCCATCACATTGGGTCTATTGGCGATTTTTAGAAACATATTGCCCACAATTTTTCCTGCAAAGGACTTGACCAATAAGGCAACCCCAGCTTCATTAAAATCAGATTGTTGGTAAATGTCCATTACTTCTTTTCTTTGATAAAGAGAAGGCATAACGACCAAAAATGCCTTGTGCTCTACGTCTTTTGTAAATTCAGCTATTCCCTCTACTCCCATTTTTGCCGCTTCTACCTCATCTTGTGCAGCCTTCTTGGGCACTTGTCTAACTCCAACAATTCCCTCTGCTCGCCAAGAAAGAGCCAAATCTCCAACCATTTTTTCTTCCATTATATCAATATCATTGTTATACATAACTGGCGTTCTTTGATTATTTGGGTAGTCAATCTACTGCTTTTATCTTATTGGTATTGTAATATCCTGCAAAGATAGATTTGTTAGCTATTTTTTAAAAGCATAGTGCCATTAATGACAACTATTTTTTTTAATAACTTGTTCATTCATCATTATTGTTAGGCATTTTCCGCTCTTCCGTGGATTATATTATATTTCATTAACCTCTATTACCTTTTCTCTTAGCCATTCCACAGCTTTTTCTTCATTGGTAAATAATTTGGAAGGAACAACTCTTCCAGATTCATTGGGTTTGCCTTTGGTAACTTTCATGTATAGATTCCCAATGAGTCTTTGTGTAAAAGACTTCACTAATATTGCTTTGGCCGCTTCGTATAAATCTGCTTGTTGGTAGCAATTCATCACTTCTCTGCTTTGGTACAAAGAAGGTGAATGAATAAGTATTCCCTTGAGTCCTTTATTATCCTTTAAGAACAACTTCAATCCTTCAACGGCTTGCTGTGCCCCTTCCAAATCTCCACCTTTCCAATCGTGGATTTGTTCTATCTCAATAATATTTTCTTCTCTATAGAATACAATCAAATTACCAAAAGTATGTTTCTCCATTTGATCTTAAATTTTACTTTTGAGAAATAAGATACAACTATTTTTCAGAAAGATGTGACACTATTTACAACTATAATTTATTATTATAATTGCATCGGTTTTTATTAAACGTTTTCAATTGGCTTAAGTATCCAGAATCTAATTTTTCTTCTTACGACAATTAAAGTATCTTGTAGTTGAAGTCAAACGCTTTGTATTACATGGTACAGTGTGCGACTACTTAAAGTAGCCTTAAGATACAGCAGAAAATCAAAAATAGCCATGCAAAAAATAAATTTGCCCTTCCCTATGGTTCAATTGACCTTAGAGAACAATCCTGATAAAATTACGATTCCAATTCTTGATAAAGATATACTCTGGGTCAATTTACCAGCTCCAATGATGGCAGGCAAATTTGGTGATCGTTATCAGGAGCAAGTGCTGGATCATGGTGATTACCAATCTCTACTGGATTATACCTTGCAAGGTGATTTTGAAAAACACACAACCTGTGTTGAATTCAAAGCAGGACGACAAGAATTTTCGTTCAAAAAATTAAAGCTGCATTTTGATTATTTTGTACAAAGCAGTGAACAAGGGCATTGGGCTATTATTCCAGCACTTGGAGTAGAAACATTTACGGCTCAATTGGAGCAACTGGAAGATAGTGTGCAAGAAGTAGTACAATTGGATTTTATGCGTAAAAACAGGCTCAATATTCTTCAGAAAGTTATTGCAACCATTTGGTTTGAAGAATCAAGCTTGCATACAGCATCCATAGATTTGCGCGCCTACACGCCTAGCGAATTGACACGTTTGCAAGAAGCACAGCAAAAAGAATGGCTCCCCAAAGTTGCCAAAAAAATTAAAACAACACGCCAAGTATTGTATGGTTATCAAGAACAATTGGAACGTTTGGCCGATTTGATGCAAGGGCGATATAATCGAAGTGTTTTATTGGTGGGGCGTTCTGGGGTGGGCAAAAGCACTTTGGTTTGGGAACTAGAGCGCCAACGTCGCCGTTTTGGCTTGCAGGCCGAAATATGGGAAACTACCGCCTCTACACTCATCAAGGAATTGACCACAGGTAGTATTGGTTGGCAGGAGAATATTGTGCAATTGTGCAAGGAACTCACGCAGAAGGGTGATTTTCTGTTTGTACGCAATCTATTAGAACTATTTGAAGTAGGACAATACCAAGGCAACAATGTCAGCATGGCGGATTTTTTGCGGGATCCTATTGCTCAAGGCGAAGTAGCCATTCTGGCCGAGTGTACCGACGAGGAATATGCCCGTATTGAGGCGCGCAGCCCCAACTATTTAAACAACTTTCAGGTCTTGAACATTCAGGCACCTGCCGACAAGGCAGCCCTAGAAAACATCATCTTGCAAAAGGTGCTGGCCATTGCTCAATCCGAATATCTACAAATAGAATTGGAAGCTATTCGAGAAACCATTCGCCTCAATCAACGCTATACCCCTTACTCTGGTTTTCCGGGCAAACCGATTCGTTTTTTGGAAAGCATCTTGATGAGCTTGAAAGGGCAACATGCTGACAAAGAGAAAAAGGCAATGGTGCAACTCAATAGAAGTGCAGTTATTGAGGCGTTTTGTGAGGAGACCGGTATGCCGCCTTTTATGGTTGATCCTTCTGTGGCTATGGATTTATCGACTGTTCGAGCATTTTTTACGCAAAAGATTTTTGGTCAAAACCATGCTGTAGATGTTTTGGTAGATATACTGGCCTCTGTCAAAACTGCCTTGTTGCGCCAAGGCAAGCCCATTGCCTCTATGCTCTTTGTAGGGCCTACAGGGGTGGGCAAAACCGAAATGGCCAAAGTGCTGGCTCAATTCATGTTTGGCAATCGCTCCCGAATGGTGCGTTTTGATATGAGCGAGTTTTCTACGCCTTATGCCGTGAGCAGGCTAACAGGTGAGAGCTATTTTTCGGATGGTTTGCTCACTTCAGCCGTACGCAAAGAGCCGTTTTGTGTCTTGTTGTTTGATGAATTGGAAAAGGCGCACCCTTCTTTTAATGATTTATTGTTGCAAATACTGGGAGAAGGTCGCCTGACGGATAGCCAAGGGCAGCTTGTCAATTTCTGTAGCGCTATTATTATTATGACTTCTAATATTGGAGCCAAGAAACTACAACGCAATGAAATTGCTTGGGTAGTTGACAATAGTACCGCCAAGGAAGCTGCTCATTATACCAATGAAGTACGCCGCTATTTCCGCCCCGAAATTTTTAACAGAATAGACCAAGTTGTGCCTTTTTATTCGCTGGATGCCAATGTTGTGCGTTTTGTGGTAGAACGAGAACTGGAGGGCTTGAGAAAAAGAGAAGGCTTATTGCATAGAAATATAGAGTTTCAATTTTCGGAAACGTTGTACGATTATCTGGGCGAGCAAGGTTACAATCCCAAATATGGCGCACGGGCATTGCAACGGGCATTGCGTGAACAACTCACCATCCCACTGGCGCAGCTCTTAAATCAATATAGTTTTGATGAAAAATTGGTGGTGCAGGTAGAAGTGGGAGCAGCAGGGATTGAATTGAATGTGGAAGCCGATCCGCTAAAATTGGACTTGCTACTAGAAGAGTTGACCCACAATGAGTATATGGATTATGCCACTAGCTTGCGTCAAAATATAGCCCATCTGTTTGAAGGGAGTTATTATGTGCATTTGCTCAGTGACTTGGATTTGTACAAGCGGCTCAAAAAGAAGAATAATGCTAAATTTTGGGCTAGTGAAGAAAAGTCTACTCGTTACACCACCTTGCTCCAATTGCAAGCTCAGTTTGAAAGCCATCGCCACGCTGCCGAGGAAAATGAAAAAACAATGGCCTTGATTAGTATGGGATTGGAACAACTCAACACTAGTTTGTATCAACAAATAGAAGCATGGGAAAAGCTTTATTTGACGCTCAAGATACGTTTGTATGAGTGTATGACTCCTCCTGAACAGACCAAAGGAATCTATCTCGGGATTTATAATGCGAATCCTAGACCGCTACTTCAAATTTATCGCAATATTCTAGAACGTAAGAATTACACCTACAGTATTCGTTCTGTTTGGTATAGAGAAGCCTTGTACAATCAGCTAGAAGAAACAGTAGATGCAGAGGGCAACACCACCAAGGAAGCTCTAAAAGCATATTTTAAACAAGCTCTTGATTTTAATAATAAAAACCCTTGGAAGGCCGATAAGAAAGGAGATATTTTATTGGGTGTAGAAATTTACATTGCAGGAACAGCACCCAATCTGTATTTTAACGAAGAAGATGGCTGGCAACATATTGTTAACAAGGATAATAAGGAAAAGTATTTTATCAGTACAGGAGAGTATGATGAGATTACTCCCCAAGAATTGCATCGAAAAGCGTTCTTTCAAAAACGCAAAAAACCACGCCGTGTATTTTCGCCCAATCATCTCGAAGATACTACCTTAAATGCTCCCAAACGCGAATTGGATACCAACGAGCAATTGGACTATCTAATAGAGTTGTTGGACAAACGTTTTATGCAGAAATTGGATGAGGTGTTGCTGTAGGGGCGTGTAGGGGCGTTTTGCTAAACGCCCTTACAACACGCCCCTACACGCCCCTACACGCCCACACTACAACAGGCTTTATTTCTTCAAAATAAACAACAAATCCCCAACACGTTCTTTCAAGTCCTTGCGATCTACAATAAAATCCAAAAATCCATTTTCTAGCAGATACTCCGAGCGTTGGAAGCCTTCGGGCAATTCTTTCAGTTTGAGGGTTTCCTTGACAATTCTAGGCCCTGCAAAAGCAATAAGTGCATTGGGTTCTGAGAAATTAAAATCGCCGAGCATGGCAAAAGAAGCCGAAACACCTCCTGTCGTGGGATCCGTTAAGAACGATAGATAAGGGATTTTGGCTTTGGCCAACAAGGTCAACTTGGCAGAGACCTTGGCCATCTGCATCAAGGAGAAAGCAGATTCCATCATACGTGCGCCGCCTGATTTGGAAATAATCATCAAGGGGGTTTTGTGTTCTATGCAATAATCAATGGCTTTGGAGATTTTTTCGCCCATTACAGAACCCATAGAGCCTCCAATAAAACCAAAATCCATAGAAGCAATCACTAAATCTAGTTTATTGATCTTGCCCTTGGCTACACGCATAGCAGAATCGAGTTCTGTTTTTTTGCGAGCAGCTTCTAAACGTTCTTGATAAGGTTTGAGATCGGTAAATTCCAAAAAGTCATGTGCAATAATATCTGTAAACAACTCTTTGTATTTATTATTATCAAAAATAATCTCAAAATACTCTTGAGAACCGATGCGTTCGTGCTGGTTGCAAGCAGGGCACACGTATAAATTTTCTACCAAGTCTTTGACTGTTGATGTGGTTTTGCAAGCACCACACTGATGCCAAATCCCATCGGGAGTTTCCTTTTTTTGAGAAGTAGATGTTGTAATGCCGTCTCTATCGCGTTTATACCAACCCATAATCGTTGCCGTCTTTTTTTGTTTGAGATAATAACAAGCTTCGCTCCTCTGCCCTCCTCTACGCCTAGCCTGTACTATTTTGTTGACAAAAGTACAAAAATGTTGTTAGGGAGGTTGCAATTCTTAAGCTTTTTGGTAGATGATTTTACCTAGCTTTTACGATAGCTTCACTACTTTGCCATATAAGTCATATTCTGTTGCATCAATAATCTCTATTTCTGCAAAATCGCCTATTCGTACAAAATTATCTGCTGTCTTCACTAATACTTCATTGTCTACTTCGGGCGAATCAAATTCTGTTCTACCTACAAAAAACTCGCCTTCTACTCGATCAAACAACACTCTAAATGTCTGTCCAATCTTTGCCAAGTTGTGATTCCAAGAGATGTCGGCTTGTACTTCCATAATGGCAGCAGCACGCTGCGCCTTAACCTCGGCAGGCACATCATCTTCTTGGTCGTGGGCAATGGTATTTTCTTCGTGAGAATACTGAAACACGCCCACGCGTTCAAATTCCACCTCTCGTACAAAATCTACCATATCCTGAAATTCTTCCTCCGTTTCTCCAGGATAACCGACTAGTAAGGTAGTTCTAAAAGCAATACCTGGTACACGGCTGCGTGCCTCTTTTATCAATTCTATGGTTTCCTCTCTGGTAATTTGGCGGCGCATACGTTTGAGAACAGCATTATTGGCATGTTGTAGGGGCATATCAATATAACGACACACCTTGGGCAACTCGGCTATTACATCAAACACCTCTACAGGAAACTTGCTTGGATAAGCATAGTGCAAACGAATCCACTCAATGCCCTCTACCTCACTCAATGCACGAAGCAAATCGGCCAATCGGCGTTTTTTATAAATATCCAATCCATAATAAGTCAATTCCTGTGCAATGAGCATCAATTCCTTCACTCCTTTTTTAGCCAATCCCTTGGCCTCCTCTACCAATGCTTCTATGGTTTTGGAAATGTGCTTGCCACGCATCAATGGTATCGCACAAAAGGAACAAGTGCGGTTGCAGCCTTCTGATATTTTGAGATAAGCATAATGTGGCGGAGTCATCAAACGACGCTCCCCAATCAAATCATGCTTGTAATCGGCCTCCAAACGCTCCAATAGTTCGGGCAATTCCAAAGTGCCAAAATAAGCATCTACCTCTGGAATTTCTTCTTCCAAATTATCTTTGTAACGTTGCGACAAGCAACCCGTCACATACAGTTTGTCTATTTCGCCACGCCCACGCACCTCGGCATATTGCAAAATGGTGTTGACCGATTCCTCCTTGGCCAAATCAATAAACCCACAAGTATTTACAATAACAATATTGGCATCTTGCTCATTGCTATCGTGTACTACCTCAAATTCATTGGCCTCCAATTGTTGCATCATCACCTCAGAATCTACCATATTCTTAGAACATCCAAGGGTAATTACATTTACTTTATCTTCTCTATGACTTCTAGTCTTCATATATCTTGCATTGTGTTTAAGCAGCGCAAAGATACAATAACCCTATAGACTAGCCAATTATCTATCTTCCTAAATTAGCAGATAAAGCAAGCATTGGGTACTTTCGTAAAAATAATGACAAAAAAACAGGCAAAAGTTGGCAATTTATCCTTCAAGATTTTATATTTGTGTCCACACAGAAGATACAACACACCAATTGTTCCTTTGTGTTAGTACATAATATACTCATTGGGGGATTAGCTCAGCTGGTAGAGCACTTGCATGGCATGCAAGGGGTCATCGGTTCAAATCCGTTATCCTCCACAACTTCAAAGCTTTGTAAATCATTGATTTACAAAGCTTTTTTATTTCTTTGTTGTTTTTAGTCTTTATAATCGTATTTCCAAATTGCTCTATTCTCTACAATATATACTTATTCAGTGCTCTTAATGAGGAATTTATAAACAACCCAAAAGAATACTCGATTGTCCTATTGAGCAATTGTTGAGCTATTGAAGCTTAAATAGCCACTCAACCGAACTTGTGAGCTTGTAGCTTATAAGCCTAGCGAACTAAAATCATTACACTAACCTTTTTTTGATTGAAACACCCAATACTAAGATACAAACCATTCCAACAAAAGCACAAAAAAACATATTTTACTAGATAAAACACAATACACCAAAACACAAGCAAAAAAGAGCAACCACATATCAATTGTACGCAAAAAAGTGTCAAAAATGTTTTTTTTTGTTTTTTATTAAAAAAATGAAGCTAAAAACTTGGATAGTGTAAACCTATGCTTTATATTGTGAACTCATGGGTTTTAGGGTTTAGTTTTCTAAGGTTGGTACGCTCCCGCGTACTGACCTTTTTTTATTTATAGCTGTTCCCTTTTTAATATTCCAAAAGAGTTATTGCCTATCCTATCTCTAAGCACCTCATTGTTCTTTTGTGGAATACAGCCCTTCCAAACACATCAGTGCATCTTCAATATCTTTTCTCCAAACAGGTTAACCTTTCATCTACACCAATCAATCAGGTGATTATTTTAAAAATAAAAATAAAATAAATTCAATTAATTTAACCAAAAACTGCTTCAAAAATTTGTTTACTCTACTTCAATCCTCTATATTGTGGATTCATGGGTTTTAGGGTTTAGTTTTCTAAGGTTAGTACGCACTCGCGTACTGGCCTTTTTTTTTGCTTTGTATTAAGGGAATTATTCCTAGTTTCTGTAATAAAAATCGGCTTGCAAAATAGTTGACCAAAAACAGACAAAAGAACATTTAAGCTTAAAATTTTGGTAATGAACATTTTACTTAATTCTTTTTTCAGAAACTGATTCTTTTAGTAATAAAATCAATAAAAAAGGCAGATAAAACTTGTAAAACTTCATGTAGTCGATTATATTTGTAGCTCATGGGTTTTAGGGTTTAGTTTTCTAAGGTTGGTACGCTCCTGCGTACTGACCTTTTTTTTATTTTGCTTTGGTTCTTACTAAGATGTAACTTATGAAACAACTTTATCTAATTCGTCATGCCAAATCCAGTTGGAAGGATAGTTCATTACGAGACATTGACCGTCCACTGAATAAGAGGGGCAAAAGAGATGCGCCTTTTATGGCAGCAAAAATGCTTGCCAAAGGAATGCAAGTAGATACGATCTGTTCCAGCCCTTCCAGACGTACACAGGCAACCGCAGAAGCATTTGCAGAAGCACTAGATTATCCATTTGATGCTATACAATGGAATAGGGCTGTTTATGAGGCCACGGCAACTGGATTGATGCGTGTAATACAAGCCTGGCCCGATAACTGGCATACAGTGGCTTTATTTGCTCATAATTTTGCTTGTACTGATTTTGCCAATTATTATGCAGACCCAATACTAGATAATGTGCCTACTACTGGTGTGGTTCACATTCATTTTGACATCCAACATTGGGCGCAAATCAATTTAAACAATGGGAAGATATTGGACTTTGAATATCCGAGATTGTATTTTCCTAAAAAGGAAAATTAGACCAATTTATGACAATTTCTATAAAAAAAGATAGCCCAAAACTTGGAACTGATTGCAGAATAGTCTAAGTTTGTAACTCATGGGTTTTAGGGTTTAGTTTTCTAAGGTTAGTACGCACCTGCGTACTGGCCTTTTTTTTTGCCCCTACCCAAAGCACACGTTTAGTCCTAACAACAACATGGGCCGTCCCGAACAATGTTCAGAACAGCCCACACTTGTATTATTAAGTATTATTACTAATACGCCTAGAACTTGCGTTTGGTTATTTTTTCTGTGTGTACAGTACCTCTGGCTTCATTATGCACTCGAATCATGTAAGTGCCTACTGGCAAATCTTCTAGATCTACAGGAATATTGTTAATACCTGTTGTTCCTTGTACTTGCTGTGTGCGTACACGTTTGCCCAAAACATCCAATACCTCCAATTGCAAAGCCTCTGCTTTTTGGCTTTCATATTGATAATAGACCATTCCTGTTGTTGGATTGGGATAGAATACATAAGGCTTGCCGTCCATACGAATATTTAACAATATGGTGCTAGATAATTCGGTATCTCCATTCTGATCCACCAATTCTAAGCGATAATAGTTTTCGCCTTCAAATGGATTAATGTCATCATAGGTGTAATGTTTGGCACTAGTGCTTTGGCCTTGAGCCTGAACAATACCAATGGTTTCAAATACAAGACCATCTTGGCTTCTTTGTACACGGAAGTAATCGGTGTTTTGCTCAGAAGCAGTTGCCCAGTTCAATTTATTGGTGGTATTATCTGTGGTTCCTCTAAAGTACAACCAATCTACTGGTAATAAGGTATTCGGTATTAAGATTAGCCCCAAAGAACCGCCAGAGAAACTAGTAATACCTGACATTTCTGCATAATTGACCCCATTGGGTGTTGTGCCTGCCACTGTAGGCAATTGTAGGCCATCAAAATCAGGCGCAGTGTACTGACTCCCCACATTCTTAAAGAAGTAGCTTCCTAATGGGAAAGCATATTTGTAAGAATAGCCACAAGCAGGATAAGTGGCCATGTGAGCCAGCGCCGCATTTTCTACGGCTGTACGCTCTGCTGGTTGATAATAAAAACGAACTTCATAAGGCGGAATTAAGGTTCCACCCCCAAAGTCAACATTCCAACTACGCTCCATTTCAAAACGCTCCTCTCCGGGAGTCAGGCCATTGACACAACTAGCAGGCGTAAAGGGCCCTTGTGTTTGTTGGAAATAGGTACCATTATCATTGATAGTAATTTGTGGGAAACCTGCTGGCGCACCCGTCAAATCACCACGAATAGATAGAATAATTTCATTGCCACTATAGAAATGGTGCCATCCTGCATTATCGGTACAATAAGTACTGGTAGTGGCAGCATTTAGGGCATAAATATAATCCTTGAGTGTAACCGTTAATTGGTCATCTCCTGTGATATTACAACCACCTTCACGACGCACATAATAGGTAGTAGTGGTAGTTGGCGATACCGTCAGACTTCCTCCTGTTCCCATCCATGTACCTGTTCCATTGGGGCCAGTATACCATTGTATAGCCGATCCTGGACCTGCTGTACCACCTGCCGCAGTTAGTGTCAAGGTAGAGTTGGGACAAATAGAACCCGCCACAGGTGCCAAGATAGGTGGTGTTGAAGCAATACCTATAGTAGTACTAATAGTGTCTGCTGCTTCGCAGTTCAAATTATCGGTAACAGTAACTATATAATCTGTAGCTAACAAGGGACTTACGGTAACACTCGCTGTAGTAGCACCTGTATTCCAAAGGTAAGTTCCACCTCCAGAAGCCGTCAATGTAGTAGAACCACCTGAACATACCACTGTATTACCCGTAATAGCCGCAGTCGGTCTAGGTTGTACTATAATATCAAAACTACAATCGGCTGTTTGACCAGTGGTAGTGCTGGTAGCACGGAACGTAACCGTATTGGTTCCTACAGGGAAGGTAGAGCCACTAGGCAAGCCTGCAATTTGAGTGACCGTAGCGCCACCACCAACAACACCAGCCGAAGCATTCACTTGTGTCAAGAAATCAACTACAGTTGTTTGAATCTGTGCATTGGTGTAAGCGATACCTGAAGTTCCAGCCAACAAAAGATAATACAAGCGTTCAAAGTTGCCCAAGTTATTGAGTGTATGACTGTCATTATCTGTATTAGTTGCGAACGTGTGGGTAGGGGCTGGTAAAGTACCATTGTCTGGTACAATAAATATTTGGTTAATAGAGGGATCACTTGTTCCATTTACACGTTTGACAAACACATAATAACTCTGACAACCTACGGTTACAGTATAGGTAAAACCATTGGCTGTACCACTTCCATCTGCTCCATTATTACCACTAATAAAGAAGGAGTTGACACCATTCAAATCCGCTACCATCACCCACAAGTTGTTAATCTTACGTGTAAAATAACTAGAACCTGCTCCAAAATTAGCATTGGCTGTAATAGTACCGCCTGTATAAGGAAGTAAGGTTCCTAAATTGGTATTTAATTGATTACCACAATCGTACATATCACTTCCTCCATCACTTACACAAGTACCAGTAACCCCATCCAACATATTATAACCATTGGGGATAGAACTCGCTATAGAAGCACCATTGGTATTAAAATCGGCCAAAACTGCTGCTATTGCAGGATTGCCACAAGGTGCATTACATGGATCGGAAGCTATAGGATCTGCAAAGGTGACTACAGGATTACATGCTGATACGGTTGTATCTGGAAGACAAGTGATAACTGGCACACCTGCTGGTGGTACAATCACATCATAACTACAAGTAGTAGTACCGCCAGTGCCATTGGCTTGGAAGGTAAATGTAGTAGTACCTACTGGCAATGTTGAACCACTAGCTGGCCCTGCAATCTGCGTTACGGGTGCTTGTGCTACCCCACCTGTATTGACATTGGCTTGATTGATAAAGTCCAAAACAGCAGCTTCAATTTCTGCATTGGTATAAGCATAACCTGCATTTCCTGCCAACAATAAATAATATAAGCGATCAAAATTGCCTAAATTATTGAGCGTATGCAAATCATCATTGGTATTGGTAGCAAATGTATGCGTAGGTGCAGGTAGGGTTCCATTATCAGGTACAATATAAATATGGTTGATAGAGGGGTCGCCTGCTCCATTAATACGTTTTACAAAAACATAATAACGCATACAACCTACGGTAACGGTATACGTAAAACCATTGGCCGTACCACTTCCATCGGCTCCATTATTCCCCGTAGTAAAGAAGCTAGTTGCGCCATTAAGATCTGCTACCATTACCCATAAATTATTAAACTTATGCGTAAAATAACTACCGCCATTAAAACCGGGATGCGTATTGATATTACCTCCAGTATAAGGAATTAGTGTTGCTACATTTGTATTTAATTGGTTGCCACAATCGTACATGTCATTTCCCCCATCAGATACACAAGTACCTGTGATTCCATCTAACATATTATATCCATTAGGAACATTACCAGCAATGCTTGTTCCATTGGTATTGAGGGCTGCCAAAACATCGGCTATAGGACTAGATACACAAGGAGAAGCAGCACAATAATCTAAGGCGATAGGAGGAACAAAATCGTACACCGTTGTACAAGGTGGTAGAGTCGTATCCCCCCTACAGGTCATTACAGGTGCTGATGTGGGCGTAATATCTACATTAATAGTATCAACAATTGAACAGCTTCCTAATGTAATGGTCACAAAGTAATCGGTAGCAGTAGCTGGTGTAACCGTAATATCTGAAGTGGTTTCGCCTGTACTCCATAGATAGCTTCCCCCTGCTGAAGCAGATAAAGTAGCTGAATTGCCCGTACAAATAATCTGATCGGGAATATTAGAAGTCAGTGTAGGACTAACAATAACATCTACGGTATCATAAGCCTCACAACCACCCACAAAATTGGTCACAATAACACTATAGCTAGTACTGACAGTCGGTGATACATTGATAGAAGCTGTCGTTTCGCCTGTGCTCCACAAAAAGCGTGAACCACCTGTGGCAGTAAGGGTATTGGTGCCGGTGCCACAAATTCCAACATTACCAGAAATAGTTGCGGTAGGCAATACATTCTCTACATTTACAACCACACTATCCAAGTTGCTACAACTGCCCGATAAGTTTCCAGTGACGTAATAGGTCGTGGTAACGCTAGGATTGGCCACAGGATTGGGACAATTGGTACAACTCAAGCCCGTGGCTGGAGTCCAGTTGAATACCGTGCCGCCTGTTGCATTGAGTTGTACAGGTACACCACCACAGACACTAGCATCTGGCCCCGCATACACCCCATCTATGACATCAATGATGACCCCAAAACTATTGGTTCCTCGTACGGGACAACCATTATCAAAACCCTGAAAAGTAACACTTCCGCTAAGATTGCCCGGTACTGCAGTCCAACAAAAAGTCCCTACAACTGGATTTACTCCTGTGGTAGTAAAGGTTGCTCCCGGAAAAAGTGCTAAACCATCTGTAGTAATAAAAATACTATCATTAACATCAACTACATCTGTGAATGTTACATCAAAACATACTGTCTGTCCTATACAAGCACTCACAGAATTAGGCCCAGTTTGGGCTCCTGTACCTGTAAAATTGGTAATAGCTCCTCCTGCGGCATTACTAGGAGGTGTATTGGTACAATTAATTACTTGTACCTGAAAATCATGTGTTACCGTAGAAATCAAATTACCTGCTCCATCATATTCATCAATAGCAATAGCTACTACATAATTACCAACATTAGGCTCATTGAATGTAAAACATCCAGTTAGTGGATTGAGTACAAAACCTGTTAGAGGAGCATTGATAGAGTAGCCTGCCAAGTGTGCAATAGGAGTTCCAGCAGTACTTCCCGGTGCTACCATTCTATAGGCAACACTGTCTCCTTCTGCATCTGTTGTTGTCAAACAATACGTAAAAGGGGTATTGGTACAAGCATAAGGAATAGGCGCCGATGTTACACTTGGTGTGGTATTACAGGGTGCTGTTGAGGTATTAATAGTGGTAGAAGTGAACATATTATTACCAGAAGTTCCGGTCATATTGCTCGAAGCATCTCTACAACACAAATCATAAGTCATTGTCCAACCATCACAATTGGCAGGCAAAATAATGGTAGCCTCATAAGTATACAGCCACACCCCCGGTTGTGTTCCACCCGAACAATTACTGGTAGCAGTAGGACACAATTGGTTGACATCTACTGCCACTCCTACTTGTTGAAAAGTGGGAATAATAGGACTAGCCAAACCACAATTGTTAGTTAAGGTAAACAAGGTGCTTGTCATTGTAGCTGGGTGTGTCCCTGGGCAACGTCTAAATAAGGTTAAGGTGAAGGTATATTCTAACGGATTGCTCGGGTTACAAGTGGCCGTTATATTAGCCCCCGGAATATGCGAAGCTTTTGCTTGCTGAGTGTTCAAAAAGAACAAGCCTACTACCAATAGTAGCAAACTCTTAAATTTGTAAAATTCATTCATACAATAAGGGTATTAATTGTAATATAAAAAATACGCCCCCTCTTGTATTATGTACTGAAGCAACATAATACAAGAAAGTAGGCGTTAGGATTAGGTGATTATTTTATTTTTTATGCCAATAATTGTTGAAAAAACAAGCAAAATTTGGCAAAAATCAGACTTAAAACTATAATATGGGGATTACTAACTCAATGGCAAAATGATTAACTATCATTAAAGTTAAACCGTATTATCTAAAATTGCAAGCAAACTCAACAATAATAAATTGATTAATGGGACAAACTCAACTAGTGTTCTACAGAATTACAAAAAAAAGAAATTAAATACTATTTTTTGTTTTTTTGTAAAATATAATATTGTCAAAACACCTTTCAAGATGCAACTTTGTATTATTTATAAAAATAAAATTTAAAGGTTTAATCTATTTTGACCGTGCTGTATTTTGCTTACCATTCAAAATCTTGCTAATAATTATAAAATTTTACGTTCCATTTGTTTTAGACAAATAAGGTTAAAACCTAACTAAACACTTCTTTGGCCTTATCCAAAAAATAAAGCACTAAGCTTGAAGCTATACAGGAGCTACCCAGAATAGCTAAACAATCTACAAAGGGTTGAAAGGGAGCTATGTTAATGTAATACGTGCTTTTGCACCAATACGCTGCTCTTTGTGACTTCTTTTTTTTACAAAAAAAATATAATTTGAAAATATTCTTAAAAAACAAGCATCAATTTTTTACAAAAAAAAGCAGCAAACAACAACATGCTGTTTACTGCTACAAATATTTTGATAAGTCGTTTTACTACGCCTCTTCTGCCAAAAATTCTACCTTGCCACTACCCAGATTATAATAAGCTGGTACAATTTTAGTTTTTCCTGCAGCTACAGAATCACTTATGATTTTGGAACGATCTTGCAATTCCTGGGCTGTTAGTTTTGCATTAACTTTTACCACATCATTCACGGCTTGGCTCTCCGAAGCTTCTAATGCTGGCACCAAGTGGCACAACAAATGATTGAGATTGTACCCATTATCACCTCCTGCCAAAGCTGCACCCACAGCACCACAGCCCTCGTGCCCCATTACAACAATCAACTCGGCATTTAAATTAGCGACCGCATACTCAATACTCGCAATCGTAGAGGTATTGGCAATATTGCCCGCTACACGAGCTACAAACAATTCTCCCAAGCCAGTATCAAAAGCAACCTCTGGCACGACACGGCTATCAGCACAACTCAATACAATGGCAAAAGGGTCTTGACTTTTTGTCAATTCACCACGACGGGCAGAATCCTGCTTAGGATGCTGCAATTTATCGTCTTGGAATCGTTGATTTCCTTCTTTGAGACGAGCTAGGGCTTCTTGCCAAGAGACATTAGACATAATTATATATTTTATATTATTAGCGAAATAAGACTATTTAATAAGTAGTTGCTAAGATACTGTTTCCAACCACCACTACCAAACCAACTTTCAAAAGAATGTTTTTTACCTGTCATACTGCCTCTGAATAAAAGAGCAATTCTTTGCTTTACCAATATAAAGCTGTATTTTGGCGTTTTGTAGATGTTCCTTTAGCAACGTCTAATTATAGCCTAATACTATAGATATTAACAACTATATGAAAAACATTAGAAATTTTTGCATTATCGCTCACATTGACCACGGTAAATCTACGCTTGCGGATCGTATGTTGGAGATGACCCAAACCATTTCGGAGCGCAAAATGCAAGACCAAGCCTTGGACAATATGGATCTGGAGCGTGAACGTGGTATTACCATCAAATCGCACGCTATTCAGCTCAATTATGTTCAAGATGGAGAAGAATATCTGTTTAACCTCATTGATACTCCCGGACACGTAGACTTTTCTTATGAAGTTTCTCGTTCTATTGCAGCCTGTGAAGGGGCTTTGCTTCTAGTAGATGCTGCTCAGGGCGTGCAGGCCCAGACTATTTCCAACTTGTACTTGGCTTTGGAGAATGATTTGGAAATCATCCCTATTCTCAACAAAGTAGACATGCCCTCTGCCATGATTGATGAAATGTCGGAAGAAGTAGTTGATTTATTAGGGTGTGAGTTGGATGAAATTATCTTGGCCAGTGGCAAAACTGGTCTTGGATTGGACAATATATTTCGGGCTATTGTAGAGCGTATTCCTGCACCATCGGGCGACCCAGAAGCCCCCTTGCAAGCCATGATTTTTGATTCTATGTTTGACAAATACCGTGGGGTTATTGCTTATTACCGAGTGTTTAATGGCCGCCTTAATAAGAATGATGCCATTCGTTTTTTTAATACAGGTAGTGATTTCTTTGCCAATGAAATTGGAATTCTCAAAATGGAGCAAGTGCCCCAAGAGACCATTGAGGCAGGCAATGTAGGCTATGTCATCACTGGCACCAAAGATTCTAAAGATATTAAAGTAGGTGATACTGTCACCCTCCAGGAAGCCCCTTGCGAGGAAGCTATTCAGGGTTTTGAGGATGTAAAACCGATGGTTTTTGCGGGTATTTTCCCTATTGAGAATGAGGATTTTGAAGACTTGAGAGATGCACTCGAAAAATTACAGCTCAATGATGCTTCTCTAATTTTTCAGCCCGAAACCTCCATTGCATTGGGTTTTGGTTTCCGTTGTGGATTCTTGGGTATGTTGCACTTAGAAATTATTCAGGAGCGACTAGAACGCGAGTATGACCAGAATGTACTCACCACCGTTCCCAATGTTAGTTATTTTGCTTACACCAAAAAAGGCGAAAAACTAACCATCAATACCCCCAATGACTTGCCCGATGTAACGGTCTTAGATTATGTAGAAGAACCATACATTCGTGCTCAAATTATTTCCAAGCCAGAATATATTGGTGGCATCATCAAGCTCTGCATGGACAAACGTGGCATTCTCAAAAATCAACAATACCTCACGCCCTCGCGCCTAGAAATGACCTTTGACTTGCCTTTGGCAGAAATTGTTTTTGATTTCTATGACCGACTCAAAACCATTTCTAGGGGCTATGCGTCTTTTGATTATACGCCACTCGATTATCGCCAGTCCGATTTGGTAAAACTAGACATTCTTTTGAATGGTGAGGGCGTAGATGCCTTTTCTAGTTTGATTCACAAAACCAAAGCGGTAGCTTTTGGTAAGCGTATGTGTTCCAAACTACGTGAAATTTTGCCCAAACAACAATTCAAAATTGCCATCCAAGCCGCTATTGGTGCCAAAATTGTGGCTAGAGAAAATATCTCTGCCTTGCGTAAGGATGTAACGGCCAAGTGTTATGGTGGTGATATTTCACGTAAGCGCAAACTATTGGAAAAACAAAAGAAAGGAAAGAAAAAGATGCGGGAGGTAGGCAATGTCCAAGTGCCGCAAAAAGCTTTCTTAGATGTACTAAAATTAGACTAAAAAACGTTAACTTATACGACAACCAACAACAAAAGACGACCTTCCAAGAAGGTCGTTTTTTGTTCCTGTAGCTATTTATTTTTGTGCAAAAAAACACGCTCCACTTATGAAAAATTTAATGCTCTTTGTATTCGGAATGGTCACACTAGCTGCTGTTCTTTTATTCTCTGCTTATACGCAACCCAATAATAACGCTACCTTATCAGAAGAGGCTGCGCCCGATTTTCCTGTACAACAAGTAGCTGCGCCGCCTATTCCAACAGCCGTTGACTTTGCTGGCGAGGAATTGCCTATGGGAAATTTTGATGCGGTAGAGCGTTTTGATAGAGAATTGATTGCCAACTGCTTTAGACACTCTGCCACGTTCTTGTACTTCAAACGTGCCCACCGCTACTTTCCAATCATTGAGCCTATTCTCAAGGAACAAGGTATGCCCGATGATTTGAAATATTTGGCGGTAGCCGAATCGGGCCTAGCCAATGCCCGTTCGCACATGGGAGCCAGTGGATTTTGGCAATTTATGTCGGGCACAGCCAAAGATAGAGGCTTGGAGGTCAACAGCGAAATAGATGAACGTTATCACCTAGAAAAAGCAACTATAGCCGCTTGTGCCTACCTCAGAGAAGCACGCAAGGATTTCAGCAGTTGGTTTACAGCATTGGCCTCCTACAATGTGGGCAAAGGCAATTTGAGAAAAAGCATCAAAGAGCAGGGCAGCGATCAATTTTTTGATTTGAATCTCAATCAAGAAACCAGCCGCTATGTGTTGCGAATCCTAGCCATCAAGGAAATTATGCAACATCCCGAACGCTATGGCTTCAGTATTCCTGAAGAAGAATTGTACCAGCCACTCCCCCCTCACAAGATGGTAACGGTCAACAGCAGTGTATCCAGTTGGGCCGATTTTGCCAAAAAATACAACACCAGCTACCGAATGCTCAAAATATACAACCCTTGGATTCGCAGCAGCAGCCTCACCAACAAGTACAAAAAAACCTATCAGGTGCGTGTACCTGCTTCTTAGAAGCGTGTAGCTCTTGGGGTGTGTTTCGGGCGTATGGGCGTATAGCATACGCCCGCAATACGCCCGCAATACGCCCCTACTACCGACGCGCTTTTTTGACACGGCCTGCCACCACACCCTTGCCCAAGCCCAGCAAGAAACGCTTGCCTATAGGCCCTGCCTTGCCCGTTTTGCTTCCTTTTCGGAAGCTATCAAAAAACAGTTTGGTGTGCATGACTGCAAATGCCGCACAATCTCGATGTCCCAAGTGTTTATTGACCCGTTTGAGGCGCAAATTTTTGGCCCCCAACTCTTTCATACGCTCATAAGCCACTATTGAATTTTCATAATTGACCTGTTCATCGGCCTCACAATAACAAAACAAAACAGGTTGCTCAGGCTTCCAATTGTGTACACTATTTTCCTTCAAGGCTTGCTTAAAGGTAAAATCAGGCTCTTCCAAATAGCGTTTTACCATAGCAGGCTGTAGCATATCCTTGGGCACACTAGGCAGTAGCCGATTGATGTAATTCATACTATGCTCTCCATTGTATACCGTGGGCAAAACACTATCATACGGCGGAATCAACAACTCTGTAGGATCGTCATAAATGTTGTAAATTTCATTGTAAGAAAAAATCAAGTAAGGCAAATACCCCGGATGCGAATAAGGCTTGAACATGGTTCCTTCTTGTACCCCTCCCAAATCATAGGCTCCCGACATGGGAGCAGCAGCCGTTACCTTAAATTCTTCGGCATACGACTCCTGCACTATTTTCTGAAAACTCAAGGTAACATGCCCACCCTGTGAATATCCTGTTATAAACAATTGGTCATTTTGCTGAATTTGGAGTTCTTTGTTAATAGCTTTAATGGCTCGTAGCATATAAATAGAAGCACCTGCCTGTGTCTCCACATGGTGGTACAAATGTTTGCGCTCCCCTTTGCCCAAGCCCATATAATCGGGACGTGCCACCAAGTAACCATCCGTAGCAAACCCCACACAAATAGCCTGCTCCCCTCCTAGCTTCACCTTTCTATCTTTGCGAATTTGGGTGCCATGATGATAACACATCATAGGATGCCCTTCTGTGGCTTCTCTTTTTTTCTTTTTAGAAACAACCGTTTCACTCTCCTTAGGCACATAATACAAACCCGATGCTTTGATAGGCGTGCCATCATGGTAAGGCATGGTATACAACACCTCATACACCGCCACATCATAATTAATAGGTGCCAATGCCTGTGGAATGCTGGCAGATTTCCATTTGGTAACCAAGGTTTCTTGGCTATACGTCTCTACCAATTCATAAGAAATAAGGGGTTGATCCAAATTGTATTGTGCCACCATTGGCACTGAAAACAGCCCTAAAAGCAATGTTAAAAAACGCATAAAATACAGTAGTTGAAGAATTTAAAATGAAGTGAACGGAAGGTACAATTTTACAAGCATAAATACAAGCTCCATTTTGTATGGCTTGGGTTCTTTTGTATTAGAATGAGAATACTGTATCTTGCAAATGGTGCAAACAACAAAAAGCTAGGCTTCTATGAAAAACCCAGAATTAGCGGATTTATTCTACAAACAATTTGAGAAAGTACATCAATTGCAAGCAGCTCCCAGCGACAAATTGCGACAACTGGATCATTTGCTGACGGCCTTTTTTGTGGATCTTACTCGTAGTAAGAACATTGTGTTCACCACTATGTTTTCACGAGTGGCCTTTGCCGCCCAAGAACACCAAATTAGTGGTGCCCTACAGTGGCGCATCCATCAAATTAGGCACAAACGCCAAATCCCTGCCCACCAATTTCAAGAGCAGGACTACCTCAGCAGCCTAAAAACGGCCTGCTACACCGTGGCCGCCTTTTGCAAAACAGCCGTTCCCGCCCCCCTCAAAGCAAGCTTGGATGCCATTGCCGAAACAGAAGAACCCAGCTACAGCCTGCGCTCCCAAAAACGCTATGCTGTGCTTCGGGTGGTGGTCTTAGCCATCCAAGAAGCGCAACAACAATTGCTCTGCCAGCCCTTTGACAGCCCCGAGGAACAGATTGTAGTCAAGTACAATGAGACTGGTTATAATGAGAGTTTTAACAACAACATCCGTGACCTAAAACGCTTTTTTCGGGGTTTTGCTACGCTCAATTTATTGGATGTGCGTGTAACCGATACAGGTGTGTATATGCCTAGGGCTTTTGTGGTAGAGCCTGATTATATGGTGGATGTAAGTAGTATTTCGGAGTGTTTTCAGAATTTTGGGGCTTCGGCTGCGCTCTATCTGCTCAAAAAATTCACGCCTTTTACCTCTTCCGTGCCTTTGATGCTAGGAAATGTGGCCAACTTCTTTTTGGATGAATTGATGACCAATGAAGATGCTGTTTTTACAGAAACCTTCCCCAAGGCTTTTTCGCTCAATCCTTTGGGATTTGCCACCTTTGAAGACAAGGAAATCAAGGAAATTTACCAAAAAAGCCAAAAACATTTCACCAATCTCAAAACTACCGTCAAAGTACGCTTGGAGGAAAACAACATTCAGCCCCAGCAGTGTTTTTTAGAGCCTTCTTTTTATTCTAATATTTATGGCATACAAGGGCGTTTGGATGTCTTGTACAAGGATGATGATGAAAATAGGATTGCTATTATAGAATTAAAAAGCGGCAAACCCTTTGCGCCCAATTATTTGGGCTTGAGCCAAAACCACTATCAACAAACCAATCTCTATGATTTGTTGGTGCGTTCTGCCTTTGGCAATGAATTGCGCTCCAATACCTACATGCTCTATTCGGGCATTGACCAAGACCAGCTCAAGCCTGCCCCACCCAGCAAAACCCAACAATACGATGCCCTCAAATTGCGTAATGATATTATTGCTATTGAGCAAGGATTGGCCAACATGGACAATCGCCCTCTAAGCGACCGCACCACCATGCTGGATGTATTGAGCCCTCAACGTCTAGCCAAAGCACGGGGCTTTATTGCTAGAGATTTGTCCGATTTTGCCACCATCATGCAGCAAGCCACTCCTATAGAACGCCTCTACTTTCTCAACTTTGTGAGCTTTACCGCACGAGAACACCAATTGGCCAAAACGGGCGAGGCGGGGCGTGATAATAGAAATGGACTAGCAGGACTCTGGTTGCACCCTTACCCCCAAAAAGATGAAGCCTTTGACATATTAGGCCATCTGCGAATTTTACAAAATAAATCAGGTGAAGAAACGCCCTTGCTCGATTTTGAACGAACGGAACAAACCAATGAATTGGCCAACTTTAGGCAAGGCGATATTATTGTATTATACCCTGTGCGACAAGAAGGCGACAATGTACTCAATGACCAAGTGTTCAAGGGTTCTATTACCAATATTGATAGCCAACATGTACAAGTACAATTGCGTTACCGCCAATTTAATGAATCGTTGTTTGAATCGGACTTGCAATGGCACATAGAGCCTGATATGATGGACAGCAGTTTCAAGGTGCAATATCGTGCGCTATTCAGCTTCTTGCAAACCAATACCCGCCAGCGTCGATTATTGCTCACGCTAGAAGCCCCCACAAAAAGCCCCATCAAGCCATTGCTCTTGGGCAATCCCAACCTGAGTGCCGAACAAAGCAAAGTACTGCACAAAGCCCTAGCTGCCAAGGATTACTTTTTGCTCGTAGGGCCTCCCGGCACGGGCAAAACCAAGTTTATGCTGGCCGAAATGGTGCGTTACTTGCTCGCCAATACCCAAGAGCAAATTCTGCTGTTGGCTTATACCAATAGGGCTGTTGATGAAATATGTGAGTCCATTCACAGTTTTGCCGAAGAGGATTATTTACGCATTGGCAATCCTCATGCAACCGACCCACATTTTCATGGCCGCCTGTTCTCTGAGCGTACCAAACACGCCACCAAGCGCAAGCAACTGATAGAAATTATCCAAAATCATAGAATTTTTGTTTCTACAGTAGCCTCCATTGCCAGCAAAGCCAGCTTATTCCAGCTCAAAAGCTTTGACACAGTTATCATAGATGAAGCTTCTCAAATCCTAGAGCCTTTATTGGTTGGGCTGCTGCCCAATTTTAAGCGTTTTGTGCTTATTGGCGACCACAAACAATTGCCAGCCGTGGTTTTGCAAGATGCCAAACGTTCGGAAGTCAAGGACAAAGACCTCTATGCCATTGGTTTACGCAATCGAAGAAATTCTTTGTTTGAACGTTTGTACCACCGAGCCGAAGAAGAGGGCTGGGGTTGGGCCTACGATCGACTCTCGCACCAAGGGCGGATGCACCAAGATATTTGCACTTTTCCGAGTGCTTATTTTTATAATAATGAATTGCAACTACTGCCCGAAGAATTGCCCATTTCTATTTGGCAAAAAGCCCCTTTAGATTATCAATTTCCGCCCAATGCCAGTACCCTAGAGCAACAATTGGCACAACATAGAATGCTGTATTTTGAGAGTCGAGTCAATCGGGTAAGCAATCTCAAAACCAACTTGGACGAAGCACAATGGGTGGGCAAGATTATTCAAAGTTTTGAGGCTATTTATGCCGCCAATGGGAAGCATTTAGACCCTTCAGATGTGGGGGTAATTACGCCTTTTAGGGCGCAAATTGCCCAAATTAGCAGTGAATTGGCCCGCTACAAAAAAGGTTATGAAAATTGCACCATTGATACCGTAGAGCGTTACCAAGGGGGTGCTAGAGACATCATTATCATCTCGCTCTGCCTCAACGATATTTACCAACTCGATAGCATTATTTCGCTCTCGGATGATAAGGTAGTGGATAGAAAACTCAATGTAGCCCTTACCCGTGCACGCAAGCACTTGATTCTGCTGGGCAATGAGCAATTGATGCGCCTAGATCAACGCTACAATGCGCTCATTGATTTTATAAAAACACAACAACTTCAATCGTCTTAACTATGGCTCTACTTGCACAAGCACTCATTGGGCTGCACATTGCCTTGGGGAGCATTGCCCTACTCACAGGCAGCTTGGTATTATTACTCAAAAAAGGCGACCAACGCCACCAAAAAATTGGAAAGGTATTTTATGGCAGTATGCTCTTTTCTGCACTCCTTTCGTGTCTAGTAGCTGTATTGCCCCAACATGAGAACATTTTTCTGTTTTGCATGGGGCTGTTTACCATTTACTTGCTTATAGCAGGTTATAGAGGTTTGCGCTTTCGCCAAACAAATCCCTCCCTTGAATGGGACAAACGGCTGGCATTGGCATTGGGCATTACAGGTTTGGTATGGATTACTTTTCCGATTTTGCTCTACCAAAAAATCAATGTCATCAGTACTGTATTTGGGGTGGTTTGTTTGTATTTTGGATTGAGTGATTTGAGAATGCTTAGACGGCCTCAAGTATTGCAGAAAAGATGGCTCTATATTCATTTGGGCAAGACTATTGGTGCCTACTTGGCCTCTGTTACTGCTTTTGTTGTGGTCAATAATGTTTTTGCAGTACCCATGTACAATTGGTTTGGCCCCAGCATTATTGGCACGCTGTATATTGTGTATTGGAATAGGAAACTAAAAAAGAATAATCGTATCTTGTAGCAGTTAACCTTTTATGCCTTTTTTATACACTATGAACACATAATAAAACATGCTTAATTTTAGTCTACTCATCAATGGAACTTATGGAATTTTACTTGGCTTACTCATCCTCTCATGGCACCTTACACCAGTATTTATTAAACTATTTGTAGGAAACAAATACACCTTGGGCGACTATGGCCAAATGTGGGCCAACTGGCACGCCATCGGTTGTTTTTATGTTGGTTTTTCCAATTTCTTGGCCTACAATTGGGACGATAGTTTTTTGGTTGCCAAACAAGACATTTGTTTAATTTCTACCTTTATTTTTGGAATTTGGGGCCTTCAAAATTTTGGGCTCATGTTTCAAGCCAACAAAATGAAATCATTGATGTGGTTGAATGTCATCGCCTGTTTTGCATCGGCTCTACTCGCTTTGGGAGGCTACCTAAACATCTAACCCCTAGAGGCAGGGCTATTAAGTTCTATCCAGAGGAACCACGCCTTTGTAAAGGAAATAGCCCAAAAATAAACTAAAAAAACATTCTGCCCGTTCTATAGTAAACACCACAACTATTCTTTTGTAGGTCATATTTTTCTTAGGGGTTGCTAATCTCGGTTGCAATTGACCTTATTACAACTACAAAAAAGAATATTTTTACTATCTTAGTTGAGCTTATAATGGCGCACACCACTTTAATTTAATAAGGCATCAATTTTGATGCAACCTTCTTAATTTTATACTAGACAACAAAGACAAATCCTCTAAACATTGAAAATAGAACTTTCTCATGACACACTGGCCAAAACAGTTTACGAACGGGCATCTGCCAACGATCGTATGCGTCTGCGTGTGCTCAACTTAGTCAAAGTCAAGTATCAATTGTACGAAGTCGATCACGCTTTGCTCACCTCTGATGAAGTTAAGGCTATTGCTCCTTTTGAGGATGAACTAATACTCACCCCAGAGGAACAAATCTTTTTGAGAAATAGTAAGATCAGAGCCTATCGCCTTTTGATTGCATTTATTGTGGGGGCAGGTATTGCGACTTTTTTGGTAGTCGGTATTTTATCTTGGTTTTTAAATTATTATGTAACGAATCATGAACGACTAGCTGCCAGCAATAAAAGGCACATGCAGAGTGAATTAGCATTGGCAAAAACCAATGAGTATTTAGAAAACAAAATATCCGAATTGCGTACCAAAGATAGCATTCACACGGTTTTACTAGATAGTATTGGTTATAGTGAGAATATTATTAAAATGACAACTCGTGAATTGCAAGATGCTCTTACCGAGCTGCATTTGGCCAATGAGCAATTGGAAGCCAGCAAAAGAGCATTGGAGCTAGAGCGAGATAAATTGCGCCAAGATCAAAAAGGCTTAAAACAAGAATTGACCAAACAGGTCAAAATTGCCAATGAGGTTTATCGAACTCGTGCCAAGTTGAGTGCTATTGACCAATCCCAAAAACTCAGCCAGCAAGCACAAAAATTACTGCAATCCAAAAACCCAACCAATCAACAATACAAAGAAGCCTTTCAGTTGGCCCGTTATGCTTGGGGCTTGAGCAAAAACAACAGCCAAGCTATGGATGTGTTGAATAAAATTAACAACGACAAACTCAAAAATTCTGGTAATGGTGGTTTCCTAAGTGGAGATCGACCCAAAAACACCTATACTTATAGCAATATTGAACGCATCATCAAAAAAATAGATGACCGTTATAACTATGGTAAAATTTCAGAAACCGAAGCCAAACGACTGCTTCGCTAGTTTTGAATGGTTATGGATAAACCGCTAGAGTAATAACATTAGCCATGAAAATAGAACTATCACACGACTTACTTGCCAAAAAAATACACGAAAAAGCCTCGGATGAGGACAAGATGCTTTTGCGTATTCGCAAATTTATACAAGACCGTTTTGCCTATTTTAATGAAAGCAATGCATTGCTCACCTTCAACGATATTTCCTACATTCGGCCTTATATGGACAAAATCAGTCTGGAGCCGCACGAATTGCGTTTTATTAGAAGGAGCAAGGAGCGACTTTGGTTGATGACAGGAGCGATTATTATTGCTATAATTGGCGTAATAGGTCTCATCTTTTACCTCATGCACCAAAGCCACAAAAGAGATTTACAAAACCAAAAACGACTAGAAAGACAAGTACAACTTCACGAAAAAACACGCAGACATGCCGACGAATTATCGGCTGCGCTTATTGCCCAAAAAAAGGTTGTTGATGCGAGCAAAGAAGAACTAGCATTGGCACTATTGGCACTACAAGAGCGCAATGATACACTCGTCAACTCTTATGCAACCTACAAAGTGACACAGAACCATTCTGTAGAAAAACTCGAAAAAAATCTCAAAATTGCCCAGTCGGCCAAACTCAGTGAACTAGCGGCCTCTTCCAGTAGCAAAAACAAGGCTTATTCCTTTAGATTGGCCTCCAAAGCTTGGGAACTCAATCCAGAAAATGAACAAGCCATTAATACCCTCTATAAAGTAGCCGATCGCTCTCCCAGCAAAAAATGGAAACCCAAAAACTGCTCTAGCATTATCAAAAAATACACGCCCAAATGGGGCAAACTTAGTGATAAGGAAGTAGACGCTATTTTTAATCCCAAAAATAATGTAACTGCCGGAGATGATTTGGTTCAACAGGTACAACAAACCATTAACGACGACGCTCCTAGTATTCCTACTACAAGTCCACCTCCAGCATACCAACTGCGAAAAAAAGAGGTTGAAAAAGAAATCCAAGAACAACGCCAACAAATACAGCAACAGGTAGAACAGATCAATTTGCAACAGCAGAAACTTCGCAATAAAATCCAACAACAAAAATAAGGCATGAAAAAAAATTGTTATGCGCTCTTCATTGGGATTGATAATTATGACAATGCTCAAATACCTGATTTGAGTGGCTGCATCAAGGATGCCCAACGCTTCTTGGATTATTTGATTGCACATCTCAATGAGGAAGCCTACACCTTTCATGCTCGGCGTTTATTTACTGGAACAGCATTGCCCCCCACTCGTGCCAATATCATTAATTCTATCCAAGAACACCTTGGTCAAGCACAAGCAGGGGATCTAATCCTGTTCTTTTATGCAGGACATGGCTCCAAAGAAGCTGCCCCCTCCAATTTTTTGGAAGCCGACGGCTACCTTCAAACCTTGGTTCCTTCTGATGCTCGCCAACCAGCAGCCAATGGCCTAACAATCCGAACCATACTCGACAAAGAACTGCGCTTCTTGTTGCACCAAGTCTGGCAAAAGACCCAAGCAGAAATTGTTTTTATTCAGGACTCCTGCCACTCTACAGGTGCTACCCGTGCCTCCGAACAGCTCCAATCAGTAGTCGAAGATTTGGCAACCGTTGATAACTTGCTGGCAGAGGAAGGACAGGAAGAAGAAAAAACACCTGCTCCTGTTGCTCGATACATCCACCCCGATGCCCACGAACGCAACACACAACACTGGCAAGACTTAAGCCCAGAGTTACTGGCCTTGCAATACACCGCATTTGAAGATGCGCCCGAACTATTGAGCTTGTTGCGAGCTGCGGACGGCACGGACTTGGAAAGCATACTCCCAACAGCACCACACATTCATATAGCAGCCTGTGACAAAGCAGAGTTTGCCTACGAAATTCCAAAAAAAGGAGGCGTATTCACCACCAATATGCTAGAAATTTTGGAAGCTACTCAAAATCAAGTTTCCTACCACGATTTGTACAATAGAGCACGCCTCAATATTGCAGGAGCGTATCAACAAACGCCCGATTTGCACGTCCATCATCGAGCCTTTGAAAAGCGACATGCGCCTTTTTTGAATGGTCTTCTCCGACACGGCCAACTGCCTGCCCAACGAGATATTGATGTATTCAAGGGTTTTTATCCAGTTATGCCCCAAGGGCGCAACAGTTGGCAAATCAAAGCAGGAGAAATGGAATTGCTACGCCCTATTGAGCGTCCAGAAGATGCCGTGCCGATTGAGGTGTTTTTGTATAATGAACAGCCCACAGGGCAGGCCAATGCGGTCATTACCAGTGTACGTTCTACTTTTAGCAAGATAGAGTTTAAGGGCGTATCTTTTGATAGAAGACAACACCGCAATAAGTTGTACGCCATGATTGCCCCTCATTTTTTGAGGCGCTGGCGGGTGGCTGCCTTTGTAGAAACCACCATGGAGCAAGGAAGCATTGTAGAATTATTTGAGGATTATGCCCCCCGAAAACAGTTGAAAAATTTTGGGCATGATGGAGGGCCTGCTATTCGTTTGGCTATCAACAACCAAGCCCCGCATTTTGTACTACAGGTAGAAGACAATTGGTTGTGTTTGTACACTGCTCAAAACGAACTACTGCTCAAAGGTACGGCCGCTCAACGCCAAATTGATGGACAAGCAAGTTATCTTTCTTTGTGGATGGTGCCTAATGATGCAACGATTTATCAGTATAGCCCCAACAGCAAACAGGCATTGGCAGAACCCGAAAGCTGGACTTATTCGCCTTATCAAAAAAATGCACTGGTACCTATATTCAACCATCTAAAAGCCATTTATCAACAAAACCCTCAACAATCCTTATTCGTACAAGCACAAGAAGCACAAAATGATCAGCATCCATTTATGGATTTCATGCGTCAAGAGGCAGCGACACTAAATTATTTTAAGGCATTTATCAATTGGAAAGAAAATAAAGAAGCGGCACACTATGTCATTCGCACCAGTCCTGAGGGTTTTGGCATTCACAGCCAAGCAGAGGGCAATGTTTCTTATATTCCTGTTTGCAAACAAACAGCAGGGCTAGGAAAACAGCAGGGCTATGAGGTAATTTTGGCCTTGCAGCATATTTGTAAATGGCAAACAGTACGCAACTTGTATAATACGTTACAAACCGCTTTGTTGGACTGGCATAAATTTGAGCTAGTCGCTACCATTTACACCGATTTCCATCAAGAAAACAGAGGACAACGAACCGCTACCTTTCAGAGTTTTACAGATGCTCATTATGAGAACAAAGAACGTGGCCTAAGCTGGCCTCTGCATGAGCTAACGGCCGAAAAAACACCGTTGCACTTTGTACAGCATCCTCAATACCCATCTACAGTCGTGTTGCCCATCAATTTGGTACTCCACCACCTCGAAGGCAAAAAACCCATGTATGTTTCTACCTTGTTACTGGATAGTAATTTTGCAGTTTTGCCCTTGCAAACCGCTATGGGTAATAATGTGTTGCCACCCAAAGAACTAGAAACGGACGAAAAAGGCAGTTTGTGGATTCCACAACTCACCATAGCACGTCCCGACCAGCTCACCAACTTTCCGCAAGAGTTGCACCAAGCCACCTTCTACCTCAAAATACTAATTGCTTATGAGCGTTTTGATGTATCGGGCTTGTTGCAACGTGGCTTGCTCCCTCCTGCCCTGCCGTTTGAGACGGCTAGACCAGACACGGGCAAGACCCGAGCTAAGATTTTGCGTGCTCCTAGAAAGGGTGAAACAGGCAGTTGGCTATCCTTTACCATTCCGTTGATAATAGAACAACCATTATCCTAAAATTATTAATTGACTTATTGCGTGACAAAATTATTCGTTTGCTTATTTCTTTGCATCCATCTAGTAGCATGTTGGCAGCCCACACCGCCCCCCCTGCCTAGCAAAACCTACCGTATTGGTCTAGGCTCTTGTGCCAGACAGGCCAAGGAGCAACCTATTTTGCATACCATTGTACAACGTCGGCCAAATGTATTTATTTATTTGGGTGATAATATCTATGGCGATACCCGTGATATGCAGGAATTGCGAAACAAATACCAACAACTTGCCAAAAAGCCGAGTTTTCAAGCCTTGCGACAAGCAGTACCCTTGCTGGCTACTTGGGATGACCACGACTACGGAGAAAATGATGCTGGACGACATTATCCATTCAAAGACAGTTCTAAAAACATTTTTTTAGAATTTTGGCAAGAGCCTAAAAACTCCGAACGCTGGCAACATGCTGGCGTTTATCATGCTGTTTTTTTGGAGGATGCTCCCCTACGGCTTCAAGTTATTTTGCTCGATACACGCACCTTTCGGGATGACCTTAGCCATCTGCCCAAGGGCTACAAAGGGCCGTACAAAAACGACTACCAGCCCACCACTTCGCCCGATTCTACTTTTTTGGGGGCAGCTCAGTGGGCTTGGCTAGAGGAGCAATTGCAGCAGCCTGCCGATTTGCGCCTCATTGCTTCGAGCAATCAATTTGCTCATGCGTACAATGGCTGGGAATCCTGGACCAATGTACCGCATGAACAGCAGCGTTTTTTAAAATTAATACAAAAAACCAAAGCCAATGGGGTGGTGTTTATGTCGGGGGATGTACATTGGGGAGAATTGTCCTGCTGGAAAAACTCCCTGACCTATCCTATTTATGATTTAACGTCTAGTGGATTGACACAGAGTTGGCCCGATACGGAACCTAATGCCCATCGAGTGGGTTCAGTAGTACGTCAGAACAATTTTGGCTTAATTGAATTGTCCTTGAGTCCACAAGATACCAGCCTCACCTTTCAATTAATTAACAAAAAAAATAAAAGTCAACTCAAGCATACCCTCTCGCTCTCCAAATTGCGTTTTTGACAAGCATGAAGTTGTGAAACAAGCAGCTTTTATTTATCTTTCTTTAGATTACAACAATAGACCTATTATTAGCATATTATGAAATATATTCACACCAATATCATTACAGACGACTGGAAACGCCTTGCAGAATTTTATATTCAAGCTTTTGCTTGCAAAATGACATTGCCGCAGCGCAATTTATCGGGGGCATGGCTGGCAAAGGGTACTGGCGTGGAAGAGGCGGAAATAAAAGGTGCTCATTTGCGCTTACCCGGTTGGAGCAATCAAGGGCCTACCCTCGAAATTTTTCAATATACTAACAATAAGGAACAGCAATTTCCACTCGCCAATAGAAAAGGATTGGGGCATTTGGCCTTTGAAGTAGCCGATGTAGATGCAGCCTTGGAAAAAGCATTAGCCTTTGGTGGGCAACGTTATGGGGAGGTGGTCAGTCATGCGGTAGAGGCCATTGGCACCTTGACCTTTGTGTATTTGCGTGATCCTGATGGTAATATTATAGAATTGCAACACTGGGATAAGGCTGAGGCACTGCCCTTGCAGGAGCAAACGGTTCAGGCCAAGCATACCACCGATGACCGCCCCCAACCTCTTAAAAAGACCCCTCCAAATACTCCGACAGAGCGAGAATTGCCCAGCCCCAAACCAATTGCTCCCCCTACAGCCCCCTCGGCTTATGTTCAAGGGGATGATGAGCCAAACATTGATCCTTATACCGACAAACGTGCGTACTTGAATGCTCTGCACAACGATGTTGACCAAACCAATCAATCGGTTAGAGATGCTAAAGCTGAAATTAGAGCCTCCAAAGAGGCATTGAGACAGCAACAAAATGCCCTCCGAAAAGATGGGCAGTATACCAATGAGGATAGAACTATTAAGAAAAGTAAACAAGAGTTGTTGCAAGATTTGAAAGGAGAAATGGAACAAGAGGACTTAGATCAACGTGCGCTGCCCACGCCTGCACAACCTCAACCTACCAAACAACCTACACCCCTACCCTCTACTGTTGAAATGCCTAACGTAACGATACAATTGCAAATCGAACTTAAAACAGGCAACGCCGTGGATGGCTTGTCAGTAACAGAGGAGCATTTAAGCATAGCGACCCACGAATTGGCGCACAATTTACACCTTTTGACAACTGTAACACATCCGCAAGGAGCTGGTTTGTCCTTTTTGGAATACTTGGGCAAACAATACCGAGCTGATTTAGTGCCTTTGGTCAAAGCCTTGAAAACAGAGCAGAGCAAAACGGAACAAAACAACGCTTGGATATTATTGCCACGCCTCAAAGGTAGCATCCACCATTTGCTACAGCAATGCGAACAGCAACGCCCTGTATTGGAACAACTTGGATTGGAACAATTGGAGCTTAGTCCTTTAACGTTTGTGGCTACTTATGAGAATTTGATGAAAATTGCTGATTTGGCCGAACAAAAAGGAGCTACTTATTTACGTCTTTCTTATACCAAACAAGCTGCAAATTAGGGGCTGCTCTTGCCCCAAAAAGTTGTAGCAATGCTACAACTTTTTGGGGCAGATTGCTGTAGTAGTGTAGGTACAAATGGTTTATTGAATAAGGGACAAATAAAAACTTTCTTTTAAGCACTTTTCAAAATAACGAGCTGATAATCGGCGACCTGTTTTTTTGTTTTTGCCTAACAGTTGTTCGTAAAATTCCCTATCTTTGCGCCACTATAGGGGAACATTGTTTTTGCTATTCTCCTAATTCCTCCTATTTACTTCACCTGATTGAACCAATCAGCTAAAACAGCAAATCATGGAACAAGTAGCACCTTATCAAGCCAAGCATAAAATTCGTATTGTTACTGCTGCCGCTCTTTTTGATGGGCATGATGCCGCCATTAATATTATGCGTAGAATCATGCAGCGTTCTGGAGCAGAAATTATTCACTTGGGACACAATCGCTCGGTACAAGAAATTGTAGAAACGGCCATTCAAGAAGATGTGCAGGGTATTGCCATTACTTCTTATCAGGGCGGACACAATGAATATTTCAAGTATATGTACGATTTGCTGAAGGAGCGTGGTGCTGGGCATATTCGCATTTTTGGTGGTGGTGGTGGTACTATTTTGCCCACCGAAATTGAGGAACTGCACCAATATGGTATTGCTCGCATTTATTCGCCCGATGATGGCCGTGCTATGGGTTTGCAGGGTATGATTAATAATTTGCTAGAACAATGCGATTTTCCAACAGGGCAAAATATCAATGGCGAGTTATCTGATTTTAAAGACAAAAACAAATACTCTATTGCTCGCCTCATATCGGCTGCCGAAAACACAGGCGAACAAGCCGATGCTTGGTTGGAAGAAATTCGCCAACAGGCGCCTTCTCAAAAAGTGCCTGTATTGGGAATTACAGGTACAGGTGGTTCGGGCAAATCGAGCTTGGTAGATGAATTGGTGCGTCGTTTTCTGACCGATTTTAAAGATAAAAACATTGCGGTGGTTTCTGTTGACCCGTCTAAGCGCAAAACAGGGGGTGCTTTGCTTGGCGATAGAATTCGCATGAATGCCATCAAAAACGAGCGGGTTTATATGCGTTCGTTGGCAACACGTCAGTCCAATTTGTCGGTTTCCAAGTACATTGCCGATGCTGTGGATATTCTCAAAGCTGCAGAATATGATCTGATTATTTTGGAAACTTCTGGTATTGGGCAATCCGATACAGCCATTACAGATTTTTCTGATTTATCGCTGTACGTAATGACTCCCGAATACGGTGCTGCTTCTCAATTGGAGAAAATTGATATGCTAGACTTTGCCGATGTGATTGCCCTCAATAAATTTGACAAACGTGGAGCTTTGGATGCCTTGCGTGATGTCAAGAAGCAATACCGCCGCAATCATAATTTGTGGGAGGCCAAGGAGGAGGAATTGCCTGTTTTTGGTACGATTGCTTCGCAGTTTAATGATCCCGGTATGAATCAATTGTACCGTGCTATTATGGATGCTATTGTCAAAAGAACGGGCGTGGATTTGCAATCTGATTTTGAACTTACAGGTGGGGTGAGTGAGAAAATCTACATCATTCCGCCCAAGCGTACACGCTATTTATCCGAAATTTCCGATAGCATTCGTCAATACAATGATAAAGCAGAAGCGCAGGCCAAAATTGCCCAACAACTGCAAGGGCTTCAAACCTCTTTATCCATTCTCCAAAAAGACAATAATAACTCGGATGAGGTCATCAATAGCCTACAACAAGCATACAATAGCATAGAATTGGGATTGGATGGACACAATAAAAAAATACTCCAAGATTGGGCGGATAAAGTAGCGGCTTACCAAGCGGATGAATATGTGTATCATGTTCGCAACAAGGAAATTCGAGTGCCTACTTTTACCACTTCGCTTTCGCATACGAGAATTCCACGGGTTGCTCTGCCCAAGTACAAGGGCTGGGGCGATATTCTGAAATGGGTTTTGCAAGAAAATGTACCGGGGGAGTTTCCGTATACGGCAGGGGTGTTCCCTTTTAAGCGCAAGGGCGAGGATCCGACCCGTATGTTTGCAGGTGAGGGCAATCCAGAGCGCACCAATCGCCGTTTTCATTATGTATCTTTGGATATGCCTGCCCATCGTTTGTCTACTGCCTTTGATTCGGTAACGTTGTATGGCGATGATCCCGATTATCGCCCTGATATTTATGGTAAGGTGGGCAACTCTGGGGTAAATATTTGCTGCTTGGACGATGCTAAGAAGCTGTATTCGGGTTTTGATTTGTGTGCGCCTACGACTTCGGTTTCTATGACCATCAACGGGCCGGCGGCCGCTATGTGTGCGTTTTTTATGAATGCGGCTATTGACCAGCAATGTGAATTGTACATCAAGGAACATGGCCTAGAGCATTTGGTGGAAGCCAAGAAAAAAGAAAAATACGACGATAAGGGCCTAAAACGCCCCGAATACTTGGGCGAATTGCCTGAGGGCAACAATGGTTTGGGCTTGTTACTGTTGGGGCTTACAGGCGATGAAGTCCTAGAGCCTGCTGTTTATGCCGAATTGAAGCAAAAGGCACTTTCTTCGGTGCGTGGAACGGTACAGGCAGACATTCTAAAAGAAGATCAAGCCCAAAATACTTGTATCTTTTCTACTGAGTTTTCCTTGCGCTTGATGGGCGATGTGCAGCAGTATTTTATTGATAAGAATGTGCGTAATTTTTACTCGGTTTCTATTTCGGGCTATCACATTGCTGAGGCTGGGGCCAATCCTATTTCGCAATTGGCCTTTACGCTCGCCAATGGCTTTACCTTTGTGGAGTATTATCTATCGCGTGGTATGGACATCAATAAGTTTGCGCCCAATTTGTCGTTTTTCTTCTCCAATGGGGTAGACCCTGAATATGCTGTGATTGGCCGTGTAGCGCGCCGTATCTGGGCCAAAGCTATGCGTGAAAAGTATGGGGCCAATAGCCGTTCTCAAAAACTAAAATATCACATCCAAACTTCGGGGCGTTCGCTCCATGCACAAGAGATTTCTTTTAATGATATTCGTACCACTTTGCAAGCTTTGTATGCTATTTATGATAATTGCAATTCCTTGCATACCAATGCTTATGATGAGGCTATTACAACCCCAACAGAGGAGTCGGTGCGCCGTGCTATGGCTATTCAGCTCATTATCAACCATGAGTTTGGTTTGGCTAAGAATGAGAATCCAATGCAGGGTTCGTTTATCACCGAGGAATTGACGGACTTGGTAGAAGAGGCTATTTTGGCAGAGTTTGATCGCATTACAGAGCGTGGCGGTGTGTTGGGTGCTATGGAAACTATGTACCAACGTGGGAAGATTCAGGAGGAGAGTTTGTATTATGAAACACTCAAGCATACAGGCGAATTCCCTATCATCGGGGTCAATACTTTCCTCTCCAAAGAGGGTTCTCCTACTATTATTCCCGATGAGGTTATCCGAGCCACTCAAGAAGAAAAAGAGGCGCAAATCCAAACACTCAACAACCTAAAAGGGGCTAACGAAGGAAGAAACACGGCTGCTTTGGAACGTCTGCAAAGAAAAGCTGTCAACAATGAAAACTTGTTTGAGGAGTTGATGGAGGCGGCCAAGTGTTGTTCTCTAGGACAAATTACAAGTGCTTTGTATGAAGTGGGTGGTCAGTATCGCCGAAATATGTAAGCTGTAGCAATTGCTGTAGAGATACCACACCTTCCAAATGCTTTGTTTGGAAGGTGTTTTTTGTTAACAAGGTATTAAAAAACATTTTTTTAGAACAGTTGGTCTAAATAGATGTTTAGCTTTTGAATTATTTAACAACAATAAGTTTACTAGCAAAATGAGTACATCTATAGATACCCGCAATTGGCGTTATGCCACCAAAAAATTTGACACAACCAAAAAAGTAAGTGACAGTGACTTAGAAACTATCTTGGAAGCTGGTCGTTTGAGTGCTTCTTCTTATGGATTGCAGCCCTATCATGTTTTTGTGATTAGTGATCCTGAATTAAGAACCCAACTTAAAGCTGCTTCTTGGGGGCAAGCACAAATCACAGATGCTTCTCATTTATTGGTGCTTGCCAATCAAACCACATTCGGTGAAGAGTTGGTCGATGATTATATTAGTAATGTGAGTGCAACAAGAGGGGTTCCTGTAGCTGATTTGCAGGATTATGCTAACTTTATGAAATCGAGCTTTTCTGATTTGTCAGACGAACAAAAAGGCCAATGGGCAGCCAAACAGGCGTATATCTTGCTAGGCAATCTATTGCAAGCTGCTGCTGAATTGAAAATTGATTCTTGCCCTATGGAGGGTTTTGACAATGAGCAATACAATGAAATTCTAGGGCTGAAGGATAAGAATTTATCGGCGGCTGTGCTGCTTACTATTGGCTATCGCTCCGAGGAGGACGATACCCAGCATTACGCCAAGGTGAGAAAATCGAAAGAGACGTTGTTTACACATTTGTAAGCATTAGAAATGATTGATAATTGGGCTGCTGTCTCTTGAAGATGGTGGCTCTTTTTTTTTGGGGGGGGTAGGCTAATTAGCATTTCTAGGGTCAAAAAATTCAGCTATTTTAAAGGGCTTGGGAGCCTTCTTAAAAGATTTTTGAACAAATTTATACTTATAAATATCTTCTATACTATAAGGGTCTACTCCTGTTTTTCGCTTAATACTGTTTCCCTGCTTAAACAAAATGCAACGGTATTTAATGGAGCTATGCAAATCATAATTACAATAGTCCTTTACCTCTGCAAATGCTATTAAATATTGTGCAAATGCTATTCCTGCACGAACCTGACGTTTCCAACCAGTAGCATCTTTCGATTTCAGTTCTATAGGAAAAACATATACTTGGTCGGCTACTTCGCAGAATAATAAATAATCGCAGCACTTACGTAGGTTAGTTACTTTAGCTTCATGCGCCTTCAAGAAAGGATGAATATCTTGCTCTTTTTTATCCAGATTAATCAATAAATACCGATCAATTCCCTTACTAATATCTATATAAATATGGTAATTAATCCCATCATTAGATTCTTCTAGCTTAAGCCGATTATTCTTATCAACCGTAGTAGTGATATAAAAAGGATCTACTATTTCTCCTAAAACAGTTATCAACGATTTCATGATTCCAGTTCTCTTAATTTTGCATAAAAATCATCGGTTGCTTCATTCAACTTATGCACTTCATTATCAATGCTACTCACTTCAAAACCATACTCATTGACAGGTAGTGCTTTTATAGTATTATCAATAAAATAATAAACCGCCAAGTCATCTTTATTGAGTCTGGTTGATTCATCATAGCCTTTGCTACGATACTCTTTTAATATTTCTTCTTGACTTGCAGTATCTTCATAAATACTATCCAACAGTATCAAATTATTCAACTCTCTGATAATATAATCACTGTGTGTACTCACAATCAATCGGAAACCTAATTTGACAGCCTTGGCTAAGATTCTGGCTACTATTCTCTGATTATCGGGATGAAGGTTTACTTCTGGTTCGTCTATGATGATGGTGTCGCCTTCTTTGGCTTCGTGTCTGAAATAAACAATCAGTCCTGACAAAGATTTAACAAGTGAAGAACTTAAATGTAAAGATAGTGGTTCTACGTCTGGATTGGGAGTGTAAATAATTTTTCCATATTCTGATACAGTGACCTTCCCTGTCATCAGCATACTTTGTATTTCATCTGCAAAAAAAGCAAATTTACTGCTTTGCTCTTTTAAATCTTTCAATCCATTAATAAAATACATATAATCATTTATAGCTAAGGGGTACTTAGGCTCTTCATTCCTACTTTTTCTAAAATATTCTGCAACAGAGAACTCATCAACATCATCTTCTAATAATAATTCACTAATTTTATCTAGTTTTTTAGATTTTCGTTCTACTTCATCATTACTCAACATCCCTAATGCCAAACGTTCGGCAGGAAAAAATTGCACTACCGAACTAGGATTAGTTGGCAAATAGATATCCTTGATAATAACTTTATTTAAGCTTCGACTTAAAAATTCCTTTAGAGCAACACAAAAAGCTTTTCTTTCATCATTCGTTGGAGCACACCATCCTGCTTCACCTTTGTAGATATAATTATCATCAATCCTAAGTTGAGTCATGTGTTGTTTATACTCATACTGTTCAGAAGCATTTTTGATATTTGATACAAAAGCATCAAGTTGTTTATCTCCAATTTCTAATTGTAATTGAGGTTGTAGTTTTTTAGATGCAAAAAAAGTAGGTATAGCGTTCTTAATAGAGTTTAAAACCGTAGATGTGAGAGCTGTGTTTATTAGTTTTGATATATTACTAAGTCTAAATCTATATTGCTCAGCCTCAAACTCTTCTAAGTTTTTTAATATAAATTTTACAGTTTTCAAACTAGGCTTGCTGTAATAAACCTGATGCTGTAATACTCCATAAACTAAATATGAGATATAAGACTTCCCAGAACTATTAGGCCCCACCAAAACCGTCAAAGGCTTCTCAAAGGAAATGGTACCTTCTTGGATAGGACCTAGATTTTTTACTGAAAATTTCATTGTTCAATTGCTTCAATTAATAGATAGCAAGTAAGATAATACTTCATTTGTTGGCAACCCTCATTCCCACCCCTTTTTTGCAAAATCTTAATTTTTTTGCTTGCTAATACGAGGGTAAAGCTTATCGTTTTTCCAATTTTGGCGGTTGTGCTGTAGATGTTGCAACACGCGCTGGTAGTCTTGTGCGGTGTGGATGGGATAATTGTGAAAACTGCGCTGCCATTCAAATTCGAGGTGCATTTGGTGGAGTTGTTTGGTGACGGCTGATTTGTAGCTTCTGATGATGCTGGAAACGGAGCCTGCGGAGGGCGAAATGTGGGATTTTTCTTCGTTTTTGGGGTAGAAACCTCGCAGTTGCGTTGCATGCAACTCAACTGCACTAGGGGGATGATCCACACAAATAATTCCATGCAAGTGATTGGGCATCACTACAAAATCCCCAAGCGTCACCCCAGCCGTCCAGCGTGGCAACTGTCGCCACAACAAATCCGCCACAGCACCAGCCGCTGACCACTGCATAACGGCATCGTGCAAGTTTCCAAATAAGGGGCGACGATTTTTGGTCGCAATCGTAATACAATACAAACCATTGGCATCATAATCCCAGACACGGCGCTGCATCAAACCAAAGGGGCGTACACGACTCATAGGCATTTAATTAAGTAGTCTTAAAAAGTACAAACAACTCCCTTTTACGCTTAATTATGCCTTTTTGTTACCTATCTCTTTATTTTTATTAAAAAAACGATGGCCTAAGCCCAATCCTAGCAGCAGCCCCAATACATTCATCAGCACATCTGCCCCCTCGGCATCACGCCCTGCACTAAAAAATTGCTGTCCCAATTCTAGCAGCAATCCAAAGACCGTCCCTACCAGCAGCACCACCCCAAAAATCATCCAAGAAGACCAACTAAACAAATGAGTAAACAGCAACCACAGCACCACTGCCAAGCCCATATACACCAGCAAATGGCCAATTTTATCTTGCTTCAACAAAGACTTCCCTTGGTTGAGCGGCTGATAAGGGCGTTTATTAAACGATACCAGTTTATCAGCATTGGGGCGGGGCATTTTGGTGCCCAAAGGATACAACAACAGCACTACCGAATCACACAGCAGAATACCACCAGCTTCATAAGGTGTTCCAAAGGGCGGATTTTCGGGGCGGGTCAAAAAAGCCTCGGCACTTTTGTAGGGCCTTCTTTTTCCATTTTCTAGGCGATAAACCACAGGTGCATCCACTATTTTGAAATTGCTGCCCTCTTTGGGGAACAAGCCACTGCTCTTTTCCTTAGGAGGCGGAATGGAAGGAAAGGTAGCCCGTGACCAGAGCGAAACAACCATTAACATCAATATATAGCTACCTGCAATCCAAAGAATATACTGCTCCAATAGCGTTCTAATACGATTCATAATAGCTGTAGTTGATAGAAGTTGTTAAGTGAAGCTACAAGTTACGCAAGAACGCTGTATTTTGTGTTGAAGAAATGATTTAGATAAGAATTTAACCAATCACTATGAGAATATTGTTAAGCGTAGTATGCACTTTAAGTCTCTTATGGTTCTGTCTAGGCTGTACGCAACCCATTATGCTCAGTGCTAAAGATATAAAAGAGGTAGCCATAAAGCACTTTCGTGAAAAAGGCTATAAAAATATAGAGGACACCAGCCATGTGGGGGTCAAGCTCATACAAACCAGTGTCCACGACCAATGGTATGTAGCATTCAATGCCATAGTGGCTCGTCCAGCACTCTTCTTATACCACATTAGTGACCCCAACGAACCACCACACTTTATTCCGCTCAACAACAAAGGAGAAAGCATTATAGAGCATGTAGATTTTGAGAATGTTACCAATGATGACATGTATGAATTGGTGATTGACTTGCACTACGATTATGGAATGGCTTACCAAGGCCGAGAAATTGTAATTTTACGCAATCCTTTTGGCAATCCAGCTTATGAGATTTTTGCCTTTCCTATTGAGCAAGTTTGGGAGCGCATTGACTCCTTTGACCAAGAGTATGGGCTGCCCCGACACAGCAAACGAGTAGAGAATCACTCTATTTATGAGTTTTTTGAAGGTTATATTCTAATCAGAGGCACCATCAATTACCGACACAATCACCTATTGGAGTACCATTGGGAACCTAAAAATGAAGAATTTGTATTGATATTGGATGAAGATTTGCACGAGGCGAGTGAGGAAGAGGACAAAGGTATTATTCATAAGGTCAAGGGCAGTAAAATACTGGTAGAGGTACTAGCACACGAAGAAGGCTGTACCGCCCACATACTAGAAGATGTAGCAGGGCATGTGATTGATATACCCAAGCATATTCACGACGAATTGCTCTGCTCTGCGGTGACCTCTCTATCGCCCAATGGGCGTTATTTGGTACATACCAGTATACAAAGAAATGGCTTGTTCTTGTACGACATGGAATTGCAGCTAGACCGACAAATTCTCCAAGATTTTGATAGTTATGAAGGGATTTCCGAATTGGCTTGGGCACCGGGCAAACCCATGCGTTTTGCATTCATTTCCGTCAATCAAGAAGAATTGCTCCATAACACCAGCATTCATCTCTATACACAACTCCAAGAAGGAAAATTTGCAGAGCGTATCTACGAAACACAAGTTTATTATGATTGTGATATAGAGGGCTATTGTACGCCGCTCAAGGATTACCATTATAAATTTAATAGCAACAATATCTTTGTTTATGCCCCTGACTCTACAGGCAAATTTAAAGGCTTGCAGTTATCTAGTTGATACTCTAAAAACAAGAAGTAGGATAACAACGGTGTGTTATCCTACTTCTTATAATAAATCTTCTGATTAAGAATACCTTATTCCCAATCGCCTATAATCTGCACCACTTCATCCAAGTAGGCATCTTTTTTCAAGACTTTGTGCCACTTATTGATGCTCTCTGCACGTATCGTATCTACCTCTAGGGCTGCTACATCTGCGGCAAGCGTTTTGATGGTCATATTGGGTATTTCTTTGTTAATATCGTCATATTGCTTAGAAAGTGCATTGTACTCTTCTTGTTCTTGGCGATAAGCTTCCAAATTGAGCGGTACATCTGTATCCTCTTGCAAAGTTTTGAACCATTGGGCTTGCTTATCCAGCATAGCAAACACTTCACTACTAGCCACACGCTTGGCACTTTTCTTTTTGATTTTGTCTAATTTCTTGATTTCCTTTTTCTTGTAATAAACAGGATCTATCTCTGACCATGCCATTGGGAAATCTTCATCTTTTTCGCCAATACTTCTATAACTGTAAATCCCTGGCAAAACAATATCTGGAGTTACCCCTTTGAGTTGTGTAGAACCGCCATTGATACGGAAGAATTTTTGAATAGTAATCTTCATAGAACCCAACTCTCCCAAGTCTTTGTAACGCTGTGGCACCACAGGATCGAGCGGAAAGAAACGTTGAACAGTTCCTTTTCCAAAAGTAGAAGGTGAGGTTCCTACAATAATCGCACGGCCATAATCTTGAAGGGCAGCAGCCATAATTTCAGAAGCAGAAGCAGAGAACGAATTCACCATAATCACCAAGGGGCCTTCATACAACACACTTGGATCCACATCCTCCAAGGAGCGTGGGCGGCTGTTGCGTCCCTTCACCTGCACAATAGGGCCATTCTCAATAAACAATCCACTCATATCAACCACATCACCTAGCGAGCCACCACCATTAAAACGCAAATCAATAACAATTCCATCTACGCCCTCAGCTATTAGTTTCTGTACTTCTCGCTTCACATCTCGGGAACAACGACGACCTCTAGGGTCTTTGAAATCGGCATAAAAACTTCTCAAATCAATGAGTCCTACCCGTTTTTTTACTTTTTTGTGCTCAATAATAGCAGATTTTGCATAGCTCTCTTCTAGCACTACCACATCTCGAACAATTGGAATAGTTGCAATCGTCCCATCTGTTTTCTTAACCGTGAGGCGCACTTCTGTACCTTTCTCACCACGAATCATAGGCAATACATCATCCATTTTCATATCTACCACATCTACAGGCTCCTCCTCGCCTTGTCCTACTTTGATAATCAAATCATTCACCGCCAACTCCCCTTGTCGCCACGAAGCCGAACCCGGTACAATACGCACTACTTTGATATAGCCATCCTCTTGGCGCAATTGCGCTCCAATTCCCTCCAGCTTTCCAGAAATTCTAATATCAAAATTTTGTTTTTCTAAAGGCGGGAAATAGCCTGTATGGGGTTCCAATACATTGGCCATCGTATTGATATAAGCCGCAATTTTATCGTCTCTATCTTCTTTGTCAATATCTTTGGACCAACGCTCAAACTGTTCCTTTACCTTATTGCGTGAAGCTTCCTCCAATTCGGCCAAGGTTTTGATTTCTACAGTCTCATCGCCTTTTTCTTTGGCTTTCTCTTGACGTTTGAGTTTGACCTGAATATCCAACAACACCCGATACTTAAGCATCTTGTGCCAACGTTGGTACAATTCTTCTTTGTTTTTTGCAAATTCTAACTTATCGTCATCGGTCTCTAACACTTCATCTTTGGTAAAATCAAAGGGCTGAGATAAGATTTTTTCGTACATCTCCTTGGTTTCGGCAATACGCTTATTGCGAATGTCGTGAATTTGGTCAAAAAAGGTAAAATCCTTATCCAAGGCATAATCATCCAGCTTCTGGCGACTTTTGTTAAACAAGTCTATATCTTCCTGCAAGAAGAAGCGTTTGCCATTGTCAATTCGCTTAAGATAAATGTCATAAATACGCTCTGAGAGGGCATCATTTATCTTAGTAGGCTTGTAATGATTGTACTGCAAACTCTGCAATACGACATCTACCAACAGGGCTTCTCTATTGGGATAATCGGGATCTGCATCAGGCTTATTAAAAGCAAAAACAGTAGCACAGATGGCTACTAAGATCAAGAGATATTTTTTATTCATTATCATATTATGTTGGGACTTTTAAAGTAGATGAATAAAACTTCTCTTTATACGAAGAAAACCTTTGTTCATCTAATTATTGCTGTCTAAATGTGTCTATTCTTTTGGTAATAAACCTTTCAATTCTTGCTAAGAATGCTCATTGCCTGTCTTTACCAACATTATTATACCACAAAACGCCTTGACTAACAATTTTTATAGTGATTTAACGTGCATTTAACAGATAAATAATGGGCCTTAACTCTTACAAGTTACAGACAATAAATTTTATTACAAATAAATCTATAAAGAAAAGACGGGGTTCATTGGCAAGATTCAAATTTTCAACGCACATTTTTTACCTTTGTTGCCCACAACCAACTTTATAAGCAAAAAACAAGGAGCATGATTATTTATAATGTTACCATCAAGATAGACAATAATGTACGGGAAGAATGGCTCAATTGGATGAGAACGGTTCATATTCCAGAGGTGTTGAACACGGGCTACTTTCAAGACCACCAAATTGCACGGGTGCTGGGCCAAGACGAAAGCGAAGCCACCACTTATGCGGTACAGTATACCTGTTCTGATATGAAAACCTTGCAAGAATACAGTGCCAAAGCCGCCCCTGCCCTTCAGCGTGCAACCTTAGAACGCTATCCCAATGGCCAATTGGTAGCGTTTAGAACTATGCTAGAAATAGTTGACTAATAAGTAGTCTTAAAAAGCATAAGTCATCCCATAAGTTGGGGTGGCTCCTATTTGTATTATATCCTATCGTGTTTTTAGTACAAGTTGCTCTTGGCTTTTTAACATTCTGATAATTAAGACTATCAGAGTTGCCTCTGGCTTTAGTGGTCTTACTTTTTTGGCATCGCCCCAAAAAAGTAAGCAAAAAAACTCTAGGGCTGGATGACTTCTAAGGGGCAAACAGCCTTTTCATCCGCTAAAACTTTTAAACTCGCTAACGCTCAAACAATAAAAGTTTTGTTTTTTGCCAGCAAAAAACAGCTCCTGAAAAAGCAATTTGCTTACCCTTAGAATTCATATGCCCAACCCTGCACACAGTTAGACAGTTTTATAGACTCCTTATCAAAACCTAAAGAGTTGTCTCATTCTTGAGGTTTTACTAAAACTGTAGCCTTGCCCATTATATTTGTGTATTTAAGGGATGTCTCATATTTTGTGTATTAATAAGACTACGCTGTCTACTTATTAGGGCGTTTTAGATAACTTTCCCAACCAATTTTTTTGTAAATCTCTGCTTGTAGCGCAGGGTTGGAAGATTGGTAAATACCTCGGCCCACAATCATAATATCCACGCCACGCTTGGCAAAAGCCTCATCGGGGTGGTTGTAAGTTTGGCCCAAGCCATCTTTTTTGCGATCGGTATTGATACCGGGCGTGAGCATCATGATACCAGGGCGTTCAGAGCGGTGATTTTGAGACACCGTTCCCAATACAATATCACTGTGTTGTTCGGCTATAGCAATGGCTTTTTGGGTGTACTTTTTATCGGTCAAGGTGTCTTTGGTAGACATTTCGGCCACTACAATCAAGGCTGTGGTATCTAGCTTGCCTGTAGCCCGTAGGGCTTCAATACTCGAAGAACCTGCTACCACGTGTACCGTCACAGCATCGGCCCAATCAGCTATACACAAGGGAGCTGCTGTGAATTGTTGCATGACAATGTGCCCAATATCTGCAAATTTTCTATCCTCAAAAATCAAAAAGTCGTGCTGTGCCGCCAATGCCTTGAGGCTGGTAATAGTATCGGGTGTGCAATCGTTTAGGTTATCTGTATGGGTCTTAATCATACAGATGTGTGGGCCTACCTGAGCAGCCAAATCCAACAACTCTTGTGCAGTGGTGACATCTGCCGAGCAACATAAGTTGGTTTTTTTCTTTAGAATGGTTGCTGCCAAACGTTTGGCTACAGGATGCTCGGCATCTTTGCCAATTTTTTTGTAACTGTAGGCTGTTTTTATTTTGCGGCGTTCTCTTACTTGTTCAAAATCAATTCGATTCGTTTCAATAAACACCAAGGTATCGGTGTATTGTTTTTGGGTAACTTTTCCGCTCTCTTTGAGAATTTCCAATACTTCGCGAATGGTGTACACATTATGTACTTGATAGCCATAATCGGCCAACATGGTTGCCCCGCCCTGCATACGATCTACAATTGACAGCACGTGCTTGATTTTCAATCCCTCTCCCTCTAGTGCTTCTAGGGTTTCAATCATAGAAATACCACTACTGATTACATCATCAATAACCACACAACTATCGCCATCTTGGTAAATGCCCTCTACCATGCGCTTGGTGCCATGCTTCTTTTGCTCTTTGCGTTTTACAATCATAGACTTAGAATGCAAAACGGCCATTGTCGAGCTAATAGACAAGGCCGCATAAGGAACCCCACACAGGTGGTCAAATTCTAAATCCGCTACTAAATTCCACAGTTGTTCACTAATGCTTTTTAGAATGTCTGGATAAGCAACAATCCTTCTAAAGTCCAGATAAAAGGGGGACTTCAAGCCACTTTTGAGGGTAAACTCACCAAATTGGAGAACACCTAAATCAAACAATTCAAGTACAAGCTCTTTTTTATTCATTGATTGTAAATTTCAGTTAGGATATGGTTCTTTGTATCTTTGTGCCGCAAAGGTAGTTTAATCTTACTGAATCTAAAAAAACAACTTCAAATAGTTCTCGTTCATGTCTATTAATTTATCCACTCGTGTTGGTTCCATTCTCTTAGATAATTGTTTGTACAATGCCTCTGGCCCACGCTGCACTACCCAAGCAGATTTGCATGCCTTGGGGCAGAGTACGGCTGCGGCTGTTCTTTGCAAAAGTGCTACCCTAGAGGAGCGTGCGGGCAACCCCGAGCCACGTTATGTGGAAACCACTTGGGGAAGCATCAATTCTATGGGACTGCCCAACAAGGGCTACCAATTTTATCAGGCTATGGCGGCCTCTTTGCAGCAGTACAACAAACCTTACTTGATGTCTGTGGCAGGTTTGTCTTTGGAGAACAATTTGACCATGCTCCAAGCCTTGCAAGACCAAGCCAATATTGCAGGAATTGAGCTGAATCTCTCTTGCCCCAATGTGCCGGGCAAGCCCCAAACAGGCTATGATTTTGAACGCACCCAAGAGGTGCTGGATAGGGTTTGTGCCATCGTGCAACAACCCTTGGGCATCAAATTGCCGCCCTATTTTGACCTCATTCATTTCCAGCAAATGGCCGATATTATCAATCAATACCCCATTCAGTTTGTGACTTGTGTGAATAGTATTGGCAATGGTTTGGTGATTGATGTGGATTTGGAGCAGGTGGTGATTAAACCCAAAGATGGGTTTGGGGGCATTGGTGGCGATTATATCAAGCCTACAGCACTAGCCAATGTGCGACAGTTTTACCTGTTGCTCAGAGATGATATTTCGGTCATTGGTTGTGGGGGAGTCAAATCGGGGCAAGATGTGTTTGAGCATATTTTGTGTGGGGCTACAGCCGTGCAAGTGGGTACGCAGTTGATGCGTGAAGGCATGGGTTGTTTTGAGCGTTTGGAACAGGAATTAAAAGCCATTATGACCCAGAAGGGCTATAGTAGTATTGAGGATTTTAGGGGGAAGTTGCGGAGTATTGGGTAGTTGGGTTATTGGTGCTATAGTTGATAATCAACTTGAAGTTGATAATCAACTATACGAGTGTATATGCGCTATTTTCTGGTGAGTTTTTTCTTTAATCCTTTGTACCAATTGCTTTCGAGTAAGTTGGGAAAGAGCAATTGGACGAGGTGGCGAATGACTTGGCGGCGGTTGCCGAGCTGCTCATGTTCGGCTGGAGTTGGGCCATTAATCAATTGGGGGTTGATCCACAAGCGGGCACCTGCTTGGCGCATTTGCTCATGCAAGGCCACGTGTTCGCACACTTCTTGGCCTGTATTGGTGAGTCCTACATAGCGTTTTCCAAGCAGGGCGGCTTTCTTATACAAGCCCAAACCACCAAAGGAAGAATGCACCTCGATAGGAGGAGCGGTACTAGGCAGGACAAACATTTGGCTGTGGATGGCTTTGTTTTTGGCTTCTAGTGCATTGACTCCCAATTCATCAACCAAATAATGATAGACTTTCCAACAGTCGTTTGGGCAGAGCAGTGGATGCCTAAACGCCCACAAATCGTAATACAACCCTGCTTGATTGGCCGTGCAAACCTCCCAATTTTCCAATTCCCAACAAGAGGCCAAACCCTCCTTGGTCAACAAGCTATTCATTCCATCCAAATCAGAAATCAATACATAATCTGCATTTTGGTAGCGTGTATCTTGCTCTATGATTTCCAAATATTGATTTCTACAATGTGCAATGCGTGCCGTTCGCAAAGGAATATCCTTAGAAAGTTGGCCTAATGATTTGTATTCAAAATGCTTGTATTGTTGCTTTAATTGTTCCAATTGGATAAGACTATCATCCTGACTATCGGACTCAATGATAAGATAATGCACCGTCTCAAAATCTACCAAGGCTTTTTTGAGTTGTGTTATTTCATGAGCAATGGTTTTGCCACAATTTCTAACAGTGCCACAAACTACAATAGCTCCTCTTTTCATAGTTGTTGGTTGGATGTTGAATGAATGATAATCCTTAGTTTAAGAAGTTGTTTAAAAAAAATCTCAATAGTTGCTAAACGTGCTAGAGCCTTTGTGCCTTTTTGGCACAAGCTTACCCGATTGAAATCCAAATACTTCAGCTACTTTTTGTCCCGTAGCTGCTTCGCAGTTCACAACACCAAAAGGTTTACAAAACCTTTGGTTAGTTCATAGCTACGAACCAAAAACCGAGACTGATTATTTGATACACTGTATCAAATAAGTCA
>CAYULH010000022.1:0-51612 GCA_964445645.1 uncultured Aureispira sp. | reverse complement strand
AGCTGGGGAAAAAGAATCGTTTTTTAGCCCGTTTACTTTTTTAAGACTACTTAAATAGTGCATGTAATCTTCTCTGAAATCTTCATCATTACCAAGGGTAATAACACCACTTAGCTCATTAACAATACTTCCTTTTGGGGCAGGGCTGTTAAGTTCTGGCAAATGACTCTGAATACTATTGAAAAAAATCCTGAAAGGATGTCATTATTGTAGTAATAATGCCTATAAGATGCCTTTAAATCCCGAAGGGATGTCATTATTCCCCCTACAAGCCGATAATAGCACCCTTTCAGGGTTCAAAAATACGCTTTGTAAACAAAGCTATAATCATTTCATCCCTTCGGGATTCACAAACTTAGCGTTAACAATAATCTAAATTTAGAACTTAACAGCCCTGCCTTTTGGGGCAGGAGTAGTGTTGTTGTCCGCAATGATTTTTTGTAGGTAGGTTTCAATGAGCAAGGACAAGCTGACATTATGCTCCTTGGCATATAGTTCAGCTTTTTGGAGGATGTCTTTGTTTAGACTCAAGGTTAATTTGGTATTCATAATGATATTCTACGTGTAAATTTAACTGCTTTATACGTAAAATGAGTGTTTGTGGGTTTTTGGTTCGTTTTTGAGGGGTTATTTTTGTTTTTATTGAGAAAAAATCGGGTGTAGCTGGGAGCTAGGACTTATTAGGCTGCTTTTTCTTCAATGGTTACATTGATTTGGAATTGGTTCAATACTTCTTCCAATTCTTTGAGAAACTCTTTTCTCATCAATTCATATTGGCGAATCATACTGGCTTCATTGGATTCCTTCTTATGAAAATCTACCATCTCATTGAGCTTGTCAATCTGTTCGAGTATGTCTGAAGCTCTGGCTATTTTTTCTTGTAGGTTTTTTGTTGTATTGATATGGTTTTATTTTTATGACAAATAAAATTGTTTTATAAAAATCGACTATAGGTCAATTTTTTTTAGCATTTTTATAAAAAGAGAAATCATTTGAATTTTTTTTCGTTGTAAAGATCATATATATGGTTCATGAGTTAAAGGGGTATCATGGGACTAGTCTCTCGTCAGCAACTCAAATTGTTAAATCAAACTATGAATTATCAATTGGAGATAAAGAGTGGCTAGGAGATGGCGTATATTTTTTTATTGAGGGTTTGAGTACAAGCCCCAATGAACAAGCACGAAAATGGGCAATAGCACAGGCTTGGAATACCAAAAATAAGATTTATGGATATAAAAAATATGCTGTATTGAAATCAACAATTACAGTTCATGATGATAACCTACTTGATTTAACAACAGAGGACGGGATTAAAATTTTGGAGTATATATATGATCGTTTTGAGGATAAGATAAGAATACTGAAGAAAAAGTTGAAATTCATAGATGGGTTATTGATAAACTTAGCAAGAGGAGAGCAATTTTTAGATATAGATGTTGCGAAAGGGAATTTTTACATTAAGTTTGCAAGGGAAAGAATTAAAGCTATTAATTTAAGAACTCCTAATTGTACTATTTGTGCAGTTTATGCCCCTAATAAAAACTTATCTGAGGTTAAGATTGTTAATATAGCAGATGTAGAACATAAAGAAGTATGAAATTAACAAAAGAATTAAAGGAAAGAATAGATAATTATTTTAATAATATTTCTGCCGAGGAATTATATGACTTGGCGGTTACTAAGTACTCTTTTGAAGAAGAGGAAAAAATAGAAATAGAACTTGATAATCAATCTTTTTGTACAGTGCGCCCTTCTTACTATAGTTCAGAATTAGATAATAGTATTGATGTAGAAGCACCTGATAACTTACCATTTGCAGCTTGATATGAAGATTCAACTCAATAATTGGCAGGTTAAGGAATTAACCTTTTCTGCAATGCAAAGTCAAGAAAAGGAAACAGATTCTTTTGATTTAAGTATTGGAAATTTTTTTCCAGAAGATAAAACAGATTCTTTTGGAGTTGTATTTGAAGTAAACGTAAAAGATAAGGAGTTTAATCTGCGGATTGAAGCAGCATTTTTCTTCTCTTTAGACCAAGAAATAACTGAAGAATTTAAAGTTTCTAATTTCCCAACTGTGAATGCTCCAGCTATAGCGTTTCCTTATTTGAGAGCTTTTATATCAAACATTACCTTACAGTCTGGGTTCAAACCTGTGATATTGCCTTCTATTAATTTTATTAGACTAGCAGAAAAAAACACAAATATCAAAAAGTAAATTTTGCTATAAAAAATAGCCCTATATTATAATATGGGCATCAAGTATCTTCACCTGATGCCCATATCCAACATATCTCTTACCCTTCCAGCCCCTACTTCCGAACAGGAGGCGCACCCAATGCCTTCAATTTTTCCTCTATAGGAGCCAACGTCTGCTGTATAGCATTAAACTTAGTAGTCATTTGCTTTAGCAAGGTATTGGCATCTTTGAGCGATTGCAACTGTGTTTTGGTTGGGCCATAAGTAGAGCTGCTGTTATCTGCCTTCCACATATAGCTGTAGATGGTGGGGTATTCATTTTTCTCGCCCACCTCGGAGCGCGCACTGCTGCCGCCCAATTGTTGTTGCAAGTCTAGTGCCTGTTTGCGAACATCAAGCAAGCTTTGGAGCAAGCTCGTGTCACTGGCAGGTGCTTTGTCATAAGCCTTTAGGAGCAGCTTGATGTGCTGTCTGGTTTCTCTCAGATTTACCGTCAAATCATTGGTTTGGCTGCGGGTCGTTTGCACCTTTTTCCAATGCTCTACTACCTTGTCAGGGCTGGTGGTAGACAAGGAGTTGGTGCTGAATACCTTTACTTCAAACGAAACTTGCTCGCCCAAGGGGCTGTAAATCCCCTCTACACGTTTAAACAATTGAGCCGTGTAATTGCCCGGCATAGCTCTATGGCCGGTGGATTTGCTATCGAGGTTTTTGGCAGAAATGGTAAAGGTCGCTTCGGTCGATAAATCCCAGCTTACCCGATTGAAACCCTTGCTGTTTTTAGCTTCTACCTTTCGTACAATTTGGCCGTTCTCATCATAAATAAACAACCACACACTAGGTGCAATTTCTTTCTTTTCTTCCTCTAATACCTTCCATTCGGGTACAGCAACCGTTTTCTTTTCTTTCTCGGCTTCCTTTTCTTCCTCTTGGCGTTTTGCAGCTTTAGTTTTGTAATTATCTTGAAGATAATAAGTGAATTCTACGCCATAAGGAGGATTGTCTGCCACAAAGTAATTGTCGCCCTGCGCTGCTTTTTTGCTGCCGCCCAATACACGACGTGGGGTATACCATTTGCCTGCTCGGGGGGTGAATAATTGGGCTTCTTTCTCTTGTGTAGGATCAAAGGTTCGGAGCGAAGAATAATCATCCAAAATATAAATCCCTCTTCCAAAAGTTCCTGCAACCAAGTCATTTTCTCTTTTCTGAATGGCCAAATCACGCACCGAAATGTTGGGCAAGCCAGCTTTGAGCTTGGTCCAAGTTTTGGCAGCATCTAAACTAAAATACACACCAAACTCAGTTCCCAAAAATAGCAAGTTGCTATTCTCATGATCCTGAACAATGCGCCACAGCAAGGTTTTTTCGGGCAAATTATTGGCAATACTGCTCCAAGTGTTTCCTTTGTCCGAGCTTTTGAACAAATAAGGCTCATAATCGCCATATTTGTGATTATCAAAAACAGCATACACCACATTCTCATCGTACAAATCGGCCTTGATGTCATTGACAAAAGCCGTTTTGGGCAAGCCTTTTATTTTGGAGAAATCCACCTTGCGCCAATTGGCTCCGCCATCTTCTGTCACCTGAATGATGCCATCATCGGTGCCTGCATAAAGCAAGCCCTCTTTTTTGGGCGATTCGGACAAGGAGGTAATGGTGCTGTAATTGGACATGGCATAAATATCCCAAGCATTGTCCCATTTTTGTTTTTTGCCATAAAATGGCGTTTGAATGCGCTCCATATTATTGGTCAAATCCTCTGAAATAACTTGCCAAGAATCGCCTCTATCTTCTGATTTCCATACCCGTTGCGAGGCGTGGTAAATGCGTTTGGGATTGTGCGGACTCACCAAAATAGGCGCATCCCAATTGTAACGTTCTGTTTTTTCGCCCAAGGCCGGCTGGGGTTGGATATTGATGTTTTCCCCCGTCACCCGATCATGACGATTGAGGTTGCCCTGTTGCCATTGTGCGTACACCACATTGGGATTACCGGGTTCGGTGGCAGGTTGGTGGCCATCACCGCCTAGTACCACAAACCAATCGGCATTTCTAATGCCGTGAATATTGTCTGTTCTAGAAGGTGCGCCCTGCGTATTGTTGTCTTGTGTGCCTCCATATACATAATAAAATGGTTCTGCATCATCTACCGCAATTTTGTAAAACTGTGTAATGGGCAAATTGTCTACAAATTTCCAGTTTTGCGTTTTATCAAAACTCTCGTACAAACCGCCATCACAACCTACCAAAATGTAATTGGGATCGCTCCTTTTGAAGGCAACAGCATGGTTGTCCACATGCTTTTCTTGCTCATTCATGCGTTTGAAGGTTTTGCCCCCATCAAAGGAAACCTGCATGTAGTTATCCGCAAAGTAGATTTCATCAAAATTGTGTGGAGAAGCAAACAACTCTTGGTAATAGTGAGGGCCAGTACCACCAGCAATAGCATCGCTCATTTTGGTCCAAGAAGCTCCTTGGTTATCACTTCTATACACGCCTCCCTTGCGTCTATCCAATTCAATGGCGGCATAAATCACATCGGGTTTTTGCGGAGAAATAGCCAAGCCAATTTTTCCCATGTTGCTCGTAGGCAATCCTTTGGTGAGCTTTTGCCAAGTTTCGCCCCCATCTACCGATTTGTAAATGGCGGTACCAGGGCCGCCGCCCATATAGCCTGCTACGGTACGATGACGTTGCCAAGTAGCCGCATAAAGTAGGTCTGGGTTTCTGGGGTCAATGAGCAAGTCGGTTGCGCCCACCCAAGCACTATCGCCCAAGGTATGTTTCCAAGTTTTGCCCCCATCTACAGATTTATACACGCCACGTTCGCCACCTTCGCTCCACAAAGGGCCTTGAGCGGCGACCCATAAGGTATTGGAATTAGCAGGATGAATGATAATTTTAGATAAGTGTTCGGACGCTTTTAATCCCATGTTTTTCCATGACTGTCCACCATCTTCACTTTTGTAAATACCATCTCCATAACTGAGGTGTCGGCCTCCTACATTCTCACCTGTACCTACCCAAACTACCTCTGGGTTTTGCGGATCAAGAGCCAGACAACCAATCGAATAAGTTTTTTGCTCATCAAATAAGGACTTCCAAGTGGTGCCAGAGTTTTCCGTTTTCCAAACACCCCCCGAACCAGCAGAGACATACCATACATTTTCATTGTCAGGATGAATGACAATATCTGAAATGCGACCCGACATGAGAGCAGGGCCAATGCTTCTAAATTTTAGACCACTGTAATTGGTGCTGTCCTTAACGGCTTTAACTTCTTTGTCTTTACCTTTGTTTGGTTTTTTTTGTGCAAAACTAGTAGCAGCTAAACCAAGGAAGATAAAAAACAAACTTATGGCTATCTTATTCATTTGGAATATGTTGTGTTTTATAAAGTATTTGAATGATTCTGCTAAGAATTCGTCAATGGCACAAAAGTAGCCTCTTTTTTGACGGTTTAGAAGGTTTGCTAGGGTGTTTTTTGCCTCAAAAGCGTAAAATTCGCTAGGAGAGGGGATTGCATAGACGAATGATGGATTAGGCTAAAAAAATAAGCCCCTACATGCTGTAGAGGCTTGGTAGAGTAGAGCTATTTATTTTAAAATTCCCTTGTTGATTTAATACTCCTCCAATCCTGTATTCAATTGATAGCCCTCAATAAGCAAGGGCAAGGTATCGCTCGCCAATTCAAAAAAGGGCAGTTCACCTGTTTCCAATTTCTGATCCAAGACCTCCTTGTCCAAAAAATGCTGGGCATGATCCAGATAAGTCCCCTTCATCAAGTGTCGATACTCATGCTGAAAAATCACGGCCCCAAATCCCTCTAAGCGTCCACGTTGCACTTCACCTTCAGGATTCTTACACTCGTACTCAATCCACTCAAAAGTAGCTACATTGCCCCTTTTCTCGCCATGAGCACTCAAGCAGCCATGCCAGAAATTTTTGCGGCGTTCAGAGACTTTGGTGATTTTGGGATTAATAAACACTTGTTTGGGAACAGCCCCTAGTACTTGGTATCTTGGATTGTCCGATTCGGCCTCAATGATGAATATTTGTAGGCGTTTGCCCAATTGATTGGCCGCAATACCTACGCCAGCTTTTCGGAGCATCATCGCATACATACTGTCTATAAAAGTATGAAGGGCAGGGGTGTTGAACTCCTCTGCTCGAATGCTTCTGGGCGTGAGATACAAAGGGTTCTGATTGCGTCCTTGGGCATCTGCTGGGATGTGTTGCACCACCTGAAAGCCTTCTTCGGGTATATCTAAGGTTAGGGAAGGATCATTGGAGCAGCCTGTGAATAATAGTGTGGACATGAGGATGGAAATAGTAGTAAAATAATGTTTAATCATAATCAGTAGAGATGCTGTTTTAGACCACTTAAGAGTGCTTCAAAAATTGGACGATATTTCGAGGTTTTAAGCAGAGAGGTTAGTAAGACATTAGTATACTATTTTCATTAATCTTCGTATTTAGTTCTCATGTGTTCATTAGACCACTTTTCAATTTGCTCTTCTCCCCAATTATTTGTCTCAAATAATGGATCCATTTGATGAGTAACCTTATCAGCAAAATATTGAGATAACAAATTTTTGATTTCCTTTAGTTGTTCATCACTTAAGTCGAAACTAAACACTTTTAATAGTTCTAATTGAATATTAGTTAATTTTTTTTTGCACTATTTATGTTTGAATAAGTTTATTTGTTATAAAATATTCGTTTTGTGCTTATAGGTTTTACGCTTGCCGTATCGAATAGGTATGCTATCTATATTCTTACGAAGCATGAAGGACATTTGTTACATTCCCTCACCCAAAAAAGCCCCCACAAAAATGCAGAGGCCCTTTAGAATCTTTATTAAAATCAATAACTATTATAGTCTTATTAGCGATTATGATTATGCACCAACATATCCATAACACGTTGTGCTTTGTCGTCTAGTTCTGGTTGGCGAGGCTCTAAAGCAATACGCTCTTGGAGCCAATCGTAATACACCTCTTCAAATCGTATCATTTCCTCACTGTTGAGCCATTGTAAGTCAATATGAACATATACAGGCGCATTGAGAATAATGATATTTTTGATCAATTCCTTAAAATCCGAGTTTTGGAAGCGGCTGGGCCATGTTGGCATGATAATACTCAGGGTCAAGGAATAGAAATCTTCAGTAGTCTGTGTTTGGCTATCATTTCTGTGCTTGGTGGTGAATTTGAGCCGATCAAAAATCGGTGTTTCGCTGCGCTTAAAGCTCTTGATATAGTCTAGAATATCAAGCAATTTATCTTCGGCATCTTCCTCTGTTCCAAGTGTTTCGGGATAGCGTCCAATGGCGACATCATAATTATTGGAAAGCACTACAATGTAGCCCCCTTCCTCATCTTGACGAATGCTGTAATTGGCTTGGTGAATGCCTACTTGCATGAGTTCATCGCTATAAATGCGCTGTTGGTCAATTTCACCAAACTGATAACTCTGAAGAATCGGATTGTCTTGGTCATCACTCAAAATAAAACCATGTTGGTCTTGTGCTTGAGGACGGAGCAGAATGTGCTCAATGACGTGCATTCCTTCCGAGTACTTATTGATTCTGTGCAAGTATTTGATCAGTTTTTCAATGGCTACCTTGGCTGCTAGGCGAGTAGAAACCTCTCGCACCTTGAAAATACCCAAGCTGCGTTTCCCTTTGTAATAGATACTAAAAGTAGGGCGATTTCTGGTAGGCAATACCAAGTAGTTGTGCCCTATAATACCTTGGGACATCAAATTACGCAACAATTCATTTTGTGAGTTGGCTCTGAATACAAATTTTCTAGTATAATCAATGGTTTCTTCGGCCTCACGGGTAGCTTTGCTATCAGGCGCCTTGGTGTCATCTTCGCCCTCTAGAGCATCATCATCTGTATCTTCTTGCGCTGTTTCATCCTCCAAAGAATCCTTCAAACGATTAAGCTCACTACGCAATTCATCGTCGAGTTCATCTTCGTCAATACCAAAGGTATTTTCAATTTCATACAAGGCATCTAAGTGAATATAACCCTCTGCGGTATCTTTGCGAACACAGTCAACCACAACAGAAATAGGGGCAAGCATTTCTTCCTCACTCTCATATCCATTCAGTGCAGCTAGTAAAGTCTGGTTACCATTACCTGCCTTGTGCATATTGAGTAATAAACTCGCTCTTTTTTCTAAGCCCGATACATTCCAATCGTCCAAAGTACCACTCAAGTAGTCAAAACCTTTTCCTCTGTTTCGGCTAATATCCACATAGTTCTGCAAGAAATCAATCTTTGCATTAATCAGTTCATGTTCTGGATTGGATTCGTCATCATCGTTTCCTACCCCTACATAGTGCGAAACCTTGAGCAAGAAGTCTGTACTAAAACGTTCGCCAAAACGAGCCAACAAATGATCTAAGAAGCGGTTTCTACGATCAATATAGGGATCAAAAGAACGGGCAATATCTTTTACCTTGTCATTAAATAGCTCTAGTGCTCTTTTTCTTGCTTTTTCTAAGCTATGATCTTCTTCTTTGTTAACTAGGCTATTGACGGTTGGATTAAAAATAAGATCATAAATCCCCGGAATGCTATTGGGAATATTGGTATAATAGGTTCTATCTACGTCTTTATCAATCGAAAACAGCTTCCGTACATTGGCTAATTGGGCAAGATAATTGGAAAATGTTTGCTCAAAAAACAAAAGATAACCTCTCAATTGCTTAATCATCGCCACGCGTTCTCTAGTAGCCCTGGCAAAATCTGGCAAACCAAACTGGTTAACCCCATAAGTAAGTGGTAAGCTGTTTTGGAGCGAATCATAACGCTCTACTTCCTTGAGGGTAATGGTAGAAGGATAATCTTTCTCATGATAAAGCATCTTCATCTGATACCCTTTCTTATAACGAGCATACAAAGAATACAAAAGCTGATTGGCAGTATTGAGATCCAATTCATAATTGAGTGCCCCTCTAAAAAACTGCAAAGGATAATCAGCACTATCCGAGAAACGTTCATCAATGGTATCCATATTCAGAACAGGATAGGTGTTTTGGCGAATGGGAATCACATCACTATCTACAGGAATGCCATTTTTATCTACTCTGAAATAGGTAATTCGACGTACACCTTCAATTCCTTGAATAATTTCAATGAGTTTGGAAACATACACCTCTTGTGTCATTCCACGCAGATCTGCTTTGCGAATAATTCCATGTACAGGTTGTGGGCCATCAAAAGCCTCATCAACGGAATAGCCCCGATCTATTAAATCTTCAAGCGTATAAAATTGTACAGACGGGTTTAGGTGCTCTTCAAGTTTGAATAAAATATCCGCTAAAATTTCTTCAGCAATAGCCTCTGGGCGAATATCTATATCTGCAAATATTTCAATCTTCTCAATATCGAGTACTTGAATGGACTCAATATCTTCACAGAGATTTCTATGTTGCGTAAAGAGCGAGAAAACTTCATGTTTGATGCGCTCAATAGCCGCCTCACTACGGGCACTTTCATCAATTTGAAGCAAAATTCTATATAGCCCTTTGATACCTTGCAAATTGTCACGCACAGGCTCTACCCACGCATTTTTGACATACTGTACACGGTCAATAATCAAAATGCGATAATCTTCTTTGGTAACGGGATTAGTGGGCAAGATTTCTACAGCATCATAGAATGCATTGTTGATTTCTTCCCGTTTTTTTCTGGATTGAGAATTTAATAAATTCTGAATAGGAGTAGTAGCACGTTTGTTGATTTTGGATAGCGTATCACAAAGTTGTTCCATGATGGTAATACCGGGATCATGAGCATTGTAATCTGTCCAAATATCGCCAGAGAGCTGTTGCATAAATTCTAACCAAACTTCTTTTAGTTGCTCTCTTTCTAGGGTCTTAGCTGCTTGTGCATTAAGATTATATTTCTCTTGCATAATTTGGGTAACGCGTAGTTAGTACAAAGTATTGAAATAGCTGGTCTGTGCAAGTAAATGCCCATTTGTTAGAGGTGGGCAGTGGTCAAACTTGCTTTGATTAGGTCTTTGTTAGCCTCTAAAAATTACATTCCAATCTTTGACTAGTGTTTGTGTTTGTAGTTCCATCTGATACGGAAGTAGAAAAGTAACAAATAAATGTGAATTCATCATGGGAACGGTTCAAATACTTTGTAAAATTATTGTTATTTGTAGGATAAATTCCTATAAAGGGTTGAGTAATGAACCACAATATTTACAATATAAAGCATCTTTATCGTGTCCCTCTTTTAGACAAGCTTTGCAGGCTTGCGTAGAAATGCGATTGTTTGAGGGTTGTTGGGCAATTTCGGCCGAAACTATCCCTGTGGGGACGGCTAGTACACCATATCCCAAAATCATAACAATAGCAGCCAGAAATTGTCCTAGTGCTGTCGTGGGGGCTATATCACCATACCCCACCGTAGTTAATGTCACAATAGCCCAATAAATACTGCGTGGTATACTGGTAAAACCCGAATCTTGCCCTCCTTCTACAAAATACATGACCGAGCCAATCACAATGACCATCATGATTACAAAAGTTAGAAAAACAGTAATTTTGGCCTGACTCGCTTTTAGTGCCGCCATTAAACTATTGCTCTCGTTTAGGAACTTAGCCAGTTTAAAAATTCTAAATACCCTAACCAGACGCATGGCCCGAACAGCTATAAAATAACTGGTCATTCCAAACATCAACTCCAAGTAACTGGGCAGTACCGAAACCAAATCTATAATTCCAAAAAAACTAAAGGCATAGCGGCTAGGTTTGTACACACAGATTAATCGTAGAATATATTCTATCGTAAAAAAAATAGTAATAACCCACTCCAGACGATCAAACCAGAGCCCATACACTGCTTGATAGTCCTCTATACTCTCCAGCATTACCAATAAAATACTGATAACAATCAGTATCAGTAAGGTCACATCAAAGGCTTTACCGAGCTTAGTATCTGCTTCAAATATAATTTCGTGTAAGCGATGTCTCCAAGGTGCATATTCTTCTTGCATAAGCTAAACTAAGACTTCAGAAATTGGGATAAAAAAATTATGCAGAGGGAACAATTCTACTATAAAATATTAGCCAATTGTTCCTTGATTTTATCAGCGTGATTTTTCATTTGAATGACTAGTCGTTGTATGCTTGCAGAATTGGCCTTGGAGCCGAGGGTGTTAATTTCTCGACCCATTTCTTGAAGAATAAAACCTAGTTTTTTGCCTTTGGTTGGGGTATCTTTGTGCAGCTCCTCTCTAAAATAATGACAGTGTTGTTCCAAGCGCATTTTTTCTTCATTCAAATCAAACTTATCCAAATAATAGATCATTTCTTGCTCCAAACGATTTTCATCCACCTTGCCCTTGAGTTGCAAATCTTCTAAGCTACTGAGCAGGCGCGTTTTTATTTTATCAATCCGCTCTTGCTCTTTGGGGTTTACTTGGCTCAAGGATTCCTCAATTTGTTGGATATGTGCAACAATATCTTGGTGGGTGGCTGCCCCCTCTTGTTGTCTAAAACTTTGCAAGGCATCAACAGCTTGATCTACCAATGTTAGGAGCTGATTCCAAGTTTCTTCTTCAATGGTATCTGTATTCGGAACCACCACCCCCGGCAGACGCATCACTGTATTGAGGAGGTCATTCTTTTCCAAGTTGTGAAAAGTGGCAATTTCCAATAATCCTTTGTAATAATTATCAAACGCCTCTCTATTGATAGCATGGTCGTTCTTTTGGCTATCCTCTATGGTAATGGTCACATCAATTTTGCCACGGAGCAAGGCATTGCCAAGCCTTTTTCGCAACTCAATTTCCTTGCTCTGATAAGCAGAGGCCAAACGAATACGCAAGTCAAGACTTTTGCTATTAATACTTCTAATTTCAACCGCTATTCGTTGTTGGTCAGTGTTTTGTTCGGCTCGACCATAACCCGTCATAGAATATAACATATAATAAATAGTGTCTGCTAAGAATGGGATAAATATGACAAATTACCTTACTTTTGTTAAGTAACAATAATCTCCAATTGTTTAGGCAATAACTCAAGTATCATAGGAGTGACTTGTCTTGAATCTATTGTAATAAAGGTTAAAATAATAAAAAATAAGAGAGTCTAGCTTTTATACTGTTGCTTAATTTAAACAACTTCTAAATATTGAACGAAGTCCAAGCAAGCGTAAATTCTTTTTTTTGCCAAAAAGAATGTACTTTGGATAGGAATTGAGCAGTATAAATTATGCACAAGAATGTCTATTGAGGCAATAGATTATTTTATTAGACTAAACTCTTTTCCAGTAATGTTACCTTGTTGGAATTTAATTATCAAAAAAACAATATAGACCATGCGTTTGAGAGGTATTCAATATATTTATGACAATCAGGGCAAAAAAATTAGTGCAGTAGTAGATTTGCGTCGCTACGAAAAAGAATTTGCAGTGTTTATAGACCAATTATCTAAGCGTGGATCAAGTAGCCAACCACAACCACAGCCCAACCCCAATCCTGTTATTGGTGATACGATTGATGTAATTGGTGGTGGAACAAGTTCATCTGCCCGTGCTCGCCAAATCCAAATTGATGCTTTGCTTCAAACTGCCCGTTCTTATTATGGAGTGCCTTACAGAACAGGGGGTGTTTCTCATAGTGGAATGGATTGTTCAGGGTTTACACAGACTAGTTTTAATGCTATTGGTGTGAAATTGCCACGTGTTTCTAGAGATCAGGCCACGGTTGGCACACCTATCCGAAAAGCAGAATTGCAACCTGGGGATTTGGTGTTTTTTGCTACAGGAACCCCCGGCCGTATCAATCATGTCGGCATTGTTACCGATAGCAGCAACCCCAATGATGTGCGTTTTATACATGCATCTAGTAGCCGAGGTATCATGGAAACTACCTTGAATATGAATTACTGGACACGCAATTACATCAAAGCCCGCCGTGTAGTATAATAATCTATTATTTTGGTTTTTAAATTACGTTCGCTCCTAAAAAAGTGCCCATGCGCCTTCTTCTTTTAGGAGGGTTGCTACTTGGCTTGTGTCAATGTGGCCCTTCCAAAACTATCAATTACAAACGCCCCCAAAATGTGGTAAGGGCTTATTATCAAGCACTAGAACAAAATGATTTTGAACGACTCTTGCGTTTAGGTACTCCCGAAATGCAAGGAACTGTAAATTTATTATACAATATGTATAATTTATTACCCGAAGAAGAACGCCAAAATCTCAGTACAAGCACGCCAACTCAAAAAATCAAAAAAATTACTTGCCAAGTGCAAGAAAATACAGCCGTATGCCAAGCTTGCTGCGATGCCAATGGGGCAAGCCTAGAAACCCCTATCACCCTAAAACGCATCAACAAACAGTGGCTCGTACATTGGCAAACCCCTCAATTGGATTGGTGATACCTCCAAACAACCGAATACCCGCTCCTTCAACTCCAAACACAAAAAGTTCGTCTAATTGATTACAATTAGACGAACCTTAAAAACTATATCGAAAGCAAACTCTCTAAAGAGTGCTTTAATAGACTAAACTTACTTTAGGCCACGTTTCTCATCAGAAACAGTTAATTGTTTGCGGCCTTTTTTGCGGCGTCTTGCCAAAGTTTTACGACCATTTTTAGTGCTCATGCGCTCACGGAAACCATGTTTGTTCTTGCGCTTGCGGTTCGATGGTTGAAATGTACGTTTCATTATTTTATTCTATTTTATGTTGATGTCTGTTTTCTAAAGCGGCTACAAAGATAGGAACAAATTTCTGGTAAGCAAATTTTTTGACAAAATAATGTGCTTTTTTGAAGTTTGTTACTCAAGAATAAAGCTTCTTGTCAAAAACTATTCCTTGGAGTGGCCATGTATTTAGAAATAGTAGGACAATTTTACTGCTTAAACACTTCAATTGTTTTTTCTTTCAAAACCAAATCCGTGAATTTGCCTTTGTAACGAGTAGCGCGCACCATGTGGTTGTCAATCCAGTGATAATTGCCACCACGAGGCTTGCCCATCAATAAACTGTGGTACAAAAATCCATGTTTGTTCAACCAAGCCTCGGTTACTTCTCGGTGCGCTTCTGTACGAGAAGTGAAGAAGCAAATTCGGTGTCCTTCATTGTACCATTTATTAAGTGTTGCCAAGGCATCGGGAAATGGCTCACAAGTTACCATACGTTCTGGTTCCTCATTGGGAACATCCTCTGTAATGGTTCCATCAATATCAATAAGGTAATTTTTGATGTCTTCAGGCAGGATAGGACTAGCCGTTCTACCTTGTTCATCTTGTAGTTGTTTTAATTCTTGATCTTGATTTTTCATAAATTGTATTGTTGGTAATTCAATTCTACATAAAGTTATTTAATGCAACTTTTTAGTTTTACAGGTTAATTCAAGCTGCTCAATTAGTTGGACTAAGCGGATAAATCATTATGCTTAATCACCTTTCTATTTGCAAAAGTAAGCAGAAAAACCGCCTTATAAAATTAATTCTTGATAGAATCAAGATTTGGGTAGCTGTTGCCCTTGACATAAACCGACTCAATAGGCATCGAAAAAGGGTCTACTTTGGGAAGGGGAGAGGGCTCAATGACATTGTTTTCGACCTCAAATCTCCAACCAGCTTGCTCTACCAATAATTTGATTATTTCTAGGCTTTCCAAGCCCTCTTCCTTGGCCTGTTCCATCAATGGGCCGTTCATTGCTTCTTGTTGGAGCTTGCGCTTGGCCACGGCCCCAATGCTGGTCAATTCGGCCTCACTAAAGCTATTAAACATGCCTTCTTGAATATCATAATATTGCAAATCATGATCTATAGATAATACCTCTGGCGAAGGTAAGTCTCTCACTTTTAGTACTTTATTTTCGGGATCAACCTCAAACTTGGCCTTTTTGAGATCATAGCCCATAGAGACACGAGCCTTGACTTTGATGAGGGCTTTTTTTCTCAGAAAAGATACATCCGACCAGTAAGAATCATTGTATTGATGAATGTTGGAGAACTCACCTTCTATGGTAATTAATTTTGCAACCTTTTTGACACGTTCCATCAAAATCTGTTGATTGATGTCAGGCATAGGGTCTTTGGGGGTACGCATCCCACCAAAATAATTGGCATACAAAAAAGCACCTACTAAAGCTCCAAAAATAAAAAAGCCTAAAGAATCAATTAATTTCATTTTTATGTTTTGTGATAATGTCTAATGACGTGAGAATAGTGTATATCGTAACTAGTTTGAGTTGAGTATAACAAATACTGTTAAGGTACAAAACTTCCTTTCTAAAATTACAACAAAAGGCCAGTGCGTGCAAGTTATACCACTGTTCTAAGACCACTTATATTCTTAAAACGATTGGATAAGCAGTGTACAGGCAACTTTTTTGTGGATGATGGAGTCATGGCAGAATAAGTTGCCACTGATTTAGAAAAGTAGGCATTGGACTCTAGTTAGGAGTTAATGCTTGATTTTTTTTTGTGAAAAAAAATCTTAAAAGCTTTGCATTCAATTGTTTAGTAGGTTTCAAGTAAGAATAGCTAAATTTTTTTGGGGGGCAGCCCACCAAAACTAACAACTGCTACATCTATCATAACAGTTGCTGCGTATTTACCCCAACAAATATGCAGCAAGAACAACTTCATTTTCTTCAAGGTGGTTACACAATTAGGACTGGATTTTTATAAAACTATAAAATATAGTTATTATAACTTTAAATTTGTTGTTTAATCTAAACCCTCCATATTATTATCTATTAAATTTTGCCTCAAAAAAGCTTTCTCAAGCTTCAAAGAAGTAAATGATAGTAGGTTTAAAAATAATAGGACATTAGCCGATGAAAATTTTGTATTGTCCTATTTATTTACAATTTTTGTGCATCCTGTTAATGATTAACGATACTGTTGACAGGTACAAAATTCAGGGAGAGGTGCCAGAGTGGTTGATCGGGCACGCCTGGAAAGCGTGTGTGCCTTTGCGGGTACCGCGGGTTCGAATCCCGCTCTCTCCGCCATATTTTGGCTACTGCAAATGAAGTTGTTTTTACTATAATCTAACCAATTTAGTCCAATCTTCTTTACAAAAGTAGTTTTCACAATGTCTTTAACAGCCCTTCACCAAGGCTGCTAAGTACTATATTGTACCTATTAACTAATCTTATTTTTGTTTAAAAACTTTCGCAAACCATCTTTACGTTATGAAAAAGGTTTTCGTTTTATTTCTCGCACTTTTAATAAGTGTATTTACCTACAATACACTTTTGGCTCAAGACGGTCCTGCTGATCCCAGCGAAGATTCTGCTACCACAGAGCAACCTGTTGAAGAAACTCCTGAAGAGGAACCAGTAGAAGAAGTACCAGCTGTTAGTGAGCCTAAGGTAGAGCAGTCTTTCCACCAAGTTGTTAAAAAGAACTTCATTGATGGTGGTTGGTTATTCATGTCAATTGTATTGGTTTGTTTGATTTTGGGACTAGCTATTGCTATTGAGCGTATTATTACTTTGAGTTTGGCTACTGTTAATACCAATAAATTGGTTAGTGACTTAGAAGGAGCTATTGCAAGAGGTGATTATGCTGGCGCACAAAATATATGTAAAGCTACTCCTGGCCCAACTGCAGAGGTTTTGGGTGAAGGTTTGAAACGCGCTGACGGTTCATTGGCCGAAGTCGAAAAAGCTATTGTTGCCAACGGAAGCATTCAAGCTGGCTTGTTAGAAAAAGGATTAGTTTGGTTGGCTCTATTTATTGCCTTGGCTCCTATGTTAGGGTTTATGGGTACTGTATTGGGTATGATTGATGCCTTCTCTTCTATTGAGGCGGCAGGTGATATTCAGCCATCTATGGTAGCAGGAGGTATCAAGGTAGCTCTTTTGACTACAGTATTTGGTTTGATTACAGCAATTATCCTACAAATTTTCTACAACTATATTACTGCAAAAGTAGATAGTCTAATCAACTCTATGGAAGCTGCTTCTTTGGATTTGATGGATCTTTTGATCGATGCAAAAGCTGGTGAGTCTACTAGCGTAGAAGGATAATTTTTTGATTAACTTATAAAATCTAGAATTGTTATGACTGGAGCCTATCAGTTTCTCAAAAAATATGGCGTAGCAATTGGCTTTGGAATTGGAGCTGTTTTAGCTGTTTTGACCTTTGTTATTATTGCTGCAAGTTACCCAGACATTGATCCAACCAAAGAAGAACTCTATGAAATGAGCAGCTTCAACTTTGGAATCTATGCAACTTATGTCTTAATTGGGTTGGCCTGTGCATTGGTCTTGCTTTTTACCATTGCCTATGTGGTACGCAATCCCAAAGAATCATTGAAGGGAATTGTTGCCTTTGCTATACTACTCGTGTTATTTGGTATTACTTATTCTATGGGGGATGCTTATCTAACAGAAGAATTAATAAATAGCGATAATACTTTATTGCCTGTAGAAGAGAAAGTAGTGGATGGCAACACCATCTCTGTACCTGTTGTCTTCAAAGCAGGCGAAACACAATCACCAAGCCTCCAATTGGCAGATGGATTGATAAAGTATGGTTACATCATGTTGATACTAGCTGTTGTAGCTATGGGGGTTGGCATGTTGCGCGATTTGATTAAACAATAAGTTTTAAGCATTAACCATTATGGCTAAAAGAGAAATTCCAGAAATCAATGCAGGCTCTATGGCAGATATTGCCTTCCTACTATTGATTTTCTTCTTGGTAACAACTACTATTCAAACAGATTCAGGACTCAATGTTTTGCTTCCTCCTTATGTAGAGGAGCCGCCACCACCTGTACAAAAAAACAAACGAAATGTTTTTGCGGTACAAATCAATGCCAATAACCAATTATTGGTACGTGGTCGCCCGCTACCATTGTCAGAGGTGGGACAGATCAAAGAACGTCTCAAAACATTTATCATGAACTTTGGCAAAGACCCCAATGCTTCGGATTCTCCTAAATTGGCTGTTGTAAGTTTATTGAATGATAATGGTACTTCTTACGAAGCTTATATTGGAGTTTACAACCAACTCAAAGCCGCTTATTATGAATTGTGGCAAGAGGCAGCGCAAAGCCGCTATGGTCGTGATTTTGACGATTTGGGTAGAGAAGAGCAAAAAGCCATTAAGAACGATATACCTTTAGTGATCTCTGAAGCAGAACCTACCAGTTTAGATGCTTAGAAATCACTAGTACTGTACAGAACTTCTATCTAGCAATGTGTGTGCATTTTGTCACTCCTTAAAAGAAGTTCTTATGAAACGAACAAAAATACCGCCCGTCAATACGGGTTCTATGGCTGATGTGGCTTTTCTGTTGCTTATTTTTTTCTTGGTAACAACTACCATACAAACAGAAGCAGGACTGCCAACAACATTACCACCTTGGTCTGAGGATGCTCGACCTGTTCCTAGCGAGAATGTATTCAATATTCAACTAAGCAAAACAGGTGAGTTATTGATAGAAGAAAAGGTGGCTATTTTGGAAGAATTGTCGTTGTATATAGAGCAATTTTCGGAAAAAGTAGCAGCCCAAAATATGGTTGTGCATTTGGAGCATGACCAACAAGTCGATTACGATAAGTATTTGGCCGTATACAATGCTATCAAAGCAGTGTATAGGGAGCGTTGGCAAGCAATAGCAATTGCTCGCTATGGACGTTCTTACGAGGATTTGGCATCCAATATACAACGTACTATTCAAAAAGAATTGCCGCTAGTATTTGCCGAAACACAATGGGAGCGTCCTATTGAACAATAACTTGGAGTAATAATAATGACCCGTTGGAGCAGTGTGCTTCTACAGATGGTCACTTTGAAAACCTTATGGATTAAAAATTATGTCTAAATTCAAAAAGAAAGGTAAAAAAGATGCACCCGGAATCACCACTGCATCATTGCCAGATATCGTTTTTATGTTGCTGTTTTTCTTTATGGTTGTAACCAAAATGAGAGATAGTGAAGTGATGGTGCAAATCCAAGTACCTAACGCTACTGAATTACAGAAGTTAGAAAAAAAATCTTTGGTAACGCATATCTATATTGGAAGCCCTGTCGCCAAATATGCTCCAGTAATGGGTACCGCTCCACGTATTCAATTGAATGACCAGTTTGCAGAACCCTCTGCTATTCCGTTGTTTATTGCCAACGAAAAGGAGAAAGTAGTACCTGCCAAATTGCGTGATAAGATGACTGCTGCTTTGCGTATTGACAAAGGCGTGAAAATGGGTATTGTTACCGATGTAAAAACAGAATTGCGTAAAATTGACTTTAGAAAAGTAAGTTACTTAGCCACAGATTTGGGTGAGAGCTAAGTAGACCCAAATAAGAATTAGTTCAAGAACGTCCTCTTTTATGATTTAAAGAGGGCGTTTTTATGTTTTTTTTTAATCCACGAAGTATTAGTATTGATAACTTATTGTAAAAAAAGTTCAAGCAAGAAGGACGATAAAATCCTTGGAAATTGGTATCTTTAACCTACTGCATTATAACACTTCCATAAATTCATAGCACTATTCTAATTATTGTTATTGGATAATGTGGTGTATTATAAATAGAAAAGCTTCATGAAATACTTCTTCCTGTTTTTAGCCGTATTAGTTTGGTTACTGCCATCGTGCAATTACAACCCCTTTGATGAGTCCGAACCTATTGTATATCCTGATACCACTGTTCGAATAAATTCTCTTACACCACAGATTTGTGAAGTAAGTATTAGAGATAGTGATAGTACGGAACATATCACAGATTATTGGACCGACAAACAGACTAGGCGTATTATTTACAAAATGAAAGATACTCCTTATAAGAGAGGTCGTATTCATGGAACACAATATCGTTATGACGAAGAAGGTGATACGCTTTTAATTGCTCATTTTGATAATGGAATTCGCACGGATTCTACGGTTCATTATTGGCCCAATGGCAAGCCCAGACACAAGATTTATTACTCTGCACTTAAGAATGGTAATGTTCTTTTTGAGGTACAGTATCATGAAAACGGTGCCAAAAAGACGGATGTGGTAATCTATGAAGGCGGGCTATTGTCTGGAGCTGTTGATTATTATGACAGTATTCCTCCTTACAAAGTAACAGAAACGTATTATTACCGTGAGGGAGAATTGATAGGCATCAAAATTTACAACGACTTGTACGATGAATTGGATCGCCGCCGTGATTACTTATTGGCAGAGTATCGCAAAGACTCTGCACGCATTGCCGATGCCTTATTTGATCAAGCAGGAGTAGGAGAAGAGGTAGAAATTCCTATATACATTGGTACAGAGCGAGATGCCATGTATGATGTAGGTAATCCAGATAATTGGGATATTATGAAAATAGATCCTGCCTTTATGCTCAAATATTACAATCGTTAAGATTCTAGAAACTCCCAAACAGCGGCCGTCCACTCTTTTTTTACATCATCTATGATGTGGTCGTGGCCTCCTTGCTCAAAAACAACCAACTTTTTGGGGGCGGGCAATGCCTGTAACACAGCATCTATTTCCGAACGGTCAACTCGATGGTCTTTGGCACCATAAAGCATCAAAGTAGGAATGGTAACTTTCTGTGCATACTGTACACAGTTGTGTGTTCTACTCTTGATGCCTGTTTGCCAATCGCCCCAAAAAAGCAATACATCAGGCAAGACCACAGTAGGCAGCTTAAAGCGTCTGAAACGTTGCATAACGGCTGTTTTCATGTCTTTGAATGGACATTCTAGGATAAGCTTTTCAGGTTTTAAATCATAATCCTGTATAGCTTTCAGAATACTAACAGCACCCATAGATGTTCCCAATAGCACAATAGAAAGCTCAGGGTATTTATTTTGGATATAATCATAACAACGTTTGACATCCTCTGCTTCTTTGTAGCCAATAGTTGTTTCCAAGCCCTCGGAGTCGCCATGTGCTCTAAAATCTACCAACAAACAGTGATACCCCAGTTTTTGGAGGGCATAAGCATTGTTGAGCATGTTTGATTTTTTGGAAGTGTAGCCATGAAAGAGCAAGACAACACCTTTGGGCGCACGGCTACTGCTCAATTCCCAAGCATGAAGCCTAGGAAAATCCCCTATAGTGATGGTTTTGAAGGGTGTTTGTGGCTGTATCGTATTGTTGGATTTGGGGATTTCAACACCAAAAAATGCCAATTTTAAACGTTCCTCCAAGGATTGGTTCTGGACACTTTGAGTGGTAATTTTAGGCAAATCCTTATCGACAAAATGCGTGAAATTATAAGCGTGGTTGTACAACACAATATTGCTAACCACAATAAAAACAAGGCTTAAGAATACTAGGAGTTTTAGAATTTTTTTTATCATAATAAACAAGGTTGTTGATCGCTAAACGAACCAGATAATAAGTCCTTGGAACTTTCTTATTAGTTGTTCCAAATGATTCTTACCTTACCAATACTATTTATCGTTTTGATAAAATTCAGAATCCAATTCATAAAAATACAGTCAAACACTCAAGACGGTATCTAATCCTACAAGCCTGACTAACTATAGGAGGGCAATTTACAACAACTGACTGAAAGCAACTGCCATTATGTCCACAAAAAACCAAGCTTTTATTGTAGAAGGAGGTCATCGCCTTCAAGGAGAAATTACACCACAAGGAGCCAAAAATGAAGCCCTACAAGTTATCTGTGCCACATTACTAACCCCCGAACGCGTTACGCTAACTAATTTGCCCAATATCAAAGATGTGGTATTGCTCATTGATTTACTCAAAGGATTAGGAGTGCAGGTTACAGCTTTGGATGAACACAGCTATACCTTTGAAGCAAGAGATATTGACTTAGATTATCTCCATAGTCCTGAATTTACAGCCAAAGCCAGCAAAATTAGAGGTTCTGTTATGTTTTTGGGGCCTCTTTTGGCACGTTATGGCAAAGCTGTTTTGCCACAACCTGGAGGCGATAAAATTGGCCGTCGTCGTTTAGATACCCACTTGTTGGGCCTCCAAAAACTAGGTGCAGAGTTTCATTATGATCCTGATAATAATCGTTACAGCATCCAAAGCCCCCAGCTCATAGGGGCTTATATCCTAATGGATGAAATATCTGTAACAGGAACCGCCAACACGCTTATGGCAGCGAGTCTAGCCAAAGGCATTACCACTATTTACAATGCTGCTTGTGAACCTTATCTACAACAATTGTGCAAAATGTTGAATGGGATGGGGGCACGTATCACAGGTGTAGGGTCTAACAAACTAGTAATTGAGGGGGTTGGGCAGTTATTTGGAACTGCACATCGGCTCTTGCCCGATATGATTGAAATTGGGAGTTTTCTGGGCTTGGCTGCTATGACTCAATCAGAGTTAACCATCAAGAATGTGCGTGTAGATGCCTTGGGCAATATTCTACCAATGTACCAACGAATGGGGATTAAATTTGAAATAATAGACGACGATATTCATATTCCTGCACAGGATTTATACGAAATACAAACATTTATAGATGGTTCTATTATGACTATTTATGATGCACCGTGGCCGGGTTTTCCTCCTGACTTAATGAGTATTTTGCTCGTTGTGGCTACACAAGCACGAGGCAGTGTATTGATTCATCAAAAAATGTTTGAGAGCCGTTTATTCTTTGTGGATAAACTAATTGATATGGGAGCACAGGTTATTTTATGTGATCCACACAGAGCAAATATTATTGGCTTGGCTAGGCAATATCCCTTGCGTGGCATCACCATGACTTCGCCTGATATTAGGGCGGGGGTTTCTCTATTAATTGCGGCACTTTCGGCCAAAGGGACGAGCAAGATTTTGCAAATCAACCAAATTGATCGAGGTTATGAGCGCATTGATGAGCGTTTGAATGCCTTGGGGGCAAAAATCCAACGGGTGGACATCTAAATTGGATTGCAATAGAAAGAAATATACAAAGTGCTGTTTTTGAATTTTCTATAAAAGAATGAGACTTGTTTTTTTTTGTGACGTGATTTTTGTTTTAAAAATTATTTTTTACTGTATATGTATTGTCGTTTAGTCAGAAACACATTAGATAGATGTTCATAGCAAGGGCTAATTATTTTTTGATAAAGTTTAGAACCTGTCAAATAATTGCTATATTTATTGACCTTTTACTAGGATGCTAAGGTTTCTAAAAACAGATTCTTAATTGTAAAGAAAATCTGTTATATTACAAATCGGCTGTAAGGAACATAAAACCCCAAACAGAAACAATCATCCGTACAAAGCTATTTTATAATCCCACACAATTTATTAACACAAGATCACTATGCAAGGAGTAGATACGCTCAATATTCAGGCCCCCTACCCAGGCCTTCGCTCTTTTGAACAATCAGAACGTGCATTTTATTTCGGTCGTGAACGTCAACTAGACGAATTGTTACGAAAGTTGCGCTCTAACAGATTCTTGGCTGTAGTAGGTAGCAATGGCAATGGTAAATCTTCCTTTATGAATGCCATGCTTATTCCCCGTTTGCAAGAAGGTTTTAATGGGCAAGCAGGTTCATCTTGGCGCATTGCTACTTGTACTCCCGGCAATAATCCTCTAGAAAACCTAAGCCGTCAATTGGCACAGCGCAATGTACTGCATGGCGATTCTATGATGGATCCGAGTTATCCTGCCAAGATTGAAGGCATGTTACGCAATGGTAGTCTCGGTATTGTGGAGGCTTTCAAAAAATCAGAAATCAGTCGTGGGGAAAACTTAATGATCGTAGTTGATCAATTTGAGGAGATTTTTGATTTTAGCAAAAAGAACAAGCGCAACGAAGAAGACGCGGCTACTTTTGTTAATTTATTGCTCAATGCTAGCCGTCAGAAGGAAGCTCCAATTTATATAGTATTAGTGATGCGCTCTAGTAGCATTGGGGATTGTGCTGAATTTAGAGGATTGGCAGAGGCGATCAATGATGGGCAGTTTTTGATTCCTAGAGTTAAGCCAGAAGATATTAAGCGAATTATACTCAATCCATTACGTCATGATAGAGCCGTTCGAGTTACAACCGTTCGCCCCGAAATGGAGGAAATAGTTGTTACCACTATTCTCAATGACTTGGGTAAAAACACAGACGAGCTGGCCACACTCCAACATGCTATGTTACGCATGTGGAACCATTGGTTGGCCAAAGAAGAAGATACCGATAAACCCATTACCCTAGCCCATTACAAAGCTATTGGGACAGTCAAAGGGGCTTTGGGCCGTCATGCTGAAGAAGCTTATGGCGAATTGGACACTGAAGAGAAGCGCATTATATGTGAGCGTATATTTAGAGCTATGGTTACAAAAGCGCCCAATGGGGCTGCATCAAGCCGCTCTGTGACTGTGCGAGAAATGATGGAAATTACAGAACGCTCTCTCCGTGAAGTGCGTTTGGTTATTTATAATTTTAGCCAAGCTGGTCGCATGTTTCTCAAAGCACCTCCAATTGCAGAGATTGACGAAGATACCATGATTACCATTGCACATGATAGTCTTATCAAACGTTGGACACGCCTAAAAACTTGGGCCAACGAAGAGGTAGAAGCTGCCGATATGTATCATCGGTTATCTGCTGCTGCGGCCTTGTATTATGAAGGCAAAGGCGGTCTTTGGGTGGATCCAGAGTTGACTATGGGACTCAAATGGTACAATCCAGAAGAGTTTGATGAAGATAACCCTTGGCGGTTGCCCCCCAATAAGGGCTGGTCTAAGCGTTATCTAGATGTGCCTGTAGATTATGACAAATCAGTCGAATTTTTAGAAAAAAGTCACGAAGCACATTTAGCTGCTATTGCTCGTATCAGGGAAGCAGGTACCAAGCAAGATGACCGTCGCAAACGTTGGGCTTATATCGGAATATTCGTAGTATTATTCTGTATTGGTATGGCCGTTTGGGCCTTGATAGAAGCTGCCAATGCTAACATGAGCCGTAGAGAGGCTATAGAAAGTGCTAGAGAATCAGATCGCCAAACTTATCTAGCTGCCTTGAGCAAAGAAGAAGCAAGAAAGCAAGGATTTTATGCCGAAATGAGTGCTCGAAAAGCAATGGAAGAAAAATCCAAAGCGGAAAGTGCCAATTTAAGTGCTATTGCTGCTGCTCGTGTTGCTGAGGCTAGAGCGCGCCAAGCCAAGGATGCTGAACGTACCGCTAGACGCAAAGAACAAGAGGCTTTAATTGCCAAAGAACAAGCATTGCGTAATGAGCAATTGGCAATTGCACAAACTGCTGTAGCCAACAAAGCCAAAGAAGAAGCGATTCGCCAAAAGCAAATTGCAGTGCAAATCAAGGGGCTTTCTATGGCTCAAACCATTGCGGTAAAATCTGCCAAAGAAGAGAACGAAGATATTCAAGGGGTGTTGGCCAAAGAGGCGTATGATATGAACTCTGCCAATGCAGGAGACCCTTATGATGCCTTTATTTATGAGGCTGTTTATCGGGCACTCAATAGATTGGAAGATATCAACAGAAACAATCCCAACTTTAACACCTTAAATCAGACGCCAGATGGTAAAAGTCGTGTCGGTAGAATTCGTAGTATTCAAGTATCTACCACAGATGATAAAATCTATACCACAGGATCAGACGGTTTATTGTTAAAATGGAAATTTGATATTTACGGAAGCAAAAGTGCTAGAAATGATCAGGCCAATAAGCCAGAAATACTATCTAGCAAAAAAGGTGTTTCCAGAACATTAGATATTAGTCCAGACGGTTCGTTATTGGCTCGTGGAGGTGATGCAGACAAAGTGATTATTACAGATGCCAAAACAGGTCAGGTTGTTAATGAACTAGATGCCCACAAAGGGGAACGCATTTGGGATTTGCGTTTTACACCAACAGGTGATGGAGTGATTACATTAGGAGATGATGGTTCTGGTGGAACAGCAATTAACTACACCAACATGAGTGGTTCTGCCTCTCCAGTTATTGGAAAAACACCTTATCGTTTGACTTCTTTGGATATTTCAAGTGAAGGAAAATACATTGCAGGTGTTGGTAAATCTTCTGAGGTTTGGATTTGGAATATCCAAAACCAACGCCGTGAATTTTTATTAAATGATCCACAAAGTGACAAACATGCCACTGCTGTAGAATTTAATCCACAAGGTCGTTTTGTAGCAGTTGGATACCAAGATGGTACTTTAATGATTTGGGATTTGAACAAGGTACAAGCAGATCCTACTTACTTGCCAGAAAAATTCTTGCAGCACAGTTCCAAAATCTCTGATATAGAATTTAGTAAGGATGGTACGATGATGATTGCAGGGAGCTTGGATAAATCGGCTACCTTATGGACCATCAGAAACGAAGACTATAGAGGCTATGGCAATGAAAAAGAGTTTCCCTATCTAGGAGCTAAATACATTCCTATCAAGCTATCTGACCACTCTAACTGGGTCACATCTGTTGCTTTTAGCAATGATGGAACACGTGCGATTACGGGTACAGCCAATGGCCACCTCAAAATCTGGGAGGTTGATATGACCTTGTATGCAGATCAAATTTGTGATATTGTACGTCAGAATATGAGTGATAAGAGTTGGAAACGCTATGTTGGAACAGATGACCCATCGGGCGAAACACTTTACATCGAAACAGCCGACGGTGCTCGTCGTACGCCTACTTCTGCCTGTGGTGAAGGTGTACCACAAATGCGTGATGCACGCAAACTTGAAGAGGCGGAAGGTTTCTAATCATTCCTTCTGTGCAATGATAAGCCCAAAAAACAACTGTTTTTTGGGCTTATCTATTTTGCATTATAAATACAAAATCAGAGAACAAGCAATCTATAACAAAGGAGCAATATAAAGTTGAGTAGATGAAACTAATACAAGTTTGTTTTTGCTTAATTGACAAATTATATAGTTAGACTCTTTGTAGGACTGCTTAACTAATGTTATATTTGAGAGGAGCTTAATTTTATATCACCCCTGTCCGTGAAGGAACACGCACCACTACTACGAAATCACGGATACTAGAAACCAAACTATGATGAAATCTTATGATGTTGTCATTCGTTGCCTATTGTTATGTTGCTTGGTAACCTTGACTCAGGTTTGTACACTTTCTGCTCAACGATCAAAAGGTACTTCAAGTGATAACTGTAATTTGGACGAAGCCAAACGTTGGTATGAGGAAGGAAATTTGGAGCGTGTGGAATCCATCGAAACTTGTGCTTCTGATCCCAAATCAATGTCTAGTGAAAAACGCTTAGAAGCATTTGAGTTGATTACAGAAAGTTACTTGTATCGCAACAAAATTGGAGCAGCAGATAAGTCTTTTAGAGAGATGCTTCGGATTGATCCTTTGTACAAACCTGATTTGACAGGAGAATCACAAGAGTCTTATGATTTAATTTACCTCTCAGAAACCTTCAATCGCAATCCTATTTTTTCGATGTACTTTGGTGCGGGAATGAATTTCACCTTGGTAGAGCAACTACAGAATTATGGTGTTGACAATACTTCTGGAGTATCTGATCGAGAAGGGTATTTGCGTCAGAATGTTTTTGGAGCCAATCTCAGTGTTGGGTTTGAATTGCCGCTATTATATAATTTTGATTTGACCTTGGATGCTACATTTGGGTATCGAACTTATGCCTTTGGTGATACTTTGTATATGTCTGTTGGTACTATCAACCCCACTACACAAACAGGCGACCAAGCGCACAATAATGATTTGGGAACGTATCAAGGAAACCCTGTACCATATTCTGTTTTGACCTTCAAAGAGAATCAATATTGGATTGATTTGCCCTTGACCCTACGTTATAATATTACCAAGTTTGAGGGGCTGCTACCTTATGTTTATGCAGGAATTGCAGGTAACTTCCTGATTAGTGCCGACTTGCAAGATATTAGCCGTACAACTACGGCCGAGCCTATTGGATTAAGAGATCAAAGTGTGCCGACCAAACAGATTAATATTACCAAAAATACGACTTCTGTGGCCAATGCTACCTTGCCCTCTATGAGAACAATGGTTAATGTCTCGTTTGTGGCAGGTGCAGGTATGAAATTTAGAGTAGGACGTAATTTTGTTTATGCTGATTTTAGATATTCTCGTATGTTCCTCAATGCAGTGAACATCAATAACCGTTACACCAATCCCGAATTACTGTACAATTATGGACACGTAGATAACGATTTTAGAATGGATAATTTTGCATTGACTGTTGGCTTTATCAAGGCATTTTATACCCCTAGAAAAAAACGTCAATACAATCCAATAATAATTGGCAAACGTTATAATAAGTGGTTAGAGCGGGAGCGAAATGCTATCAAGCGAGAAACAGACGAAGACTTGAGACGTGAACTGAATAGTACTATTAAAGATATGCAATTAGAACGTCCTTCATTGATTGAGGATATTCAGAAGGGCAGAACTAGAGGCGATCGCTATATCAAAGACAAAAAGCGTGAATTGGATAACCTCAAGAATAAGCGTGTTCGAGTAGAAATTGAATACGAATAGACAGCTTTATAGGCTTTTGAGTGTTTTAAAACTAGTTTAGAGAATAATTACTTCGTGAAAAAATGGTTGTATGTAATGCAATATGTTTTGAAGAAAAAACAAAATACGAAGTGTTAATAATAGTATAAAGTAAAAATAATGAAGACAATAATTAGCAATAGTTGGACAATAAGCACACTAGTAATGTTACTGGCTTGGTTGAGTAGTTGTCAACAAGATGTTATTTCCCCTGCGAACCAAAGTGTTGCTTTTATAAAGTATTATGGACACGTAGCTACCCAAACGGCCGCCGACTTGCTGCGAACATCAGATGGTGGGTATATTTTGTTGGGCGCAACCAACTCTTATACAGCAGGAGAAGAAAGAGATGTTTTTGTGGTGAAAACAGATTCACTAGGCAACGAAATGTGGAGTTCTTCTTTTGGTCGTGCTGCTACAGACAATTTCTCTAATTATTCTAATCCCAACTTGTTCAAGGGAGATTACATACGATTTGATGAAGCAGGGGTTCGTTTGATGCCTTTACCAGATGGAAGTATGTATACCTTGGCTTGTAATCGTACCTATATCAGATATGCTGATGCTAGTACAATGATTAGCACAAGAGGGGAAACTAAGATTGTATTGTATCAAATAGATGCGGCAACAGGTGCGCCCACCAGCCCAAATGGTGTAGAATTGAATTTTAATACGGCCGATACCCTGACAGAAATGGTTTCGGACATGAAAATTGATACCTCTAGTGGTATCATCAAATACGTTCTTACAGGAATGACCACCAATGTTCCCAACAAAGCTATTATCCCCGGAAATAGCAATGAGGTAAGTGATCGTTCTGATATTTATACCGTAGCATTAGATGAAAACTTTAATATCTTGTGGCAACCAGGTAACCAAAAATATGGTCGTATTGGGGAAGATTATGGCGTATCTGTACAGATTTTGCCTCAGGGATATTTGGTGTGTGGAACCATAGAGCGCAATTATGATGCAACTTCCTCTAGTTTTATACCATACTCTGATCTATTGGTGGTATTTATGAACAAAACCACAGGACAACCAACCAATCCTGATTACTTTGGGGTAGAAGGAACCAATTTTAGAGGAGGTCAATCTGTTTATAATTCAGCTACTGGAATTGTGACTATTTTGGGCTATGTGTCTGAATCGACTGCAAATGCTGGAAAATTAGCGTTGGTACAAATAGATGAAGGCGGAGTGCCCCAGACGGTAAATGGTAATACCATTACCTATTTGGATGTGAATGGTACAGCTAGTAGTAGCCAGCCTTATGTATCAGCTTCTATTGATGAAGTACCTGATAATGGAGGGTACATTCTTGCAGCAACCTACAAAGAGATTCCAAACACAGAGCACGACATCTGTATCATCAAAGTTACACCAGATTTTAGCATAGATACAGGCTGGCCGTATTACTTTGGTTATAATGAAGCAGGTTCTCAAAACGTTTTTGCTACATTGGAGGAAGCTGGTACCGTAATGCCTGTTACAGAAGGGGTTGCAGGAACCAACCAAGTGGTACTAACTGGCTACGCCTTTACAGGTACTTTTGGTTTGGGAACGAATGATATGCTTGGGCTAGTTAAATTAAATACACAAGGCACATTTACACCAGAATAAAACTGTTAATTGTTTTTCGACAAGCTATATTTTTCTTAGGTTGAAGTAATATGAAAAATATATTTAATATAATGTAAAAATTTGATATGAAGAATACAATTAATAATAGTTGGAAAACAAGTATACTAGTAGTAATACTAGCTTGGTTGAGCAGTTGTCAACAAGATGTTATTACTCCTGCGAACCAAAGTATTGCTTTTGTAAAGTATTATGGACAAGTAGCAACCCAGACAGCCGCAGACCTACTGAGAACATCAGATGGTGGGTATATCCTGTTAGGTGCTACTACTTCTTACACAGCCGGAGATGAAAGAGATGTTTTTGTGGTGAAAACAGACTCACTAGGCAACGAAATATGGAGTTCTTCTTTTGGTCGTGCTGCTACAGATAATTTTTCTACCTATTCCAATCCTAACTTATTTAATGGGGACTATGTCCGATTTGATGAAGTTGGTGTTCGTTTGGTGCCATTGCCAGGTGGAAATATGTATACATTGGCTTGTAATCGAACTTACGTCAGGTATGCTGACCCTAGCACTACGATTAGCACAAGAGGGGAAACTAAGGTTGTATTGTATCAAATAGATGCCACAACAGGTGCAGCCACTACTACAGATGGGGTAGAGTTAAATTCAAATACGGCTGATACCTTTACAGAAATGGTTTCTGATATGAAAGTGGATGCAACTGGTGGTGTTATCAAGTATGTACTTACAGGAATGACTACTGATGTTACTAACAAAGCAGCAATCCCTGGAAATAACAATCAGGTAAGTGATCGTTCTGATATCTACACAGTAGCATTAGATGACAACTTCAATGTCCTATGGCAAGTTGGTAACCAAAAATATGGTCGTGTTGGAGCTGATTATGGGGTATCTGTACAGATTTTGCCACAGGGATATTTGGTGTGTGGAACCATAGAGCGCAATTATGATGCAACTGCTACAACTTTTCTTCCATACTCTGATTTATTAGTGGTATTCATGAGCAAAGTTACAGGACAACCTGCCAACTCTGTATACTTTGGGAACCAAGGAACAGACTTTAGAGGAGGACAATCTGTTTACAATGCTTCTACTGGAATTGTAACAATTTTGGGTAACGTCTCTCAATCAAGTGCAGATGCTGGAAAACTAGCTTTGGTACAAATAAATGAAACAGGCATGCCACAATCTGTCAATGGTGATGTTATTACTTATTTGGATGTGAATGGTACAGCTAGTAGTGCCCAACCTTATGTCTCGGCTTCTATTAATGAAATTCCAGACAATGGGGGGTATATTCTTGCAGCCACTTACAAAGAAATTCCAAATACAGAGCATGATATCTGCATCATCAAAGTTGCTCCCGATTTTAGCATAGATACAGACTGGCCTTATTATTATACTGAAGCAGGCTCTCAAAATGTTTTGCCTACATTAGATGAAGCAGGCACAGTAATTCCTGTAACAGAAGCTGTTGCAGGAGTCAATCAGGGTGTACTAACAGGTTATGCTTTTACAGGTACTTTGAGTGATGGAACTAATGGTAAGCTTGGTTTAGTTAAATTAAATCCTTAAGGCACATTTACACCAGAATAAAACTGTTAATTGTTTTTCGACAAACTATATTTTTCTTACATTGAAGCAACTTAAAAAAGTATATTTCGTATCATAAAACACTGTTCTAGCAAAGATTAGAATGTAAAAGAAATAATAATAATAATATGGAAATAACATACGAGTCAATCAAACATTATGTCCTAGAAGAAAAAGTTCAAGGTTCTAAAGTTCACTGCAAGTTTCAAATAGACAATCAAGTATTTGAATCTGTTGGAATGATTAAACTTGACACTTCAGATGGCAAAAAGCGTGTAACACGTATGGTAAAAAACACGGCCATTGGACGCATGCGTTCTTCTGTTTTACAAATACTACGTCGTGCAGTAGGAGGTGGTTTTGCCGGTACTGTTGTCTCTATGACAGGTAACGAGGTTGTTCGCCAAACCACAGATGGCATTCGCCACTCCAAAGCAGATAAAGAACAAGCAGTAGTTAGAGCTTTTGAAAAAATTACCACCGAGATTACCTACGAAGGTGGTCGCTGGCGTTTGGCAACAGAATTCTCAGAGTTTGAAAAACTCATTCGCCGCCAACCTCTTACCAAAGCCTATGATAAAAAAATCTTGGCTAGAATGCTGGTAGAAATGGCACGTGCCGACGGAACTATTGAGAAATCAGAGAAACAATTCTTTGATGATTTCTTAACCTCCGAGACAGGCTCACTACGTGACCTAATGCGTGCGCCTGCTATCTCTGTAGTAGAGTGTGAAGAGGTAAACCAAGAAGCACGGGAGAATGTCTTTATGATTGTAGCGGCTGTCGCACTAACAGATAATGAATTTGCTGACGAAGAGAGACAAAAGCTAGAAGAGTACTCTCAAATGTTTGATTTTAGAGATGAAAAATACGAAGAACTTTTGCGTTATGCACAAGATTATACCATCGAAATGTACATTAGAGCCAATGGCAAAATGAGCAGAGATGAAGTGTATGAATTTGCAGACAAAATCGGAATGGAACGAGGAGAAGCAGAACGTACACAAATTCGCCTAGAAAAGCGTTTAAATTAAGCCAAAAAGAAGCTTTCTATACAAAAGGGCATTTCAATTCGTTGAAGTGTCCTTTTCTTACTTTTATTTAAAAACAACCAATACAATGAGTGATAAAAATAAAAAAAAGCCCCAAACACACGAAGACCTCAAGGGATTTGATATTCGTATCAATGAATTTGGAGAAATTGTCTCTAGCTACTCGGTAGAGGAACTCAATGAATTTTTGAATGATAAAGTAGAAGACAAAAAACTCAAGGATAGAACGGATTTGGAGGAGGAGTAAGTGTTGATGTTGTTCCTCTAAAAGCTATTGTTTATATATAAATTTGGCTATTTAATGAAAAATTAGTAAAATTAAATGCTGTTCAACCTTTAATTTAAACACAAAAAAGACCTATGACCGCAGTAGTTGGTATTTTGAATAAAAAAGGCGTAGCTGTAGCTGCTGATAGTGCTGTTACAGTTGGTACACCAAATAACCGAAAAATATATAACTCAGCTAACAAAATTTTTACTTTATCTAAGTACCATCCTGTAGGAATAGCATTGTACAGTGGAGCTGATTTTATGGGTATTCCGTGGGAGATTATAATCAAAGAATATAGAAGCTACATTGGCAATCAATTTTTTGATACAGTCCAAGATTATAGAGATGATTTTTTGAGATGGATGATAGAGGATCGTTCCTTGTTTAAAAATGAGCGTTCTGAAAATTATTTAATAAACGACTTACTTATATTGTTTAGTCAGGTTTGGAATGGAATTCATCAAATGAAGGAAATTCAAAACAAACAAAATTTTTTAAAGAGTTTTGAAAATATAAAAACGAAGCTTGAAGAATATGCTATTGTTTTACCTGATGTTGATGCTATAAAAAGAAAGTTGACTTTATTTAGGGAAAGTATAGCAAGATATACAGAAAACGTATTAGAAATAGCATTTACAGATGAAGAACTCAATTTTATAGAAGATGTCTATGCTACTTATCTTTCTCGGGATTATTTTTTAAACTATACAGGCTTGATTTTTGTTGGTTATGGAGATAAAGAGTTGTTTCCTAGAGTTTTACCTATAAACGTTTCTATTGCTATTGGTGATGAACTAAGGTTTGTATATGATGAAAATAATGAAGTTATAATAAGTAATGATTTTAGTGCTAGTGTGAGACCATTTGCACAAAAAGATGTTATTCATACAATATTACAAGGCATTAGTCCTGATTTATTGAGCGAAACTCAAAGTATTTTTGATGATTTTTTTAGAAAAATGATAGATTTTACTCTAAGTTTAGGAGAATTATCTGACGAGATGAAAACGAAACTAAATAACATGGGAGCAGCTGAAATTAGACGACTCTCTAAACCATTTCGTACTTCATTACAAAAGAAAATTCACGAAAACCATGTATCGCCAATGCTGAATACAGTGTCTCACTTAGATAAAGAAGATTTGGCAGAAATGGCAGAAAGCTTGATTTACTTAACTTACCTAAAACGGCGTTTTACAATGTCAGAAGAGAGTGTTGGAGGGCCTGTAGATGTAGCAATTATTACCAAAGGAGATGGCTTTATATGGGTTAAGAGAAAACACTACTTTGAACCAGATTTAAATAAACATTTTTTTCAGAAGTATTATAAATAGCAATAATTATGAATGGTTATCAAAAAAAGAATCTATTTTCTAATTCTGAAAATGCAATACAGTGGGATTATACCAGAAACGAGGTAGATGCTCGTAGTCACATAAAAGTAACACCACTTACACCAGAGATGCAAAAAAATAATAAAGAGATTGTAGACGAAATGTTTCTTTTATTTAAGGATTATCTAGGATTATTATCAGAAGAAGAACAACAACTATTAAAAGGGAAAAAAGCTTAATTATAGACGAATTGAGCCTATAATTGAAATTTAAAATTCTCGTAAATCCCACTCAACTTCTTTATTAAAAAAGAGGTTTTCAAGACTACTAAATTGCTTGAAAACCTCTTCTTCATTTATGATTGAATTGTTATCCTATCCCACCTCCTTCTGATAATGATCATCCCAGTTCTTGGCCTTTGGAGCTTTGAGCTTGCCAACCGATTGGCCTACCAAGGTAGCTACCGTAGCATCGCCTGTAACATTAATGACAGTACGGCACATATCCAAGGGCCTATCTACGGCAAAAATCAAGGCAATTCCAAACTCTAAATCGGTAACAGGAATACCTAAGGTATCCAGTACAATGACCAGCATCACCATTCCAGCACCCGGTACAGCCGCCGAACCAATAGAGGCCATGGTAGCAGTAAGCACGATGGTAACTTGATCGCCCCAAGTCAAGTCAAAGCCAATCACTTGGCAAATAAAAACAGCCGCTACGGCTTGGTAAAGGCTTGTTCCATCCATGTTGATGGTGGCCCCAATGGGGCATACAAAACTGGTTACTTCTTTTTCGACCCCTACATGTTCTTCTACACGTTCCATTGTCACCGGCAAGGTAGCTGCACTAGAACTGGTAGAGAAAGCCAGTAATTGAGCGGGGCTAATGGCCTTGATAAAACCAAGTGGGGAACGACCTGTAAACACTTTGATGGCGGTCATATAAATGCTAACCATTAGGGCTAGACCCAACACCACACAGCCTGCATACATGAGTAGATTCTGAAAGACAGAGGGGTCGGTACTGACCGCCAAATTGGCCATCAAAGCGGCCACGGCATAGGGCGACATCAACATAATAACATCCACCATTTTGAGAATAACCTCATTGAGACTGTCAAAGAAATCGTGCAAGGGTTTTGCCTTTTCTTGGGGAATGAGCAGCATACAGACGGCAAAAAATAGAATAAAGACAATCACCTGTAGCATATTGCCATTATTGCCAGCCGCACCAATAATATTATCGGGAACCATATCTACCACAAAATCCAAAGGGCCTGCTTGTGCCTGTGCTTCTCCAGCCGCAATTTTGGCACTACTGGCTTCTTTGTTCATGGCACTAATGGTCTGCATACTATCGCGATTGACCCCAGCACCGGGTTTGAAGGTATTGACCACTACCAAACCCAAGGTTACGGCAATGACAGTAGTAACCAAGTAAATGGCAATGGTGCGTCCGCCTATTTTTGATAATTTGGAAATATCTTGCAAATCGGCAATTCCCTTGGCTAAGGACGCAATAATCAAGGGTACTGCAATGAGTTTGAGTAGTTTGATGAAAATTTTTCCAATAGGATAAACCCAATTGTCAATCAAATTTCCTCCCCAAGTAGTATTCTTGAGCAATAGGCCAATAACCAACCCTAGAACCATACCAATGAGAATCTGCCAATGCAGTGCTAACCCTTTTTTTGTTTCGGACATAATGTATTTTTTTTGAAAAGAACTGCTCTAAACGTTCCACAGCAGAAAAATTGTATTTTTTAACTAAAAAAAATGAAAGTAGGCTGTATCTTTTTTTCAAAATGATGTTATCAAAATAGACAAAGTTCTTTATCAAGTAAACAAGATGGGTAAGATAACGAAGTTGTTTAATAATATAAAATTGGCAAAGCGAATAAGCCCACAAAAAAAGTAGCACCTTGTTAATTAATCATAGGAATACCCTTTGAAAAATAGTTGATTGGATACGAAATTGTATTTTTGTGTCACAAATGGCGCAATTGTAGTATAAAGGATGTTTAAGAACTATTATCTAAGCGTAAAGCGTGTAGTTTTTGGAAATCTTTTTCTAGAAAACCCCATACAATTATGAATACAAATACAATAAGAATAGGATGTTTGTTGGTGATATTTTATTGTACTGCCCAAACATTGACGGCACAGTGGCAAGCGTACAAAGCTGCTTATCCACAATGGCCCTTCTCTATAGAGCAAGTCACGGCAACAGGCAATAGTAAATGTAGCGTCTGGAAGAGTCGTTATCAACGTGCAGAAGGGGACGAATCTGGGCAGCTTTGGTCAACACCTGTAGAAGATGCCCACCAGTATCAACGGTATCAGTTTTATGGTGGAAAACCTGCAATGGTGAGCACTTACGTGCCTTCGGGCGATCGCTTGGAGACGATGGAATATTTTTATAAGAATGGTTTGTTATCTGCTATAGAAGTATTGGCGTTTGATACCTTGCAAAAATCTAAGGTAAAATATGCCTTGCAATATTTGTATTATCAAGACAATGATGCGCCTGCACAATGTACCAAACTGTATGGCCCGCCTTATAGCAGAGTGCGTTTGCTACAGGAATTTGAATTTGATGAGCAAAAAAGGTTGACACGCCAAAAATCTACTGTAGTGGGTTTTGTACCAAAGATGGATAGTCTATTGGGACTACAGCCCGATGAAAAGCGCATGGTAAGTATACGTTATGAGGATAGTGTTATTGTCCAAAAATCATTTAGAGATTTACACTTTATTGTAGATGATCGAATGACGTATTTGAATGCCGATAAAAAACCTTACTTGACAGAAGTACGCAATGAGAAAGGACAAAAATTGTGGACGATAGATTACGTGTATGAAGGGGAGCAATTGGTCAAGAAAGTACATTGGGTACGTCGTACAGCTCCTGCACCACAGGAAGTACCAACAGATTCGACTACCGTGGATAAAAAAGGCAAGGGTAAAAAGAATAAGATGGGCAAAGCTAAAAAACGCAAAAAAGACGAAGAAATAGCACCTGTACAACTTGTATTATTGGATCCAACGGTTTACAAGGTAGAGTACTTTCGTTATAATGCCGATGGTTTGCTCGAACAGCATATTGTAGAAGAAGAAGACCAGCAGATTGTTTTGGAGTATTCTTATTTTTCGGAGTAAAATAGACTTATAGCATTTGCCGTAGGTAAAAAAGTAGCAATGGGTGAATGTAGATAAGTAGTCGCTCAACCGAACAAAGTGAGCTCATAAGCGAAGCGCACTAAAATTATTATTAACAAAAACGGCTATTTTTTCAATGAAAACTTATTTTGACCCCCTACTTAAAAATCGTTATATTGGATGAAACAAAAGGAAAGGGGGAAAACCTCCGAGCTACTTAGAGAATTTATTTACTACGCGCGTTATGTCCACATCAAAATACACGCTCACAGAACAGGCTATACAGGCAGAATGGGAAGAAGTACAAAAAGCCCAACAAAATCCTGCACATTTTAGAGTGTTGTATGAGCGATACTACGAGCCTATTTTTAGGTTTGTATACAAACGAATATTAGAGGAGGCTTTGAGTGCAGACATCACTGCTCAAGTCTTTCTAAGAGCCATGCAAAATTTGGCTAATTATACCTACAAGGGAGTGCCTTTTTCGGCTTGGTTGTTTAGAATTGCCAGCAATGAAATAGCACAGCACTTCCGAAAAACAAAGAAGCGGCGTGTGGTGGCATTAGAGGAAAATAATGTTCACGAAATCGAAGATGAATACGAGGATAAAGCTGCTTTGGAAGTGAATATAGAAGTACTAAAAGAAGTCATTCAAGATTTAAAACCGCCCGAGGTTATGCTCCTAGAGCTGCGCTTTTTTGAAAAACGGCCGTTTAAAGAAGTAGCAGATATATTGGAAATAACCGAGAACAATGCCAAGGTGAAAATCTATCGCCTATTGCAAAAAATGAAAAAGAAATTTATTAACAAAAGAAGGTCTGACTAAAACACTACTAAAGACGCTTACCCGATTTTGTATTCCTATGCGTTACAAATAGTTTAGACATGAAAGACAATTACAATATAAAAATTAACCCTCCAGAACTTAGTTCAGAGCAAATCAACCAGCATCAAGACTTTGATGCCTTGTTGGCCAGTTTTGAACAAGTCTCAGGAGCCAGCAAGGAGTCAAATACTGCCTCCACTGCTACCACCACTATGAAAGTGGTAAAAACTAGAAGACGACGATACATTGCTGGAATCATTGCTACCTTAGCTGCTGCTAGTCTTGTATTTGTGATTTTTAAAGACTCCTTGATGCCTGCGCCAACGTATGTGCCACCTTTGGCTCAGGTCAATGAGGTATTGACCTTGCAGAGTCCAATGCCCAATTTGGTACCACCACCAGAGACTAAGACGGTGCAAGCAGAAACAGGAGAAACACTAACGTACTCTTCTGGTTCTAAGGTCAAAATTCCAGCAGCTGCTTTTGTGGATAAAACAGGACAACCCGTAAAAGGAGCAGTAGAAATTACCTATCGAGAGTTTAATGACCCTGTAGATATGTTTTTGGCAGGCATTCCCAAAGAACTCAATAAGCACCAAGATTTGCGCTCTACCGGAATGATGGAAATCAAAGGCTTTCAGAATGGTGAACCTGTTTATTTGAATAGGAATAAAACACTGGACATAGAGCTGCAAGGAAAAATGGCTCCTGATATGAAATCGGATGATTTGGGGGTTTATGTATACAGTAGCCAAGAAGATGCTTGGAATTATCAAGCCAAGGATCGGGTAGAAATTCTAAATAATACAACCAATAATAACACCACTATAAATGCCAACAACTTTACACTAGAGTCTCCAGAATTAGCCGCCATCATTGCCCAATTACAACAAGAAAAACAAGCAAGCAAACCTATGCCTCCTATTAAACCCGGTGTGCCTAATGATATGCAAGTTTTTGATTTTGAATTGGATTTGGAAAATGCACCTGAATTGAAGCAGTACGATCAAAAAATTGATTTTATGGCTTCGGCAGAGGTGTTCACGCCTGCCACCTTTGATACTATTTGGAGTGATATGGCCTTGACGAAGGGTACAGATGGTCATTATATCTTGACCTTGGAGTATGAAAATGAACAGGGAGAAATTACCCAAAAAGTCGCTAAAGTCGAACCCGTAGTAGTCGCAACACAGGAAGCGAAAGCAAAATTTGAAGTAGAACAGGCCAAATATCAACAAGCTTTGGCAGATTGGGAGACCGAAATAGTGGCCTTGGCACAAGAACAAATAACCAAAGAGGTTTTGGTGAATATTATCAATCGTTTTGAAATACAACGTTTTGGCTTGTGGAATTGTGGCACACCTGTAGAATGGAAAGAAACGGAAACGGTGCCGACACAATTTGTAGATTTGGAAGGAACTCCCATTGAGTTACAAGAGGTGTTTGTAGCTGCTCAAGATCAGCAATTTTACTATTCTGCCCCTAGTAATCAAAGTCGCTCCAATGTGCCATTGCCCTCCGATGAGCAACTCAAACAAAAGATTTGGGCCATGACTGCCCAAGGTGATCTGTTGGTGGCAGAAGTATCTAGTACAACAGCAGTGTCCGATCCCAACAAGTCAATTTTGTCTATGAAACCTGTAGCGGTGCCAGCATCAGCCGCAGATTTAAGAACATTATTGACCCTGTAACAAGTTCAAATAACTTAAAAAATAAAAGCGGATGTGACCCTTAGTCGCATCCGCTTTTGTATTGTATATCATACGAATAACACTACTCTGCTGTAGGAGTATCTGTTTTTTCTTCAGGAGCAGCACTGTCTTGTTGGAGCAGCTCGGGAGTCGGAACTACTGTGGGGATTACCCCTTCCTCTTTGGCAGGTGCCAAATTCTTGGTTGGCTCCTCCGGCGGCTGTTGTGCTGCTGTTTCAGGTACTGATGCCGTAGCCGAATCAGATTTTTCGGCTTGCTTTTTCGGTGGTTGATTGGTCAATTCCGAGCGTTCCTCTACAGATAATTGTTGTTTAGCTTTCGGAACTGGTGGTTCTGTAGGCTTTTCCGTGTTTTTTTCAGCAGGCGTTTTGGTGTTTTGCGCTGTATTATGGGGTTTTGGAGTGGTTTTGCCTTCCTGTTGTTTGTTAGAACGTGGAGATTTTTCACGACGCTCTTTTTTATGCGGTTTCTTTTTTGATTTATTCTCTTCTTTAGAAGGTTTATGGTCTTCGTCCTCTTCTTCTTCCTCGCCAATAACAATCTCCTGAATCGGATTTTTAGTCATCAATTTGTAGGCTGCCCGTTGGCGCGCACTGTCCAAGGCCAAGTACAGGGCTTCTCTAAACGACTGTGGATCGGCCACATTCTTACCTGCAATATCAAAACCAGTTCCATGATCGGGCGAGGTGCGAATAACAGGCAAACCCGCCGTAAAGTTGATGCCCTTGCCAAACGAAAGCGCCTTGAAGGGCACTAGCCCTTGATCGTGGTACATGGCCAGTATGCCATCAAAATTGAGATAATTGCCCGAACCAAAGAAACCATCAGCCGCATAAGGCCCAATAGCCAAAATGCCTTTCTTTTTGGCTGCTTCTATGGCTGGCATAATAATATCTTGCTCTTCTGTACCCAATACGCCACCATCACCTGCATGGGGGTTGAGTCCCAATACCGCAATAGCAGGGCGATCAATGCCAAAATCCATTTGCAGGGTTTCTGCCATCAATTCTATTTTTTTGAGTACCAGTTCTTGCGTAATGGTTGCTGCTACTTTGCTCAAGGGCAAATGATTGGTTACCAAGCCTACTCGCAGCGATTCATTGACCAAGAACATTAAGTTTTCGGGGGCCTGAAATTTGTGGGTGAGATACTCCGTATGGCCCGGAAATTCAAAACCACTGGCCTGCATGGCTGCTTTGTTGATAGGAGCTGTTACCAAGGCATCCAAATGCCCCAAGCGCAAATCTTCGGTTGCTTGCTCCAAGGAGAACGTGGCATATTTGCCTCCTTCAGCAGTGATTTGTCCTAATGTGATTTTTACATTTTCCATCCAGCAATTAATCACATTAACTGCTTGAGGGTTGATATGTTCTACACTATTGGCATTGTGAAAAGAGAAATCTCTAATTTTAGCAATATTCTTATGATAAGAAACTACCTTGGTAGAAGCATAGATAATTGGAATACACCAGTCTAGTAAACGTTTGTCAGATAATACTTTAAGGGCTACCTCCAAACCAATTCCATTGATGTCGCCAGAGGAAATACCTATTTTTAATTTTTTGTCGGTCATAGAACTATAAACAGATGATTAGCACCTGTATTGATCCAAATTAATTAGAGTTAAAGCAAACTCTACTATTTGGGAGATGATAAAATTTATACAATAAACAAGATTACTGTAGGAGTGGTTGTGTTTATTGAGGCAAATGCTTGTGGGAGTGGGGTTTTAGCATATTTGAATAGATATGCCGAAAAGTAAAGATAAAGAAATTTGGGGAATACTTCCTTTTTAGGGCAAAAGTCGCAAGGAATCATTGAAGTTGTTTAAAAATTACGAGGTAAAATAGTCTTGGATATTTATTGTATCTTTGGATAAAGTGGATTTGTAATAATATTGCCAACTGAAATTGTTGTTGAAATGGTGCTATTTTTGTTTAAGCATAAGAACAAGAAAACCACTTTTTATAAATTTATTGTATCTTTACAAGAGATTACTTTTAAATTAATTAGTACTTTTTAAAAGTACAATTAACAACAATTTGATGTTTTTGTGTAAGTATTAAAACAGAAAAAACATATAGTAACGCATGGATTTTGTATTAACAAAACAAACAGCAACAAGGTCATTAGGGGTTCTTGAGACAGTTAAAGGAATCACTAAACTCTATATGGGAATAGGTAAGGGAATTGCTATGTTCTTAATATTAGTATTGATACTTCCTCTTTTTTTGCTTGGATTCAGTCTTATTATTTTGTTATTAAACCGAACATTGAAAAAAGAATTGGCACTACTAAAAGAAGCAAAGATAACAACTGAAGAAGAATATGATTCCTTAAAGGAAGTATATCGAGCACTTCTAAACGTAAGCAAAAATAAAACGGATATAAGTAACTTACCTCGTTTTATCCAGTTTATTTTAAGGCCCTATGTCACTCTTGAACATCTAGTCAAATTATTTCGTACAGAGCTTGGAGAAAAACTTCATTTATTACCCAAAGGATTAACAGAAGAACAAATAGCAGAGGCTGCTAAACTGAATAAAGGCTTAGAGCATTGGTTTGAGGATGAAGAAGATGAGTACGATTACTCCAAAGCACTTACTCTAGGTGAAATCGAATTTCTTGAAAGATAAACCATGTCAAAATATCAAGTTGGTGATGTTGTATTGGCATCCTTTCCTTTTGAAGATAGTACCGATACAAAAGCTCGACCTGTCGTAATTATTGAAATTTTAGAAGATCAATCTTTTGTTTGTATGGTAACAGGAACAGATAAATCCTCTATACATAGAGGGTTTATGGTTAAGCAAGATTCACCAGAAGGCAAGGAAATGAGACTTAAAAAAGATAGTTTTATTGACGCAGATAGAACAGCAACAATTAAGAACTATATGATATTCGGAAGGTTGGGATATTGTCCATATATTAAAGAATTAGAAAAGATGTTATTATAGCAATATGAAATTGTAGATAATTTTTATGAAAGTCAAAAAATCGTATGGACAACATTTCTTAAACAAAGAACACATTGCTAGAGATATAGCATTGGGGCTAAAGGGTACAAATGACTATCAACAAATTGTAGAAATAGGTCCAGGACAAGGTATGCTCACCAAGCACTTGATAGAGCAATATCCCAAACACCAACTGCATGTAATTGAAGCCGATAGGGATATGGTCGATTATTTGACCCAGCATTATCCTGCCTTATTTCCGTATATTATAGCCGAGGATTTTCTCAAAGTACGCCTACAAGAACACTTTCAAGAACCTTATGCTATCATTGGTAACTTCCCATACAATATTTCTTCTCAAATTTTATTCAAACTCATAGAGTACCGCCAAGATGTACCCGAATTGGTAGGCATGTTTCAGAAGGAAGTGGCAGAGCGGGTAGCAGCCCAACCCAACAGCAAGGCTTATGGCGTACTCACCGTATTGGTACAAGCTTATTATGATACAGAATATTTATTTACGGTAGGGCCAGAGCATTTTAATCCGCCACCCAAGGTGCAGTCAGGGGTGATTCGCTTAACTCGAAAACCCAATTTTGAAAATTTGGGTTGTGACGAAAGTAGTTTTAAAGCCATCGTAAAAATAGCCTTTAGTACCCGCCGAAAAATGCTGCGTAATTCTATGAAGCAATTCTTTCCAAAAGAAGTCTTGTTTGAAGATACTTTTTTTCAACAAAGACCAGAAAATTTATCTGTTTCAGAATTTATTGCCCTAACACAGCGTGCTTCTCAATATTTATAGTTATATTAGTAGTATAGTTGTCCTCCCCAACATGGATATAGCTATTGTTTACCTTATAAATTCTCCTTACATTTTCTGTAGTGTCCTCACCAAAGCACTTCTAATAGTAGTAAAAGTTACTTGTGTATAACAAGTCGTCCTTTGATACTGCATGGTCTAAAAAATCCACCTAATCGTAATTTTTTATAGTGACTTCTTTAAGCTTTGCTTAGAAAGGCTACATTTGTTGTGATACAACAACAAAATAGATTTCTTTAGCATGAAACAAGAACAAAGCACTAGCACAACAGCACAAGTGTTAATCACAGATGCTGTTCATCCATTACTCATTGAAGGATTAACGGCCGCCGGTTATCACTGTACCTATTTACCCAAAATTGATTTGGCAACTACTCGTCAATTGGTTGCTGCTTACCAAGGTTTAATTATCAATAGCAAAATCTTAGTTGACAAAGCTTTTTTAGAAGGCGCACCCCAGCTAAAATTTATTGGCCGTTTGGGTTCAGGCTTAGAAATCATAGACTTAGAAGCTGCTGCTGCTCATCAAGTAACGGTTATCAGGGCACCAGATGGCAATTGTGATGCCGTAGCTGAACATGCCTTGGGAATGCTCTTGAGTTTAGCCAATAATTTGCGCCAAGCCGATCAGCAAGTGCGCCAGTGCATTTGGAAACGAGAGCAAAATCGAGGTTGGGAATTGTGGGGCAAAACCATTGGAATTGTTGGTTTTGGGTATACAGGGCGTGCTTTGGCCACACGATTGGCCGGATTTGGAATGCAGGTCTTGGCTTATGATAAGTATCTGACGAACTATGCCGATGATTTGCCGCATGTACAAGAATGCACCATGGAGCAATTATTTGCCGAAGCACAAATCTTGAGTTTGCATTTGCCAGCCACTGCCGAAACCAAAGGAATGGCTAACGAAGACTATTGGAAGCGTTTTAAGAGGGGATTGGTGGTGGTCAATACTTCTCGTGGAAATATTGTTCCTATACACGATCTGCTCAAGTGTTTGGACAATGGGCATATTAAAGGGGCTTGTTTGGATGTATTTGAAAATGAGAAGCCCGAAACTTATAGTATAATGGAAGCTGCTCTTTTTGCGGTGTTGTTTAAGCAAGAAAATGTCCTGCTCTCACCACATGTGGCTGGTTGGACCAATGAATCTAAAGAACGTTTGGCGAAGTTGTTATTAGGCCGAATTATGAAGCTGTAGACTTGGAATTGTCGAAATTTGATGATACTTTTGTTAGTCTTTGTAGCCTTAACAAATGTGTAAAAAAATAAATTATTTGGCTTGCTTAAAGTAAGTTTTAGTAGCTATTTTTTTGATAAACAGTGATTTGTGTTTTGTTAATTTTCTTTTAAGAATGTTAATGAACTATTATTGCTATTTCACCTTACATAAGGAAAGATAGCATTATCATTATGCTCCCAAAAAAAACTAGTTACTTTAGTTAAGGCAAAATATAATTTGACAGTTGAATGTAGGCATTAGGGCTGGTTACCTATAATGTCATAACATTGAGATAATACGTTTAGACAGAAACAAAGATAGAGGCAAAAAAGGTGTTGGTTACTCGTTTTTTGTCAGGAGTGCAAAGCAGGCTGGTTGTAGTTAATTTTATTATTGTGCCACTGCCCAATGCTCCAAGACACTGCTAAAGGAGCAGTGCTCTTTTATGCAATGTTTAATTTTTTAATTTTTATTAAAGTTCTTATGGTTATGGTTCGTTACATAATTTTGTTAACCCTGCTGTTTGTAGGGAGCACAGCTTTGCTCGCACAGACAACAGGTAGTTTGCAAGGGAAGGTTATTGATGTTGGCAACGGCGAAGGACTTCCATTTGCAAACGTCGTACTCCAAAAGGAGGGCGTGCAAATCTCAGGAACCCAAACGGATTTCGACGGTAACTACAACTTCTCAAACGTCAATGCAGGTACTTATGATGTATTGGTATCCTATGTTGGTTTTCCCACTGTTCAGACCAATGGAGTTGTCATCAGATTAGGACAAGTTGTTCGTTTTGATGTAGAAATGGAAGAGGGACAAGAATTCTCTTTTGGAAGTGACAGTACAGGAAAAAAAATGGAAATCGTAGTTCGTGATTATCGCATTCCTTTGATTGAGCAAGATGCTACTTCTGGTGGTCAGACATTGGGATCAGAAGATATCAAAACCTTGGCTACCCGTAGTGTAACGAGTATTGTTGCCACTACTGCAGGGGTGAGCCAAGCAGACGAAGGCGAAGCAATTAATTCTAATGGTAGCCGTTCATCAAGTAACGATACCTATGTAGATGGGGTACGTGTTATTGGTAATTTGGGTATTCCCGAAACAGAAATTGATCAAGTACAGATTATTACCTCTGGAGTTCCTGCCGAGTTTGGTGATGTTACAGGTTCTATTACCAACATTATCACCAAAGGCCCTTCTTCAGACTTTACAGGTGGGGTGCAGTTAGAAACGTCTCAATTTTTGGATGCCTTTGCTGCCAACCGTGCCGATTTGTATTTGTCTGGGCCTATCTTGGCTCGTCCAATGACCAATGCACTGGGAGATACCTTGAAAAAAGAAGACGGTAGAATCCGTAAAGCCACTATTTTGGGTTATCGCTTTGCAGGTGTTTATTCTACCACCTTAGATACACGTCCTTCTGCGTTGGGATCGTTCCAATTAAAACAGGACAAATTGAACGAAATACTGGCCAATCCTCTAGTACGTAATCCTAGTGGGTCAGGTACGGTGTTTGCCGCTGACTTCTTGACTGCTGATGATTTGGAACCAATCGCAGTGCGCCCCAATGCTAGAGAATCTTATGCTATTGCCAATGGTAAAATTGATTTTAAACCTAGCAAGGACTTTTATTTTGTAGTAGGAGGTAATGCTCAATTCAATTGGGGGAACTCTGCTGGCGTAACCAACCGCTTATTCAATCCTCAATTCAACCCTCAATATCGCACCAATACTTGGCGTGTTTCTGGGCGTTTCCGTCACACGGTAAGTTCTACACAACCTGGTGGCGAAGAGGAAGAGGACATGGATTCTACTTCTTTGCAGCCTGTATTCCAGAACTTTAGCTATGAATTGCAAGGAGATTATACAGCTACCAATGGTGCAAGTGAAGACCCAAGATACAATGATCGTTTGTGGGAATATGGATATGTGGGTAAGTTTTTCAGAAGTCGTGTGCCAATCATTGATGCGGTAGATACTACTTATGTAACCAACTCAGTAGGTGATACTATTGGTTTGAATGTTACCAATGGACATGCTTCATTTAACAACTCTTTTGATAGATATGAGCCTAACTTGGACATCAATCCGGGGTTAGCATCCTACAATAATTTATTATCACAACCTGGTAATCCATTTGATCCTAATTCTCCGTTGAATATAGATGAAATGGAGATCATCAATGGACAAAATACAGGTGCTCGTACTAGTATTTATGGTTTGTTTAATTCACCGCATTATTCAGGTGGTGATGATGGCCCAAGTTTTGGCAAAAACAACAGCACCCAAGTACGTGCTAATGTTAAGGCCAACTTTGATTTGGTAATGGCACGTCGTTCGGGCAACCCCATTCGTCACTCTGTTCAATTGGGAGGAACCTTTGAGCAGCGTATTTCTCGCTCGTACAGTATTCAGCCATTCAAATTGTGGAACTTGGCCGATCAAACGGTGAACAACCACATTTCTAATGCTACCGATCGTACTAGCCCAACAGGTGAAGTGTATTATGACCCTATTCGTCAACGTCAATTTGATTTGTACAACTCGTTGATTCGTGTAGACGAAGAGGGCAGAGAAGTAGAAATGTCTTTGTTTGCTTCTCGATTGAGAGAAGCCAATGGCTTGACTAAGAGAGATTGGGTAAATGTACACGAATTTACACCCGAACAAATGGACTTAGAGTGGTTTGAAGCAACGACTTTGATTACAGGACAACAGCGTGTATTGAATTACTTTGGATATGATTATTTAGGAAATCCTCTTGGCACCAATGTAGATTTCTTCTCTTTCTTTACAGAAACAGCAACGGTAGAAACAGCAGATGGGCCTAAGGAAATCAAAACACGTCCTATTGCGCCATTTGCACCTATTTATGCAGCTGGATATATTCAAGATAAATTTACTTACAAAGATATTATTTGCAATATTGGGGTTCGTTTTGATAGTTATGATGCCAATACCAAGGTATTAAATGATCCATTCTCTGTTACAGGATATGAAACAGCAGGAGAGTTCTACGACGTAGATTCACGTTATTCTGCTGGTGGTAATACTATTCGTCCTGGTAATATTGACGATGATTTTGCCGTGTATGTAAATGACAACAGTAGAGATGCAAGTGTAGTGGGCTATCGCGATGGTGAGCAATGGTACAATGCACAGGGACTTCCTGTTAACAATGCAAACGAGTTGGGTACAGTTATTTTCCCTGCTTTGAAAGGGTTTGGTACTTCAGAAATTGATCCTCAAGGTGAGAATTATGACCCCACATTGGCTTTCCGTGATTTTACACCTACTTTTATTGTAATGCCACGTATTGCGTTCTCTTTCCCTATTTCTAGAGATGCTAACTTCTACGCCAACTATGATGTATTGGCACAGCGTCCACCAAGTGGTGCTTTTGCTTCTCCTTATACGTACTACAACTTTAGAGAAATTGCTGCTGATGCCAATTCTTTTATTGGCAATCCAAACTTGAAGCCTCAACGTACCATCAACTACGAGGTAGGATTCCAACAAAAACTAACAGACTTTTCTAAGTTCAAAGTATCCTTGTTGTATAGAGAAGAGCGCGACTTGATCCAAGCTAGAGATTTTGTCAACGCTTATCCTATCACTTATACTTCTTTTGGTAACAGTGATTTCTCTACTACCAAAGCCTTTAAGTTGGAGTATGATATGCGTTCCAACAACAACTTGCGTATCCTAGCCAACTATACGCTGGCATTCTCTGAGGGAACTGGTTCAAGCCCAACTTCTTCTTCGGGAATTGCAGCACGAGAATTAAAGTACGTTTTCCCATTATCATTTGATCAACGCCACACTTTCTACTTGATGGCAGATTATCGTTATGGAAAAGGTGAAAAATACAACGGGCCTAAGATTGGAAAATTTGACGTATTAGAAAACACAGGATTAAACGTAGCTTTCAATGTTAACTCTGGTCGTCCATATACACGTAAGGAAATTCCAGGTGGTATTGGAAACTCTTTTGAGGATAGAATTACCATTGGAAGTATCAATGGTGCTCGTATGGATTGGACATTCCGTATAGCTTTAAAATTGGATAGAGATTTTGTAATTGGACCAAAAACCAAAAATCCTATTCGTTTGAATGTTTATTTACGTATCCAGAACTTATTAAACACTCAAAATCCATTGGCTGTATATTCTACTACTGGTTCTACTACTGATGATGGGTTCTTAACTACTGCAGAAAGCCCTGGTCCAGGATTCGCTGCATCTCAGCCACAGTCTTACGAATTGTTGTATGATTTGCGTATGAACAACCCATTCAATATTTCTAGACCTAGACGAATTTTCTTAGGATTAATCTTTGGTTTCTAATAGAACACTATAAGAAGAACGCGTTCCAACCACTGTGTTGGAGCGTCTATTCTATCAAGTATAAATTAAATAGACAATGAATAAAATAAGCTGTATAGCAGTATTACTCCTAACCTTTATCGCTGTTTCGGCAGTGAATGCAAGGGATTTTGTGGGTAATCCTGTGCGACACAAAACAGACAATAAAAAATCGTATCGTGCCGATTGTACGGCCTCGCGAGCGCAAACAGACCTCAATATCAACAATGTACGTGCTTTGTTGCGTGCTGGTGGTGATATGTGGTGGGATGGTAATCAAACTGCCCGTTATATTGTACCCAATGTAGATCCTGCTTCGGGAGAACCCGAAATATCAGCTCTATTTGCTGGAGCGATCTGGTTGGGAGCTTACGATGCAGGGGACAACCTCATCTTGGCTGCACAAACGTATCGTAGCAATGGTAATGACTATTGGACAGGGCCATTAGACCCAGATTTGGGAACTATTGAGAAGATAGAATGTGAGCGTTGGGATAGACACTTTACGGTGTTTGGCGATGATATTACTGCACTTAGAGCAGATGTATTGGATCCCTTAAATCCGGGGGTACAAGGACAAATTTCAAGAGGTTTGAGAGGTTGGCCCGGTAGAGGAAACCCTCTATTTGCCGAAATTCACGGTTTTGATATTCGTGATTACGATCAAGACTTGGCTCCTTTTATCGACTTTAATAATGATGGTATCTACGATCCACGAGATGGTGATCACCCTATTATTGAGGTGTCTCTAAACTGTGCCGAAAAAGCATTTGATTACAACAATCCTATTTATGCGGATCAGATGACTTGGTGGGTGTATAATGACAATGGTAACTTGCACACACAAACTAATGGTCAGCCCATGCAGATGGAAGTACAGGTAACAGCTTTTGGTTATCGTACTACAGATGCAGTCAATAATATGACCTTCTATCGTTATAAACTACTGAACAGAAATAAATTAACATTAAAAGATACCTATTTCTCTTTGTGGTCTGACCCAGATTTGGGTTGTGCGAATGATGACTACATTGGTTGTGATACGGCAACTGGATTGGGGTATGTATACAATCAAGACGTAGAAGATGACGACCCATGTGGAACGCAAGGTTCTGCAGGCTATGGTTTGGATGTACCCGCATTAGGGGTAGATTATTTTAGAGGGCCTTTGGATTCATTTGGCAATGAAATTGGATTATCTTCTTTCCAATACCACATCAACAGTAATTCTGACCCCAAAGGAGATCCCTCATCAGCATTAGGTTTTTATCGCCTAATCTCTGGATTCTGGCCTAACGAAACGCCTATTACAGCTGGTGGCGATGGCTATGATCCTGCTAATACCACAGCTACACCTACGCCTTATGTGTTCCCTTCTTTCCCTAATGAAACAGGGCCGGGGGCATGGTCAATGTGTAGCGAAAACCTTTCGGGTTTGGATCAACGTTTCTTGCATACCTCTGGGCCATTTGTACTCAAGCCGGGGGCTACCAATGAGATGATTTCAGGAGTAGTATGGGTGCCTAGTATTCCAGATTATCCCTGCCCAAGCTTAAAACCATTGGTTCAGGCAGATGTATTGGCACAGAATCTTTTTGATAACTGTTTCAAAATTACAGATGGACCAGATGCCCCATTTATTGATGTAGTAGAGTTGGATGAAGAATTAATCTTGAACTTATACAATGCGCCTGTATCTAATAACTTCAAGTTGGGTTATGAAGAATCTCCAGCCGAGTTGCGTTCATTAGCTGCATTGGGTACTGGTTTAGATACAACATACAATTTCCAAGGATATAAAATTTATCAAGTTTCAGAGCCTAACCTTTCTGTAACAGAGTTAGAAGATGAAACCAAGGCACGTTTGATTTTCCAAACAGACTTGAATGATGATATTGCTAAGATTGCCAATTGGGAAACATTTGCAGATGACGATTTAGGTATTGAAATTCCTGTTCCATCTATAAAAGTAGAGGGGGTTAATGAGGGGATTAAGCATACCTTTAAGGTAACAGAAGATCAATTTGCAAAAGG
>CAYULH010000021.1:0-51633 GCA_964445645.1 uncultured Aureispira sp. | reverse complement strand
GTGATATGAACATGGATATGAACGTAGGTATGAATAGTGGTAATGGCCAAGGCGGCGGCATGAACATGGATATGAATGTGGGCATGAATAGTGGTAATGGCCAAGGCGGTGATATGAACATGGATATGAACGTGGGCATGAATAGTGGTAATGGCCAAGGTGGTGATATGAACATGCAAGCTGGTATGGGTATAGAAGCCAGTGGCGGTGATATGAATATGCAAGCTGGTATGGGTATAGAAGCCAGTGGCGGTGATATGAACATGCAAGCCGGCATGGGCATACAAGCTGGTGGCGGTGATGTAAACATGCAGGCTGGTATAGGCGTGCAAGCCGGTGGCGGTGATGTAAACATGCAGGCTGGTATAGGCGTGCAAGCCGGTGGTGGTGATGTAAATATGCAGGCTGGTATAGGCGTGCAAGCCGGTGGTGGAAAAGTAGGAGTAGAAGCAGGAATCGGCATTCAGGCAGGTGATGGCAAAATAGGAGTAGGATTAGACCTTGGAATTGATACCCCACTTTTAAAAGCCGATTGCTCTATCAATATAGGTATGGGATTACCCAAACCAGCAAAGGTTGTTGACAAGGTAGCATCCTCAGTGAAAAACCTATTTGGGTGGTAGTATATCATAAATTTTGATTTAAAGTATAAAATATAATATAATTTATAAAAAACAATTTCGTAGTTGAGAGTGACTCTTTTGGTCGGGAGTCATTCGTTTAGAACAGTTCCATAGTTCAGAGCCACCCTTTTGGTCGGGGGTGGCTCAATTTGGAGCCCATTATGAATTATATTTATTCAAGTGTTAATAGATGTTATAGTTATAATAAAATAAAAAAAATATGGATGTTAAAGCAAACGTAGACATAGTTACGGAGAAACTCAATCAACTCAAGAGTGTAAAAGTGGCTCTAGAGGTAAAAGCAGATGAAATAGCACTTACTGTAGAAGTACAAGTATCTACAGAAGAACAGCAGAAAAAGCAGGCTATGCTTGAGGCTAAAATAGCCATGCTGGAAGCTAAAATAAGTGAATTAGAAGCATTACTTGGCAATAGTATAAATCCAAGTCAATTGTGCGGCAAGCCAGGACAAAATGAGGCTTCTGGTCCATTAGAGGATCCTATTACGGCAATCATTAATGCACACCCACAAATCAATTATGAATTATACAACGTTCCTAGTCAGCCTATTGGTGGACAAGCTGGGCAGTTGCAGATAAATATCGTAACTCAAGGTCAGTTTATGTTCAATGGTGCTTTAGAGCGTAGAGGGGTAGGGGTAGCATTGGTCGGAACAGTTGGTGCAAATCTAACTATGAATAACACCGCTACAACAACCTTTGATATGGGTTCATTTGGCCAGCAGCAGGCTACGATGGAACAAACCTTATCAGGACTTCAAGTTAGTGCGCCTTTAGAAGATAAGTTGGGAGTAATGCCTAATAAATTGGGGATGAATATTAACCCAATTGACTTTCAGGTTAATGCCTCCGTTGCTTTTAACTTTCAGTTTGATATGAGCATGATGAACCCAGCACAACTGGAAGAATTTACTGCTCAATTGGCTACTGTTGGAGCGACCGTACAACCGGGAGTGGTTTCGTATGATATGGGTTCTATGAATTATGCCAAGGTGACTATTCCAAGAATTAGTGCGGGACTTTTTACTACTCAACAATCATTTGTAGACCTTAGTAGCTCTGGGCCTTTTAGTGTAACACTAAACCCAGCAGTAGGCAGCAAATTGAGTCAACTATTTCCAGCAATCACACGCGCAGCTAATGCCGCTATAAATTTACCAACTACTCAAGTAGATGTAGGCGTACAAACCGATGATACGCAAGTTGGTGTAGGTGTCCAAACGGGCGGCGGTCAGACTCAAGTAGGAGTTGGTGTCCAAACAGAGAATACTCAAGTAGGGGTCAATGTACAAGGAAGTGGTAATGCTAACGTAGGAGTAAATGTTCAAACCAATGATACGCAAGTAGGAGTTGGTGTCCAAACCGACGGCGATCAGACGCAAGTAGGAGTAGGCGTAGAAACTGACGATACGCAGGTAGGAGTTGGTGTCCAAACCGACGGTGCTAATACGGACGTAGGAGTAGGCGTACAAACCGATGATACGCAAGTTGGTGTAGGGGTAGGCGTAGATACTGGTGGCGTAGAACAACCACCAGTAGAACAACCATTACCAGCCGCAGAACCACAACCAACAGGTAACTTTACGCTACAACAGCAGGAAACTCGCCAAGAGGTTTTTGAATTTGGTGCAGAAAATATGAATAAAAAAGTTGCCTTCTCTCTTACTGCAACCTCTCATGGAACATGGGATACTGCTGGTAAATTAAAAGACTATTTTGTAGTTGCAGCAAATGGCCAGCAAGTTATCAATGATTCTTCTTTTAGAGGTTCTGCTAGCAAACCATTCACCTTTGAAGCACAAGTGAATGGAAATGGACAAGTTGTTGTAGACTTTTATGTAAATACAACTGGAGCTGATGAAACGATTACGGTTAGTGATCTAAACTTCCAACTAGTAGGTGGCGCTGAAGAAGCAATAATGCCTAACCAATCTGAAATGCCTCCTGCAGATACTCAGGTAGATGTAGGTGTACAAACTGATGATACTCAAGTAGGGGTAGGTTTGCAAGAAAGTGGCGATCAGACTCAACTAGGAGTAGGCGTACAAACTGATGATACTCAAGTAGGGGTGGCTTACCAAGAAGACGGCGATCAATCTCAACTACAAGCAGGATTACAAACAGAAGATTCACAAGTAGGTGTTGATATAAAAACGCAAGGAAATGCTCAGGTGGGTGTCAATGTACAAACTGATGATGCTCAAATGGAGGTAGGTTTACAAAGAGATGGCGATAATACACAAGTAGGAGTAGGCGTAGAAACTGACGATACGCAAGTAGGGGTAGGCTACCAATCTGATGGCGATAACTCCCAACTAGGAGTAGGCGTACAAACCGATGATACGCAAGTTGGTGTAGGGGTAGGTGTAGATAATGGTGGCGCAGAATTACCACCAATGGAGCAACCACCAGTAGAGCAGCCACCAGTAGAGGCACAACCAGCTGCTTTGACAGGTGGAGAATATGAAAGTTTCATTGATGTGCCTGCAGGAGCAGAAGTTCATGCCTCTTTTATTTCTAAAGAATCTTCTGCCCCTCAAAAATTGGTCATACACGATGGACAAACGCTGCATGAAATGGCTGAGAAAGGCTCAATGGTAGTTGCCAACCCTATCAATGACATCTCTAAATTCAAAATTCAGATATTATCTGGTAGAGGTTTTACTCCAAGCAAACTCCGTCCAAAAGATCAAGGAAACAATACATGGATATTCCACTCCGAAGATTGGAAAGACACCGATTTCAATGACTACGTAGTAGAAGTTAAAGTAGTTCAAGCAATAATGCCAGCTGTAGAAGCTGAAATGCCCCCTGCTGATACCCAAGTAGGAGTAGGCGTACAAACCGATGATGCTCAATTAGAAGTAGGCTTGCAAGAAAGTGGTGATCAAACTCAAATCGGAGTAGGCGCACAGACAGAAGATGCTCAATTTGCATTAGGTTATCAAGAAGATGGTGATCAAGCCCAACTACAAACAGGCTATCAAACAGAAGACTCTCAAGTAGGTGTAGATATAGCAACAGAAGGTAATGCCAACGTAGGTGTAAATATACAAACAGGAGATTCTCAATTCGGAGTAGGCTTAGACAGAGATGGGGAAAATACCCAACTACAAGCTGGCCTACAAACAGAAGATTCTCAAATTGGAGTAGGCTATCAGTCTGATGGCGAAAACTCCCAATTAGGAGTAGGCTTAGAAACTGACAATACCCAAGCAGGTATAGGCATAGGTGTAGATAATGGTGGCGGAGAATTACCACCAGTAGAAGAGCCACCAATGGAAGCACCATTGGAAGAAATGCCAATAGCACAGCCAGAACCACAACCTGTGGCTATGTCTGGAGGTGATTTTGATTGTTTCTTGGATGTTGCTCCCGGAGGAGAGGTGCAAGCTAAATTTGTTTCAAAAAATGCAGGCTACCTACAGCAGTTAACTATACATGATGGCCAGAAGCTGCATACCATGGAAGAAAAAGGCTCTATAAGTGTTACTAACAACACAGGGGCACCATCTCAATTCAAGATTCAATTATTACACAGTAGCAATAGAGGAAAAAGCTACAACCCAAGTAAGGTTAGAAGAACGCAGCAAGGCCCCGATACTTGGTTGTTAGAAGCTGAAGATATTGTAGGTGCTGGGTCTGATAATGACTACAATGATTATGTAATTGAGGTCAAAGTGATTCAGCCTATTATGGAAGCACAACCTGCAATAGAAGAGCCTGTACCAACACCAGGTTCTGGCGTGAACGTAGGTGTAGGTGTTCAAACGGACGGTGGTAATGTAGATGTAGGCGTAGGTGTTCAAACGGACGGTGGTAATGTAGACGTAGGCGTAGGAGTAGACGTAACAGGTAATGCTTACGATATGCCTCCTGTAGATTATGGAATGAGTCCAGCCGTAGAGCCGTATGATGCTTATGGAGCAGCTGGTGGTGGTTATGATATGAATACACCAGCCGTAGAGCCGTATGATGCTTATGGAGCAGCTGGCGGTGGTTATGATATGAATGCAGCCGTAGAGCCGTATGATGCTTATGGAGCAGCTGGTGGTGGTTATGATATGAATACACCAGCCGTAGAGCCGTATGATGCTTATGGAGCTGGTGGCGTAGATTATGGTGCTCCAAATCAGTTTGATATGAATATGGACATGAATGCTAGTGCTGGTGGCGGAAACTTCGACATGGATATGGGCTTAGATGTAAGCACAGGAGGAGCGTATGATCCTTATGCAGCTGGCGGCGCAGATTATGGTGCTCCAAATCAGTTTGATATGGATTTAGATATGAATGCCAGTGGCGGCGGCGGAAGCCTTGACATGGATATGGGACTTGATGTGAGTGTAGGAGGCGGAAAAGGCAAAGGTCGTGGCAAAGGTCGTGGCAAAGGTCGTAAAGGCCAAGGCCGTGGTAGAGGTCGTAAAGGCCAAGGCCGTGGCAGAGGTCGTGGTATGAGAGGGCAACAACAACAGCAACAACAAGGCATGTGGGGACAACAACAACCTCAACAGCAAAGCATGTTTAGTGAAGGCAATGGAATGTTTATGTTTAGCAAGGGCCCCGGCGCTGCTATGAAATCATTCTCGTTTGGCCCAGGATTCCCGTTCAATTTTAGCGGAGGCATGAAGATGTTTGGCTGGTAAATTAGACTACAGCTATTTGTTGCATAGTATATCTAGCGCAACAAATAGCTGTTATGTATAATTTTTACAAAAAACAAAACCCAGCTGTAAAATTTTGATTATGAAAGCAAAATGTAAAATAGCATGTAGCACAATCGCTGAGTGTAAAGAACTCAAGGTAAAACTTGAGATGAAGTTAAAGTCTAAAAAGAAGAAAAAGTCTAAAAAGAAGAAGAAGTGTAAAAAGAAGAAGGATAAAAAGAAAGATAAATATAAAGAGTTAGAACTTCAAGAGGAGAGAGAAGAACAGGCAATTAAGCAACAAATTGCAACGTTGGATAGCAGAATTAGCGATCTGGAGCAAACGCTTGCTACCAAGACTACGCCAGCACAGCTCGTGACAGGAGGGGCGCAACCCCAGCCGCAGCAGGAAATGGAAATGCAGATGCAGATGAAAATGCAACAGCAGGAAATGGAAATGCAAATGCAGATGAAAATGAAGCAGCAGGAAATGGAAATGCAGATGCAGATGCAAATGCAGCAATCGCAGCAACGCCAGCAAGAAATGGAAATGCAGATGCAAATGCAAATGCAGCAAACACAGCAACGCCAGCAGGAAATGGAAATGCAGATGAAAATGCAAATGCAACAACAAGAACAGCAGCGTCAGCAAGAAATACAGATGCAGATACAGCAACAGAAAGAACAGCAGCGTCAACAGCAAATGCAAATGCAGATGCAGATGCAGCAACAGAAAGAACAACAACAACAACAGCAGCAGCAAATGCAAATGCAGATGCAAATGCAAATGAAACAACAGCAAGGAAGTCAGCAGCAACAACAAATGCAAATGCAAATGAAGGTGCAGCAACAGGAAGATCAGCAGCGTCAGCAGTGGCAACAACAACAATTATTGATGCAACAACAGCAGCAGCAAATGCAACAGCAGCAGCAACAGCAGCAGCAAATGTTACAAGAACAACAGCAACAACAACAATTGCTACAGCAGCAACAACAGCAACAATTGCTGCAACAGCAACAACAGCAACAATTGCTGCAACAACAAGCCATGGGGCAGCCACCACTACAGCAAACCATAGACCACCAAGGTAATGTTACAAATATTACAAATGTTACAAATAATTACATGGGAATGCCTATGATGGGAATGCCTATGATGGGCATGGGGATGATGGGGCTAATGAGCTTCGGAGCAGGTATAGGTATGGGAATGGGTATAGGTGCAGGCATAGGCGCAGGGCTAACTGCAAGTATGGGGGCAGGCATGGGAATGCCTCAGCAGTCTCCTATGGGAGGCATGGGAATGCCTCAATCTCCGATGGGAAGACCACAGTCCCCTATGGGAATGCCCCAAATGGGAGTAATGCCTCAATCTCCTATGGGAGGTTCACCATTTGGCTGGTAATGCCATGCTGCTTAGTATTTTTGTAATAAAGTTGCTAAATAGTATCAATATTGAACAAAGTTGATACAATTTTAAAGAAATTGCGTAGCTGAGGATAACTCTTTTGGTCGGGGGTTATTCGTTTTAGAACAGTTGCGTAGTACAGGATGATTCTTTTGGTCGGGGATCATTCATTTAGAACAGTTCCATAGTTCAGAGCCACCCTTTTGGTCGGGGGTGGCTCAATTTTAAAGAAATTGCGTAGCTGAGGATAACTCTTTTGGTCGGGGGTTATTCGTTTTAGAACAGTTGCGTAGTACAGGATGATTCTTTTGGTCGGGGATCATTCATTTAGAACAGTTCCATAGTTCAGAGCCATCCTTTTGGTCGGGGGTGGCTCTTTTTTTCATTAACCCATGCTCCTCAAACACAACCTACTTAAAAGTTGTTTTTAGCATTAAAAACAATCATTTTTTGCCAAAATCACTCTAAGGATAAGCATATTTTTTGAAAATTGGAAACCCAATAATCTATTTCCTGTATTTACAGCTTCAGATTTTTATCCCAAAAATAGTTTTTACTCTACAACTATCTAATCCATTGCAAAGAGTGAAGGCGTTATTTTTAGAAAAAAAATAAAGTGTAGTGGTTTGATTTTAAAGACAAAATAGATTGTTTGCTCTCCTTTTTTCCAGTAGTCACTCCCTTAACGTTTGCTTGTATAAAGGCTTTATAGCACGAGCGATACCGTATTGCAATAAAAAAAGCGACAGGAAAAAAATTCCTGTCGCTATCTATTGAAACGAGTTGTGCTATTTAGTACAAATAGTGCGTTGTTAGGCTGACCAAACTAAATCTGCCAATGGTGTTATTCCCTCACCCATCAATTCAAGTACATCACGTTTGATAAATTTAGTAAGTTGCGCTTTTATGCCTGGGTCTAAGTCTTCTATACCTTGAGGTTTTAAGAGCAAATACTCCTCGTCTTGCCCATATTTGAGCGAACCATCTTCTAAAAGACTAATATTGGCGGCCATTCCAGAACCAAATTGATCCAAAGGATAGAACTCAGCCACAATTCCCTCAGGACTTTCTTCATTGATTCTATATATAGAGAGCGAAACCCCTTGACGCGAAACTTGAAGTAATGCCTTTTTGGTAACCACCAAAGTAGTCAGAAACATACCATCCTTGACACTAGCAATCGCTTCTTCTGATGATTCACTAAAACCCTGACTTATTATATCTGCAAAACGCCAGATGGTGCCTTCTATCTTTTGGATGAATTCTGAAGTCGCATTTTTTTCAAGAACAGCTTGATTATTCTCAAATGTAGCTTGTTGTACAGAATAAGCCAAGTCATGCAACTCATCACGTACAAAAGTGATGGACTCTTCATGATTCTGGCCAGCGGCTGTTTTGAGCAATTGATAAGCAGAATGAGGATCGCCCATCAAAAAGCACAGCTTACCCAGCAGATAATGGGATTCAATCTGAAATGGACCAGGGTTCTCAAAAATAGGTTTCAAAATCTTACCGGCTTCTTTGTAGTCCTCTAAGCCTATAAGTGCTTCACACTCAAGTGTAATAAGCTGATCCTTCTTATAAGCGTCTTTAGTTGATTTTTGTGCTTTTTTTATACTTTTTAATGCCTCTTTGGCCTGCCCCAACTTAATTTTAGACTTAATTTGCATCAAAAGCCCCAATTCGGGATCATCCGAATGTTCTACATAGCTATTGAATGCTTCCAAAGCCTTGTCGTATTGTTGACTTTTGTAGAGAGATTCGCCCCAAGGATACAACAGAAACGGATCATTGCTTTCTAGCAATTCTAGGGCTTTTCCATAATGTTTTGCAGCTTTCTCATATTGCGCTCTAGCGTAAAGCAATTGTGCATAATTGACATGATAAGCAGCCATACTATCATCAATACTCAAAATTTTGTCATACGTATCCAATACCTCCTCTTGCTTTTCCAATTGAGTTAAGATGGTCAATTTCAGAGATAAATCCTGAACATTTGTCTCTTCTAAACCCAACTCAAGAGCATGATTATAATCGTTTAAGGCTTTTTCGTATTCTTCCAATTCCGTATAAGCAATGGCACGATTAATATAACCACTTGGATTGTCAATATGACTGGCAATAGCTTGATCAAATAACTCAATGGCTTTGGTGGTATCCTTGACCGTATAGAGCTGGTAATTACCTTGAGCCGTCAATGCTTCAAGATTATTGGGTTCTATCAATAAAATCTTTGCCCAAATAATTTGAGCAATATCGCTTTCCCCCATCTCTGATTTAATATGAGCGAATTGGGATAGATATTGAATGTTTTTGGGAGATAATTCTGAAGCTTTAGCTATACAGATTTCAGCTTTATCATAAGGAACGGGAGATTCCATCATGAAAAATTCTGCCAAATAAGCATAACCAAATGCATCACTAGGATAAGAACTCACAGCTTCTTTAGAAAGCGTTTCAAGTTGCTCTTTTTCACCTTTTTCGAAAGCTATTTTGATAGATTCTTCTAACTTTTGTTTGTTCATGAAGCAATGTATTTAAAAACAATGTAATTTTAATTGAAAGTATGGGATTTTATTTTTTTGTTTCTAGTTTAATCATGTCATTAAATTAGATAAAAAAAGTGAAATTGCAAAACTATAGAACTATTGCTTACTGATTTTGTGAAGAAATGAAAACTTGGAACAATTGGTGGTATTAAGCAATGGTATAATATTAGAAGCGTGAGTAAGAAAAATATACTTAAATAGAACCCTATGAGTTTTAGAATTTAATCAATTTTAATTTTTTTATTAATTATTAGATTAAAAACATTTAAAAGGCATTTGGTTGAATTGTATCAAGACGAATTGTTTTTGTATGGGTTTATTTTATTTTGAAAATAAGCGTTTTATGTGTTTGTGGGTTTAAAAAAAATATAAAACAAAGAAAAAGAGTGTTAGACTAATCACCATAGTTTTTTTGCTAAAAAATAATTTAATAAAACTTTTATAGAGTAGTTGAAAATAATTTTTTTCTATTTTTAGAAAATAAATAAAAGTGTGTTTAAGGATAAGCCAAGCTCCCTAGAAAGTAGAATTTTTATTAAAGAAAACTAAAATAAAATGTTGTTTTATACGGTATTATTTTTTTAAAAAACTATTAATTATTCGCTTTTTAGTTTTCTTTTTGCCTTGATAAAAAGTGTCACTAAAATTGAAATTATTTGCTTTTTATATCAAGCTATAGTTTTGGATCAGCAAATAAATTTGGAACAAAACTAAAACCTTAATATTTCGAGAGGGGCACAGATAGCTATTACAATCAATAAGGACTACTCCCACAACAGTTTAAATCAGTACTGTTGTTATAATAATTCTTGCACACAACCGTTTTTGTAAAAACATCTTTTTATCTTTATAAGGAATTCCTATTTTTTAGGACTACTTAAACCACAAATAGGATATTATACAAACAGACCAACTAAATAAAAAGAGTTAATAATTATACTAGGAACTAGAAAACGATATTGAAGCAATATCATCTAATTGATAACACCCCATAAAACACCCCTACTAACCCTTCATCCTATTTAAAATATACGACCATGATGCGTTTATCCCCTCTGCCTTTTATCTACATAGGCATTTTTTCCCTATTAACATTCAATGCTTGTGATATAAATAATACCAAGGATTGTCAACAAGAAATTATTAGTGATCCCAGTTATTTTACCGTTGATAGAGTATTAACCAATACTTGTACAAAGCAACAAGGCATTGACTATATTCTTACGGGCAACCATACATACACTATTTCTGCCAATACCTTTATAGAAGCGGGTACTATAATAGAAGTAGAGGACAGTGCAGCTCTAGTAATAGAATCGACTGGAACCTTGCAAGCCATAGGCACCTCCACAGCACCTGTAATTATTCGTGGTGATCACAAAAGTATAGGCAATTGGAGAGGACTTTATGTGCGCTCATCTTCTGCACTCAATCAATTACATCAAGTGCATCTACAAGATGCAGGAGGCCTCCCTATGGATGGAGAAACAGCACAAGGGGCTGTAGTCGTATTAGATCAGGGCAAAATAACAATCAGCTCTTCTAAAATTACATCGAGTGCTACTTACGGAATCAATCTTGCAGGGGCAACAGCCAGCTTGAGTAAATTGGAAAACACTACCATTACAGGCAATCTGATGCCTATGCATTTGTTCACTACACAAGCTAGTACTATTACTACAGGCAATAATTTGCGAGGCAATACCAATGATTATATTGCCTTTTCGATAATGCCTTTTGTCAATGAAACCTACCATTGGCCCATGCTCAATGTTCCCTATCGTTTGATGCCTGCAGACTCCAGTAGTACAGGGGTACAAAGCTTATCGGGAACGGCCAGCCTAACTATAGAAGCAGGTTGTATGTTGGAAATGTTGCCACAAACAGGTTTTAGTGTGCGTGATTTGGCCAAATTATCAGTATTAGGCACAGCCAATGCTCCTATTGTATTTACAGGCACGACCAAAAATTACAGCACATGGAGAGGTTTTGAATTCAGATTTACACCAATGGATAACCGTTTTGAGTATACCCGAATAGAACATGCAGGTGGACAAGGAGGGGTTATATATATGTGGGGGGATCCCACACTAAGCTTGGAGGATGTAGATTTTACCTACTCTTCTAGTTGTGCTTTTTATGATGCCCCAAAAACTTCTAGCCAATCTATTAATAGCAATTTGTTTTTTAGAAACATTAGCTATGATTTTGTAAACTCCCAGTACTGCAAGGGAAGCTAAATTCTAATAAGGCGCTTAGGCATAAAAGAAAATGCTGTCTTCAACAATGGAAGACAGCATTTTTTATATCTATAAATGTGCTATTTCTAGCGGTTGCGACCGTATTTTTCGTGACTAGATACCCAGTCAGAAGAAGAAATTGCAGAACCTAGAGAAATCTCTCCAGCCAATACAACACCTGCAATAATTTCCGCTAGTTTGTTAACCTTGTTGCGACCAACACAGTCTAGCATCTCCAAGCATTCTTTTTGGGTAGCCAAGCCTGTTCCACCACCATAAGTAGCAATAATGAGCGAAGGAATAGTAATAGAGATATACAAATCACCTTCATCTGTAAGCTCTGCATAGGCAACCCCTGCCGAAGATTCGGCCACGTTGGCTACATCTTGCCCAGTAGCAATGAATATAGCCGTAATGGCATTGGCAGAGTGCGCTCCATTGTTGTTGGCACCAGACAAAATCGAACCAATGTTAGACACACTAGAGTGGTAAGCCAATTGTTCGGGCGTTACACGCATGTGCTGCACCAATACATCGCGTTTAAGCACGATCTCTGCGGTTACACGCTTACCACGAGTACGCATGATATTAATCTGCGAAGCTTTTTTGTCGGTTGCAAAGTTAGATTCCAAATAGAAATGCTCAATAGGATTGGCTTTGTACACCTCCAAAATCCAGCTACAAGCAGCAAAAGTAGCACGACCTACCATGTTCTGCCCAGCGGCATCGCCCGTAGAATAGTTAAAACGCAAAAATGCAAACTTATTGGACAAATACGGATCGATGTATTGCAATTTGGCAACACTAGAAGTTGCTTCTGCCTCTTCGGCAATTTTAGCAAAATTGTCTTTTGTCCAATCCACAAATTCACGAGCAGCACGTGCATTCTCAAATACAAATACAGGCGCACGCTGCATCGAATCTCTAACCACGGTACACTTAACACCGCCACAAAGGTTCATGACCTTGATACCACGGTTGTAAGAAGCCACCAAAGTACCTTCAGTAGTTGCCATTGGTACTAGGTATTCGCCAGTAGCATGTTCTCCATTGATTTTGATAGGGCCAGCAATTCCCAGTGGAATTTGAGCCACGCCAGTAAAGTGTTCACAGTTGCCCGATAAGATATGAGGATCAAAAGAATACTTATCCACATGCTTAAATTCTGTTCCAGTGTATTCTTTTACAAATTTTTGGCGTTCAGCAATAGCACTTTCACCATAGTCGTCATCCTTGTCTCTAGGAATAGACACTCTTGACTCATCTTTCTGAGAAAGACCATCTTCTACTTCTAGTGTAAGATCGCCAAAAGGATCGGCAGAGAAGGTAATTTCTAATTTGTGCTTACCAGTTGATAATGGCTCTATATCACACAACATATCAATGGTTTCTCGCAGGTTGAACTGAATAGGACTTTCAGCAGACACCGCTTGAGAATCTAAAATACTACCATCGGATAAACGCAATTTAATTTTATCCAAAGGAATGCTTTTGTCTTCAATTTTTACCTCTTTTAGACCAGTAAAAGAAGTATCACTTAAACGATTTTTAACAGTAAACTGAGTGCCTTGATCTGTATTTTCTAGGCTATTAAAATTGTAGAGTTGTTTGAGAATCAAACTAGGAATCTTCATGTTGTATGATTGTTAGTCAAATGAACAAATAGGAATCAACAACAAGCAAATGGCTTGTTCCCTTTAAGTTAACAATACTTGTGATAGTACACAACTTGAATAAAAGTATTTTTGGCCTTGTGGAGAAACAATGCGTATAACCCCACCCTCTGAGGAGTAAACAGATAGGCATCCAAAAGCCCCAATAGATTAGATAATTGGAAAAAAATTATTAGGGGTTGGGTTGTTTTTTGGTGGGAAAATTGTGTGCTGGTTTAGTTTGTTGTTATTGTAAAGGAATGTTTTTTTTTGTATGTTGCATTTGTTTAAACATTCGAACTCCGTGTTGGGGGGGATTAAATTGTATTATAGAACTGCACTTTTTAGTAAGAGTAGGATTAAAATTAACCCAGTTACATTATGTCAGAGGAAATGAAACCTTGTCCAAAATGCAAATCCCCATACGGTTACTCTATGGGAAATGAGCTATATGCTTGTCCAGAGTGTTTTCATGAATGGAACCCAACAGACGAAATAGATGAGCTTACTTTAAAAGTAGTTGATTCAAATGGAAATCTATTATCAGACGGAGATGCTGTAATTGTCATTAGGGATTTACCTGTTAAGGGGGCGCCTAAACCTATCAAAAAGGGAACTAAAGTAAAAAACATTAGATTGACCGATGGCGATCATAACATTGATTGTAAAATTGACGGATTTGGTTCTATGGCATTAAAATCTGAATTTGTAAAAAAGGCATGATAGTTAATTCTTAAAAAGAAAACCATTGAAGAGAGCGCAACAAGGTTTGTCTTCACCCATAAATGCCCAAAACACTCCCCAAAACAATGAATAACCCCAACATGGCGCAATAATTCAGTGTCCTCAACCCCATCAATTACAAAACCCCAGCAGCGTTTTTATAGAGTACTTGAATAAGTACATCGCCCACTGCTCCTAAGGTATGCTTATCAATAATGGACATATTATCATTGTGCGTATGCCAATAATGTCCAAAGGTGCTGTTCAGTGCAGGATTGGTGGGCAAGTTGATAATATCAATTGTAGGAATTTTGGCAATATCATTCACAAAAACATGATCATCTACCAATTCTCCAAAAAGCTTATTTACAAACAAATCGCTATAACCCAACTGCAAAGCCTCGCCCCAAACTTGATTGACTACCCCAGCAGCATGGCGCATAGAAACCCCTTCTTTGGGGAAACGCGCTCCTCTAGAACCCACCATATCTAGCAAAATACCCATATAAGGCTTTTGAGCCATTGGGTGCATATTCTTACTCCAGTATTGAGAGCCAATACACCAAGTTTCTCTACGAAAAGGCTTGTTGGGGGTGCTCGATTCTCCTTGGTCTTCGGCATCAAACAAAACAATATCAATACCCAAATCAATGGGTTGTTGTTGTATGGCTTCGGCCAAGGCCAATAGCACTCCTACACCACTTCCACCATCATCCGCACCCACAATAGGCTCTTGTTTGCGAACGGTATCTTGGTCGGCCACCCGACGGGTATCCCAATGGGCACAGAGCAGTACCCGATTTTTGCGTTCTGGATGGATACTAGCAATAATGTTTTTGATTTGCATGGGTTGGTCGTCAAAACCCGGTACTGTAGCAATTTGGTACTGGGTAGTCCAGCCAGCCGCCTCAAAAGTGGACTTTATCCAAGTAGCACAGCTATCATGAGCAGCCGTCTCGGGCACCCGTGGCCCAAAACTTACTTGCTTGGCAACATAATCATACGCTTTTTGGCGGTCAAAGGTAGGTGTTTTGACCTCTTTCTTGGTGGGAGGCTGTATTGGTGGAGTATCACTGCCACAACCAGTACAGCCAATACCCATTATTATTATAACAAAAAAAAGAACCAATATACGGGTGGAAGAAAAGAAAAGCATTGGTGGTTTATTTTTAGCATATTCTCAATCTATTCAAAGATTAAGAAGTAGGAGTTTTATGGATAAATAAGCGCAAGTGTTCTATAGGGCCCAATGATTCGGGACGACTGTGTTGCTGTAGTTCAATAGTGTAGATACCGGGAATAGTAAATTGGGTTTTGATGATAAAAGGAATAGTGCGTGTACATTGTTCCTCATTACATTCGCCCAACCAATACCCCTTGGCATTGGCAAGCTCTAGCGAAGCCTGTTCTTCTCTTGTAGAGCCATCAGGCATTTTGGTTTTGACCAAGCAATAAAGATTCTGATAAGGATAACTGGTGCCATGTTGAACTTCTAAGAATAAATCATAGAGTTGTTCCGTATTCTGAATATCAAACTCAAAAGAATAACTTTTGCCCTGTGTCCAAGTGCCATTTTCTACCACTTGAGTTTCATCATAAATGGTAGAGCAACTACTAAAAGCTACCAATAATCCAAGCAGTAGCAATCTATTAATCTTTTTTATTGTCAGAAACATTGGTTTTATCTTGTGTAGGCTTTTGGCCTGAGTTTTTACGGCGATTCCTATTTCTATTGCGGCTGCGTTTCTTATTAGGAGAACTGCTGTTGGCTTTATTTTTAGGATTATTATTGGAAGCAGTTTTGTTATTGTTCTTGTTTTTAGAACGATTATTCTTAGTACTTCCCTCCTTAGGAACGTTTACAGTCTTCTGCTTAGTGTGTTCTGTTTGCTCTTTAACCTTATTACTGTTGTTCCGTTTACCTCTGCTTCTAGAAGATCTTTTTTTGTTGGTATTGGCCCTTTTTTCTGGGTTACTACTGCCTTTTGAAGTTGAATCTTTAGACTGGTTTTTACCAGAATTTCTAGTTTTTGGTTCGGCTGTTTCTTTGTTTCTTGCCTTATTCTTGTTGCGGTTTCTTCGGTTGCGACTGCGCTTTTTCCTGTCGAGTTGTTTGAGTTCCAAACTACCAGCACCATCTACAAATCCAATTTCTTCCTCTTCTTCAAAGCCTAAAGATGGAGTGACATCTTTCAGACTTTCGGGTAAGTCTCCTTGCTTGGCTCGTTCGTGCAATTCCTTTACTTGCTCAATAGACAGTGCTTGGATTTCGGAAACACCAAATTCTGTGCGATAAGCAAAGAACATAAGCCGCTTAAAAATATCTGTTTTGATAAGCGTAGCATTGCCCTTTTTGGTCTTGAGATGGTTGATATTTTTGGGAAACTCTTTGAGTACTTCCAAATAGGTATTCAGCTCATAATTGAGACAACACTTGAGGCGGCCACACTGCCCCGATAACTTAGATTGGTTGATGGCTAGATTCTGGTAACGTGCTGCAACGGTAGAGACGGATTTAAAATTGGTTAACCAAGTAGAGCAACACAATTCACGGCCACAAGAACCAATGCCGCCAATACGTGCCGATTCTTGCCGCGCCCCAATTTGGCGCATTTCGATCTTGACCCGATACTCCCGAGCAAAAACACGGATTAATTCCCGAAAGTCTACCCGACCATCTGCGGTATAATAAAACGTAATTTTGCGCTTATCGCCCTGATATTCAACATCGCCAATTTTCATGTCTAGCCCCAAGTCACGCACAATCACCCGTGCCCGAATCATAGCCTCTCGTTCCGATTCGCGAGCCTCTTCCAAACGCTCTAGGTCACGTTCATTGGCCACCCGTAAGATATTGGGCAATACCGCATTATCTTTGATGCGGTATTTTTTGAGTTGTAGTGATACCAATTCGCCCATGAGCGAGACACGGCCTACATCATAACCACTAGCTGTACTTTCTACGGCCACAAAATCACCTGTAACAAGGTGTACAAAGTCAGGTTTTTTAAAAATTTCTTTGCGCGCTCCTTTCTTGAAGCTAACTTCTACCAAATCATAACTGCCATAATCTGGCAAGTTGATGTGTGATAACCAGTCAAAGGTATTGAGTTTGTTGCAACCACCTGTTGAGCAATTGCCTTTACTTCCACAACCCTTGGGCGCGCCGTCTGTTCCACTAGAACAACTCGAACATCCCATATTTATATCGTCTTACAAGGCTAACTGTTGGCACAGCAATGACCTTGTTGGATTAATAATAATTGGCTTGTTAGACCTATTGGGCGCCAACCAGTCAATGGTAGCTCTGTTGTTGGTAAACAATAAATTAGCCCTTCAATAGTTAAGCAATGCTCCAGTACACAAACGAAATGGTTATAGTAGAACAAAATCGTTTCTGTCAATCAGACCGCCTGAAGCGATAGGTTTTTATGTTCCTATTTATAAAAAATAACAAGCCATTGTAACAGCAAAAACAGTTTGCTGTTGATGAATATCATTGTGTGGTTTTTGAAATTTTTCTACAAAACACTCTTTGGACACAATGATTTTGTACTTTCCTAATACGCTGTAGAAAAATCTATAACGTATTAGGAGGTAATATTCCACAAAAATAAAAAAAAATTAGCACATTATGGCTTTGATAGAATTAAACTTCTAGGGCAAAGCCTTCGCGGCGATCGTCTGCGGCAGCGTGCCACTGCTTTTCCTGACGGTGGATGGTGTGTACGCCGCCAAAGAACATCGCTGATTTATCCCAATTGACCACTTCCAAGTTAGGCTGCGGCAAGTGTTTGCCCACAAAAGCAGGTTCCAAGTTGAGTTCCAAATGCTCATTGTGCAATCGAGCAGCATCAACGGCTTTTTTGACAGGAAAATTAAAATCAATGAGGTAATGCAACACTTGTGCAATCGCTGCAGGGATTCTGCTTGCCCCTCCTGTACCCAATACGGTTTCTATTTGATTGGATTGATCCAAAACGATGGTTGGGGCCATCATAGAGGCCAAACGGGTATCGGGAATCCACGAATGGAAGCCACCAGGTAGGAGCGAGGTTTCCCCCAACATATTATTCAGCATCACATTGGTGCCCTCCACCATATAGCCACAGCCTTCTCCATTGGACATCGTAATAGAAATAGCATTGCCTGCTTTGTCTACAATATTAAAATGAGAAGTACTGCCCCATTTTTTATTGAGATTGGTAACAGTGCGTTCAATTCTATAGATTTCATCCAAGCTTTTTTGCAGGGCTTGTACATGAGTGGTGCTAAACGGTTCATAGCTTTGGGGGGGATATTGCTCTAGTTTTCTCAAAAGCAAGCCCATCAAGGTGCCTCCCACGCTAGGAAGCGGATTGGTCAGTATGGTTTTATTACGATAAGAAAAACGCAAAGGCTTGATGACATTCACGTTGTAATTTCGCATATCTTCTAGCGTAATAAACCCACCACGCTCTTTACAATCGGCTACCAAACGCTTGGCAAATTCTCCCTCATAAAATTCTCGCTGCCCTTCCTTAACCAACACTTCCAAATAATCGGCCAGTGCAGGCATAGCCAAGGTGCTTCCTACCGCCAAGGGTTCGCCATTGGGGTAAAATATACTCCTCGATTCCTCCTCTTTGGACATAATGGCCTTGAGTACACATATATCAAAATGTTGAAAACCATTCATAATGACTCCATTTCTAGCCAACTCTAAGGCCGGTTGTACCAATACCTCCAATGGCCGAGTAGCAAAATGCTCATGCAGATAATAGATACCTGCTGTAATACCCGGAACAGCAATAGCACCCATTCCCAAATGAAAGGTTTCTGACGTAGAGCCAAAATTAACCACCATTGGTTCAAATTCTACAGGTCTATCCAATTGCTTGCTCCGAGGTGTTTGGCAAAAGAAGTCTAAAAAAATAGATTGCCCTTCGGCTGTAAGCACATTGGCAAAAGCCCCTCCTCCGGGGGAACTCATACAAGGTTCTGTAACAAAAGAAGCAAAGAATGCCGCAATAGCTGCATCATAAGCATTCCCCCCATCTCTCAAAATAATAGCAGCCGCCTCTGCTGTTTTGTCATGTCCTGCTGCAATAATTCCTTTAGTCATTGATTGGCCTTTTTTTGAATACCTCTGCTTCGTAAAGAAGTTGTATCTAATTGATGATGATGAAACAATAGCCTCTTGTGTTAATTTTTTATAAATCAATTACGTATAAGCGATTGTTGTGTTTTGCACTTGCAAAGCGACTGGACTTAGCTTACCAATCCATAAAAAACACTTTGTGGAGCAGTGCGAATTATCATTAAATATCTAAAAAAAGAACTATTTTGTGTAGTAGCGCAGGCAAAACTTATCAAACTAACCATTTGATTAAGATATTGAATAAAAATAATTATCTCCTTTTGGTGTTTTTTTATGCCCTTTATCTATCTAAATTTCCATAATGATGTTACCTTTGCATTAGCTTTGGAGAAAAGCATTCTTCAAAGTGTATTTCGTGGGGTATATTTTAGCTGATATATTTCCACACTTTATTTTATTTTAAATTTTTGTTATAATGGCTACTGGAAAAGTAAAATTCTTCAATGAATCTAAAGGTTATGGATTTATTGTCCCTCAAGATGGAGGAAAAGACATCTTCGTTCACGCAAACGGATTATTAGATGACATTCGTGAGGGTGATAACGTAAGTTACGAAGTTGAAGAAGGCAGAAAAGGCTTGAATGCAGTGGAAGTACAGGTTATCTAATTTGACCTTACCTTTATTAAGATATTAAGTCGAAGACAATTTACTCTTGTAGTAAATTGTCTTTTTCTTTTGGTAAGTAGGTGGACAAAATTAATTGTAAGTTAAAAAATGGAAGATTTTTATTCAGATCAAGGCGAAAAACGCAGCCTTAGCGCGCTAAGGTGAGTATTTTCAACGATGAGCTGGAGGAAAATATCCGTTTTTTGTTATAAAGAATTTTGAACAACTACTTACTGTTGTTATTTTTTAGAAAAACACTAAATGCGTTCAACAAGGCGTTTGGGCACCCAGCCAACCAAGTAATTGGGCAATTCCACTTTTATCCAGTCGCCCTGCTCCTCCATTAATCGTAGACGCACCCCCTCAGACAAAATTTCCATTTCCTCACTAGAGAGTTCAGGGTAGGGGCGCAAGCCTGCTTCTTTGGCGGTAACAATGGCTATATTTTGCTCTTGCTCCTGCATCTGTTGTCCAATACCCAAAACAACTATTAACAAACAAAGGATCAACAGCCCTATAATTATTTTGCTTGCTTTTTGGGTTTTCCAAGCCTCTTTGTCTTTTGTCCAAACATAGACCGCCAAGCCCCAACTCAAGCCCCACAGCAATAAGAAGAGTAATCCCCAAGTTTGGGCCGAGCAGAGTTGCCGCAATGCCAGCCAACCTCGCACCAATGCAATAGGTGGCGTGGCCGTTACTGGGCGGCGAATGTGTTGTTGGGCTGCTTGCAGATTGTGCTGTGCTGCTGCATAATTGGGCTGATAATGCAAGGCGCGTTCCCATTGTAGTATGGCCTTGCCTAGCTGGCCCGTTTTGGCATAAGCCAAGCCTAAATTGTTGTACAATTCGGGCGAACAGTAGCCCTGCTGCAAAACAGCCTCATAAATATTGATGGCTGGTTGCAAATCGCCTCTATGCTGTGCCTCCAAAGCTTGTTGTACATACCATAAGCTGCTATCTATAGAGGGGGTAGCGTGAAGTTTGTTATTGGTAATTATTACCAATAACAAACTCCATATCCCTATTATCCAAAGTCCTCGTGTAAACATAGTATTGTTAGTTATTGCAATGCCTCAATCAAATCTATACTGTCTTGATGAATTTTTTTCATAGAGGCCGTATCTGCCAAGCCTGCAAACAAGGCACGATCACTAGTTGCCAAAATAGCCAATAATTGCTGAATCTTGCTGGCTTCTACTTGCTGCTGCTCCAACTGCTGCTGTACATTTTGTTTGGTGAGTTCTATGGTTGATAATTGATAACGATCACTCACAAAACCCAACAAGGCTTTGGAAATTTCCTTATAAAAAGTGGTTGCCTCTTGCTGTTGAAGGGCTTGTTTTGCTTTTTGCAAACGGCGACTAGCCTCTTGTCCTGCTTGTTGTTGGCGACGTTCGGCTAGAGGCTGGTTGTTTTGCTGCTCGGTGCGGTACTGGTAATACCAAATGCCCAAGGCCACCAATACCGGCAAGAATAAGAGTAGCCAAAAGAGAGCAGAACCCCAAAAAGCTGGTTTGGTTTTGGGGTGCAAGCTTTTTAAGGGTACGGGGGCTTGATATTGCAAGGCTTGGGCAGCATTTTCGGCCGCTACAATGGCTGCCGCACTTTGTGCCGTATCACGCTCGGCTTTGGTGGGCAGTGCCAAACTGCCTTGCTGCACCACAATCTGAAGCGTGGTATCTAATTTGACAAAGCGTTTTAATTCGCCATCAAAATAAACCAAGCGAGGCCGAATGGTAAACTCCCCCAATGCCTTGGGCGTAAACACATACTCAAAGGTTTTGATGCCACCTTGTAGCCCTTGCACCACGAGCAATTTTTCATCTACCGTAGGAGCAAATTTATCAAAGTAACGCTCATTGATTTGCAGTTTGGGAGGCAGTACATTTTTGATATTTCCTGTTCCCTGCACCCGTATGCTCAATTGCACCACCTCATCCGAATTGATGGTAGATTTGTTGAGGTGGGCTTGGAGTTGGTACTGTCCAATAGCACCATCAAAGCCAGCAGGAGAACCATCCAATTGGCGCACATCAATGACAACAGAGTCGCTGTACAATTTGTACTGCCGCAAACGATAAGGGCTAAACGGCCCCGCACGCTCGGCAGGCACACCAATGGCAATTCCAATAGGTTCTATGATGATTTTACCCGATTCGCTCGGAAAAATAGCTGTTCTACGCAAACTACGAGAATAATACTCCTTGCCATTGACTTTTACAATTTCGCCATCTGCAATATAATTACTCAAATCGTAGACATAAGCATTATCAAAGCTTGGGTAGTTGAGCAATTGTTGTTGTTCTACCCGTACTTGTGTGTAAATCTTATAATCTAAGGTAACTTGCTCTCCAACAACTGCTTTTTCTTTGTTCACAATGGCTCGAACAAAAGCCTTGCCCTCCAAGGGGTTGGGGCTTCTCTTGGCTTGTTTGACCTTTATAGTTAGTGGTTGGCTTCTGTAGCTTTCACCTTTTTGGGTAATAACTTTTGCAGACTCGATGTAGTAAGTACCCGGTTTTTGGGCTACCACATAATACGAGTAGACTTCACTAATGGTCGTAATACCATTGATGCTGGCATAAGAAGAACTCTGGCTGGGCCCTTGCACTTCTAGTCCATTAAAAATGGGTGGGTCAAATTTTCTAGCCCTAGCATCCGTCAATCGAAACGAGACTTCAAAAGGCTCTCCTGTAATGGTTTCTCTAGTAGAAGAAGATGCTTCAAAACTTACGCGCTGCCCCCATGCTATGCTGCTCCACAAGCACAAGCAAAAAAATAAGTAGGTCTGTTGTAATTGAGAACGCTTTTTCAAGTTTCTAATAGTTTTTTACAGTAGAGTTAACAGTAGATGATTTTGTCACCAACTAGAAATCTTTTAAATACGGTAAGTTTTTCGTTCTTTTTTGCGTTTGGGAGCTGGCGGTACAGGCTCTACAGGCAATTCTAATTCTAAGTCAAAAGATTCATTCAAATCAAAAGGCTGGTTAAAAAACTGTTCCATTCGTTCCATGTCCTGTAGAGGCTGCATACCTTGTTGTCTAAAAAATGGATGATCAAATGGAGAGCGTCTAGCCATTGGATCAGGATTGGTTGGAGTGCGATAAGGAGCTTCCTCTACTACCACTACTGTTTGTTCTGCAATTTCTAACCATCCAGCTTCTGTTTCGATTGCTGCAGCAGGCAAAAAGAGCAAGCCTAGATTTTGGGGTTGTATTACATAAGTATACGTACAACTGCGGGTAACATGGCCATTGATAGAAGACATACTTTGGCTAATCATAGGGCCAGCAACCAATTGCCCATTGGTAAAAGCGGGTGGCTCAAATTGACCAATAGCTTGTGTATTGTGCAAAACATATCTCAATGTCAAGGATTCTTCTATACCAATGGTATCGTAAGATAAATTGAGTTCAAAAGAAGCATCCGATGAAGGTTGCGCCCACAAAGCACCCAACCCAATAAAAAAACAAAAGAGGGATATACAAAGGTGTTTCATAATGATCTAAATTTATAAAGCGATAGAATAGTTTATTTTTTTGTCAAGTCGTTGAAAAACAGTTTTATATGTTTTGTATTAACAACTAAGTTAATAGCATTTGTTGGATGATTTTACTATCCAATCTTAATTTTAAACAAAAAAGAGAGCAAAAAGCCTAAAAAAAGACACGCTTAACAAGCTTTTAACGCCTTCATAGAGAGCGTACTTACCAAGTCTTGTCGCCTTTTTGGGGTCTGCGCTGCTGGCGCTGTAAGAGGCGTTCTTGAATATCCTTATCATCTTCTGCAATGACCTGTAGCAAACGCTTGGCTTCCTCTTTGCTCATTTCTTTGGGATTCATATCCTTAGGCTGCGGGTCATTGGTGTTGTCTATCGGTTGTTCTTGTTGCTGTGGATTGGGTGGATTTTGTTGCTCTTGGTTGCCTTCTTGTTCTTGATTTTGCGAATTGTTATTCTCAGAATCCTGATTCTCTTCTTGATTTTCTTCCTGATTCTGTTGTTGGTTCTGTTGGTTTTGCTGTTGTTGTTCTTGCGGTGGTTGTTGCTTTCGCAATAATTTGTAGGCAGTTGCCAAATTATTCTTGGCTTCAAAATCTTTGGGATTGTTACGCAATGCGGCTTTATAGGCACTAATGGCCGATTCGAGCTGTGTTTTGCTTTCCTTGCTGGGCGCTTGTTGTGCTTGGGCTTGCGCCAAATAGCTATTGCCCAAATTGTACAAGGCATTGGCTTTTTGCTGGTCGCTCTCCGCTTGCTCTACCGCCTCCTGAAAATGCTCCACGGCTGCTGCATATTGTTTGTTTTTGTAGAGTGCATTGCCCAAATTGTAATGCCCTTTCAGGGAATTCTCATTTTTTGTAATGGCCTGTTGGAACAAACTAATAGCCGATCTAAAATTACCATCTTGATAAGCCTGATTGCCTTGGAGCAAGGCAGTATGTTCGGTTTGTGCATGGAGTACCGCACTTATTCCTATCAACAATAGTAAGCTGAAAATTTTAGTATGCATACTGTAGTAACTAGTAAAAAATCTATTGGCAAAATAGCCATCAAAACAAACGTTGTTGTTTGCCATAATGTTTGGATTGTTCTAATTCTAGTAACCAGCGTTTGGTCGTTAGGCCATAAGCAAAACCTGTGAGCGTGCCATTGCTTCCAATAACACGATGACAAGGAAAGACAATGGGCAGCGGGTTTTGCCCCACACAGCGACCAATGGCACGCACTGCTTTTTGGTTTTCAATCAATATTCCAATATCCTTATAACTCCTTGTTTTTCCATAAGGAATATTCCATAAAGCTTGCCAAACTTGTTGCTGAAACGGTGTTCCCTGCAAAAGAAACCAATCCAACTCAAAGTTTTTGCGTGTGCCTGCAAAGTAGGCTTGCAAGGCTTGTGCAACGGTCTGGAGCAGAGGCGTAGCAGGCAGATGAGCCGCTAGATGGTCTCCAAATTTAATGCTGGCTACTTTATTGGCTGTACCTTCTAACAAACAATTTCCTATAGGAGTATTGAATAATAATTGAGCCGTGGGGGTGTACATAACACTATAATTGGTTTACATAGGTGGCGGCGTACCGGGTTGGTTGTTGTTAAAGTAGCGCTTGGCAAGCATAGGAGAAAAATTGCCCACATATTTGCTCACCAACATAATCATAGCGTAGGCTTCTTCTACATCTAGTCCTTCGGCCACTCGTGTACCTTTGAGTACAACTTGATCGCCATGCACTGCAAAAGCTGCGCCACAGAGCTGCAAATTAATTTGTAATAATTCCTTGAATAGAACCGATTGGGACTCTTCTGGAATTTCCATGACAGGCGCAACTACTTGCAAATAGGCCACTTGTTCATTTTCATCATACCATACATCTACCCAAATATTATAATCCCCTCTATGGAGTGTCCATTCCCCTGCTCGCTCGCCTCTGAATTTGGCAGGCTCTAAGCCAATTTTCTCAAGGGCTAATTCAACGATTTGGTAGTAATTGTCTAAGTTCAACATGCTTGCTCGTAAAAGAGTTGCTATGGTTTTGAAATTAATCTGCTCGTACTTCAGAAACTTTTGTAACTTCATGTTGTTTAGTGCAACCGTATTTTCTAAAGAAGGCATTAGACCAAAATTATAAAAAACTACGCTAAATCTATAGTATATCACAAGACTAATATACTTAGTGTAATAGAACTAGGGATAGAATGTCTTTTTTATAGACTAATCTAGTCAAGTGATTTCTAAATTAGCAACTCAAATACACAACAAATGACAGGCTCTATTCCTCAAATTTTTATGAGTTGGCACATCTTGTGGCGATTGGTAGCCGCTTTTTGTATTCCTTATTTTTTGTTGGCAATGCTCACTACAGCAAGTGCAGGTGGTGTCAATCAAATGTTGGGAGAGTTGCCTCCTCCCAAGGTGGGCTTGGTCAATCAGGCCGCTGTGCCTATGGATTTGCTGACAGAACTCCGTGCCAAAACTTCCTTGCAGATTCTAAACAAGGACGATGATTTGCTAACAGGAGTGGAAAGTGACAGCTTGGATATGGGTTTGTCGTTTGACCCAAGTACGGTTGATAGTTCTTATCAAGGAACTATACGGGTGTATTACAATAGTATGCAAAATGTGCGCGCTGCGCGCAAGGTGTTTAAGGTGATTGATGATTATGAAAATCAACTAATTGCACAAAACTTGAGTAGGGTGGACTTGGATGAACATCTCATGAACCCTATTATATTGGATGAACAAGATACCTTTGATCAATTGTTGTTGTTGGGCGAAGTTATCAGCAATGCCCGTGGAGGCATTAGCAATGTGCTCAACTTCTTTTTTCTATTGTTGGTGTTGTGGCTGGTGCGCCAAATGGTCTTTCGTTCGCATTTATATGCGCCCGAACGATTTGGGCGCAATTTGGTTTGGATGATACTGGGAACTACATTGGGTTCTGTATTGGTGTTTTGGGGCGTACAAATAGGATTGGATATAGAACAATCAGGAATGATAAAGACCTTAATTAATAACTTAAGAAGTCTTATTTTATTAGATAAGCTATATCCTATACTGCTTCTTTGGGTGCCTACTTGGCTATTTTGTATTGGGTTGTTGGGCGTAATTATGTCGGCTAGTGCTACCAATGTGGGAGGGCATGGGCGTACCTTTTGGGCAGTAGTGAGCGTACATGTAGTGGCTGTATTTGCTTTTGTAGGCGGCAAAACTATTAGTATAATGGCTTTGTTGCTGCCTATTAACAATATTTTTCGTTTGGGGCAACATGCCTTGCGGGGAGAATTGGATTGGGGCAACTGGGGTATTGCTTTTGGGGCTACTTGGTGCTGGGCTATGGTGGCCTTGGTGATTTGGTGGCGGCTCCATAAACGTTCTAACTTGACGGGGTAGGCCGTTCCTCAACATTAGACCATTCACAAAAAAACTAAAAACACTATCCAAAAGCTGTATCTTTGTAGTTGATTACTTTTTGAAGTATAAAAAAGTATAAAAATATGACCAAAGAATGGTACTGGATAGCCTTGTTTTGGATAATGACCATACATTCCATACAAGCACAATTATTACCCTCCGTCCAAGGAGCAGTGCAGGATAGTGCGGGCAATGCCTTAGAAGCAGCTACAGTAGTACTATTGTCGCTGCCCGATTCAGTGGTATCGGTATACAGTCTGACAGATGCTAAAGGGAGCTTTTTATTAAGGACTAAAAAAGGAAATTATGCTTTGCAAGTCAGTTATTTAGGCTACGAAAGCATTTCTATACCTATGTCCTTGCAAAAAGACACGAGTGTAGGGGTACTAGTTGTAAAAGAGTTGACGGATACCCTGCAATTGGTAGAGGTGACGGCCAAACACATTCCTGTACAGATGCGTGGCGATACCCTTTCGTTCAATTCTGCTGCTTTTAAGGTACGTACACATGATGATGCAGAAGCTTTGTTGCGCCAATTGCCCGGTTTGAGCATTCAGGAAGATGGCACCATCTTGTTTAATGGCCAAAAAGTAACCGAAATTTTGGTAGATGGAAAGGTGTTTTTTGGGGATGATGCACAGGCTACTTTGCGTACACTCTCTGCCGATGCTATTAAGAAAATAGATATTACTGATACCAAAGTTAGTTCCAAAGGGGTAGAGCCAGAAGACGACCAAAAAACAATTAATCTGAAGCTCAAGGAAAAGGCCAAAACAGGAACAGCAGGTAATGTAGGGTTGGGCTATGGGCCCATTGTGCCGCCTACCAACCGCCCTCCAACCCTAGAAAATTTTGGCGATCATCGTTACCAAGCCGATGCTAGTTGGACCTATTTTACGCCCAATACTCGTTCGGCTGTTTATGGGCGTAGCCGCAATCTGCCTATTTTTAGCCCTTTTAATCAGAGCCAGCCGGCTATAGGTATTACACGCAAAACGGATGCGGGAGCTACCTTCAATTGGGTGCCTTCTACGGCTACCACTTGGAACAATAGTTATCGGTTTGGGGTATCTAGAACCACTATTGAAAACAGCAGTCAGCAAACGTCTATTTTGCCCGAACAAAGTTTTGAGCGCATTCAGGAGCAGGAGCGTGTCAGTCTGCCCATGAGTCATAATTTTAATACCAATTTTACGCACAAACTCGATCAGCAGCATTTGTTTAGAATTCGCCTCAATGCTTCTTATCAAGACAATAAGAGTGAATTGTTCCGACAGGAAAGTAGCACAGAGGCTCTGTTGTTACAAAATCAATTGCAACAGCAATATAACCAACAAAATCAAAGCTATCTGTTGGTGCCGAGTGTGGCTTTTGAAAAACGTTTTAAGAAAAAAGACCGTCAATTGATTGTGAATCTGGGAACCAAATGGAGTAATAGCCCTAGCAATTCGGTCAATAATGCTCTGACCGATTTGTATGACAATAGTGGTGTGTATAGTAACACAGATACCTTGGCACAAGAACAAGATAGAACCAACCAAGAACAGAATTACAATGGTGGTATTTTGTGGAAAGAGCCATTGACAAAGAAGGATAAATTGCACCTGACATTTAATGTGGGGATTGAAGTGGATCAGAGTAGCCAAACCACCTTTGATTTGGAGGGTACAACACGCTTGATAAATGCCAATTTGTCCAATGATTTTCAGCGGTATTACAATTATCAATCTGCTTTGTTGAGTTGGAGAAGAAAAGATAAAAAATATCGCTTGGAGCTAACAGGAGGATTGAGAAGAAGTTTGTTGCTTGGGGTGTCGCCTACCTCCAATCTTCGTCAAGAATTGTATCTGCCTATGGGGCAGGTCAAATGGAAATACAAGCTGGCTAAGGGCAAAAAACTGCTTTTTACCTACAATCTTTATTTGGTAGAAATGACCCTCAACCAGTTGCAGCCTTTTGTTGATAATGCCGACCCTCTGGCTATTCAGTTGGGCAATAGCAATTTACGGCCCACCGTCAACCATCGTTTGCGATTAAATATAGATTGGTTTGAGCAAAGTAATTTTACCAATTTTTATACACGAATCAGCAGTTTGTTCATTCCCAATACTATTCTACAACAACAAACCATAGATGAAGAATTGCGTCTGGTTTCTCAGCCTGTCAACAGCACCTTGAGCACCAACCTAAACGTAGCATTGGGATATAATCGTCTTTTTCAAGCACTGGATTTGGTAGTGGATTTTAGTGCCGATGGCAGCCGTGGGCAGCGTCCTTTTTTGCTCAATGGAGCAACCCAACAACAAATCAATTACAATTATGGCGTTCAATTAAAATTGAGCAACAAAAAAAAGAAGGTCATTGATTGGCGACTGAATGCACGGCTCAATGGAGGTTTGTTTTTTTATGATAATAATCAAGTTGCACTCAACGAATATTTCAACCAATATTATGATGGTTACTTTGGTGTAGAGTTTTTGAAAGCGTGGGAGGCGAGTACACAATTGGGGGTCAGTATTTATACCCAATCTAGTGGTGGCACTGCGCCTGTTGTTGCCTTGTGGTCTTTGGGCTTGAAGCGTCGTTTCTTGGAAAATGAACGCTTAGAAATTGAACTGCGGGCAGAAAACTTGCTCAATGAGTCGGTGCGTTTGGTGCGGACACAACAAGCCTTTTTCCTAACAGAACAGCAAACACGGGGCTTGGGGCGTTATATTATGCTGTCGTTTCGGTACAAGTTTAGAACAAAGAACTAATATCTATTGAGGATGGTATTGTTTTTTTGCATTTTTTAGAATAGTCGCTTTATCCAAGGTCATGGTTTTGGTTTGGTGGGCGATATATTTTTCCATCTGGTCGTTGTAATGCGGACTATCGGGGCGGTTGGATGCCCCATAACAATGAATGGTTTCTATTTTCTCTACACCATTTTTATCATAAGTCATAAACATGATGTACGAATCCCCCAAATTGGTTTGGAATTTACCATTTTCCCAATCGGTTAAGTACATGGCCGTAATGCTTTCGGGTGCGCCACCTACTGGATAAACCTTGTCGCCACGCACATGATTTTGCAAGGCACCCAGCTCTATTTCTACGCTGTTAAACTGCTTTTTGAGGTATTTTTTGGCATAGCGCATGGCTTCAGGGAAGTAGTGTAAAGGCAAAGCCCCGTCCACATCTGCATGACCTTCTTGACTCATTTTATCAAACAAATACTTAGAAGTCAAGACATAAATAGCAGCTTGTTTATTGTGGACATCGGTTTCCCCATCCCACTTAGAAAACACCTCAATAATATCGGCCAAGTCTGGGTGCTGTTCGGGCGATAAATGCCGCAGCGCATCCCAATTGGTAATGGTTCGGGTTTTGAGCGGCAAGCGCAATTTGCCATCGTATTTCAAGGTTTTAAAATCCTCATAACTTACCAAGTCATAGCCTTTGATTACGTCCCGAAAATGATAACCACGTGCCGTTTCTTCTACCAAATAACCCACAATATCGGTGTCTTCAATTTTGGGGTTATCCTCAGGAGCAGTCGAGTAGAATCCTGGGCCATTCATGTGATAAATATAGCCTGCTGCTGGGTTTTCTACTTGTAATAAATCCTCTAAAGGGGCGTATTCCTCTGCCCAAAGCGTAGCAGAAGTATCGCCCGGCAACACGGCATTCCAATTAAAATTCGGATCTCGATCGGGAAACAAACCATTGTCCAAGAAAAAAATATTGCCTTCCTTGTCGGCATAAGTAATGCTCAAGTTGGGGTGTTGCTGTAGTTTTAATGCTTTTTTGAACTTTTCCAAAGAGGTGGCTTTGTTCATCTGGTACCATTGTTCGGCAGCAGCCACCACCGAAGTCGCAGGAATACGCAAGGCGTAAAAGCCCGATTTGTTTTTAACTACCGGTCCAAATTTACTTCTGTAAAATTTGCGTTTGACAGGCAAGGTAATCCAACCCAAGTTGACTTTTCCTTTCCAGACCCGTTCTTCGAGTTGATGCCATTCCCCATCCAATCTATATTGCAGGCGTTTTTTGGGGTGCATGACCAGTTTATAAACATCATGATAGTTGTTAAAATTGACACAATGCGTCCAACCCAGATGTTCATTGGTACCCACAAAAGGCGTGACCCCACCACAAAATGTTGCGCCCAGAAAATTCCAGCCCTCTTCGGTATGAATATGCACCTCATACCAAGATAAGTAGCTTCTAAAAGGCTGGTGAGAATTGGAAAGTAAGAAGGTTTTGCCCTCCTTGGTTTTGTGTGGCGCAAAGGCCATCCCATTGGAACCGGCTGTCAAAATGTGTTCCTTGGGGGAGGTAATTTGCCCCAAAGTATTGCCAAATATGCGCCCCAAATCGTGCTGAATATTGGAAATAACAGCCGTAGAAAAAAGATAGCCTACTGTAATGTCAATAGGTGTAATGGGAAATAAATCAGGATGTTGGACTTCATCAGGATGCAAGGCTGCAAACTTATTGAGTCCAGCAGCATAGGCTTCCAAAATTTGTTTAAACGCAGGCGAATAGGCCGTGTCATAACGTTCCTCTGCAATGGTACGCACATCCAATAGATAAGCAACCGCATCAAACAAAGCCCCATCTTTGCCCAATAGAGTACCAAGCAAGCCTCTGGACAGTAAAAGCGGTTCTTGAATCTGTTCAAAGTTATCCTCGGCATGCGCCCAAGCCAAGCCATAGGCCGCTTCTGCATCTGTTTGGGTAAAAATATGAGGCACGCCCCAAGCATCTCTTACAATATTGATGTTTTGTACATTGATGGCAATAGAATCTTGGGCTGTTGTACGCCAAGGAAGGTAGAGTAAACAGAAAAGCAGAAAGCAATAAGGAAGTCGCATAGTTGGGAAATAGTAGCGTTGTTGAGTGAGAAAAGATTAAGCTTGTTCTTCTTTTGCAATTTCTTCGGCAAACTTCTTAAAACGCTCCATCGTCAATTCGGTTTGCTTCTTAAAAATCCCTTTGAGTGGAAGGGCGGCATATTTCATAATGCCTGCAAATTTGAAATCGTTTTGCATGATCCAGCGGGTCTTATTTTCGCCAATTTCTTTAAAATTATTGGTCACGGTATTGTTGACCCCATCGGCATCATAACGCAAAATAAAAGTATCGGGCAAATCGCGCTTGAGAATAGTCTCCTTCATTTTAATCTTTTTGACCATCATATCATAATGCAATTCAGAGACTGCCCCTTCTTGACCAATTTCTCCAGAGAGCAATTTGAAACTAATGACACTGGGCTGCCAACGATGCAAGTTGTCTGGATTTTCGAACAATTCAATCAATTTGGAAAATGGAATATCAACAACTGTTTCGATGTGGAATTTCATAGTTTAATATATTGCTGTGGCTTTTTGTAAGATAAATAGCCGAGTAAGATTTATGTTGTAATAAGTAAAAATAAGGATGCACTAGAAACGCAAGTGGCGCACCGTATGCCCATTGTTAATCAACTGTTGGAGCGATGCAATGCCAATTTCTAGATGTTTGTTGACAAATTGTTGGGTCACTTTATCATCACTCCTAGAGGTTTTGACCCCCTCTGGTGTCATGGGCATATCCGAAACCAATAACAACGCCCCAGCAGGGATTTTGTTATGAAACGCCGTAATAAATAAGGTCGCTGTTTCCATATCAATAGCCAAACATCTGATTTCTCTCAAATAATCCTTAAAAGCTTGGTCATGTTCCCATACCCGTCTATTGGTGGTATACACGGTTCCTGTCCAGTAATCTAAGGAATAATCACGAATGGTGGTAGAAATGGCTTTTTGCAAGGCAAAGGCAGGCAAGGCCGGCACCTCGGGCTTAAAGTAATCGGCAGAAGTTCCCTCTCCACGTATGGCCGCAATGGGCAAAATCAAATCGCCCACCTTGTTTTTATCGCTACGCAGGCCGCCACACTTGCCCAAGAACAAGCAGGCTTTTGGCTTGACCGCCATAAGCAAATCCATGATGGTAGCGGCATTGGGGCTACCCATTCCAAAATTGATAATGGTAATGCCCTCAGCGGTAGCGGTTTGCATGGCCTTGCCCTTGCCCTTGACTTCTACGCCGTGCATCTGGGCAAATTCTACCACATAACCACTAAAATTGACCATCAAAATGTATGCTCCAAATTCATCTAACTCGGTGCCTGTATAACGTGGCAACCAATTGTCAACAATTTCTTTTTTTGTTTTCATCGCTCGTACATTTGTTTTTATTGGGTTCACAATGTCCATAAATTCTTTGTTAATGTACAAAGAATTGAGCGGAAAATCGGGGAGTGGCTTCTTGTTTTGGGTGTATAGAGCGGATAATAGAATTGTAAATCATTAAGATGTACATGAAAAAAGCATTTTTTGGGAAAAAAAGTAACTTTTTAAGTGTTTCTAACGTAGATTTAAAACCTTTTGCTATCATTTGTTACAATGAATAGCTTATTTATTATCTTTTTATAAGGAAAATAATTGTAATGATTACCCAACTTTACATACAAGGATACAAGTCTATTAAGTATCAAATAGTACCACTAAGATCAATTAACTTATTAATTGGAGGCAATGGAGTTGGTAAAAGTAATTTTATTAGTGTTTTTTCCTTGTTAAGAGCCATTTATGAAGGTAACTTGGGGAGTTATGTGCTGAAAAAGGGAGGAGCAGATAATTTGTTGTTTTTTGGTAAGAAGGAGACAGAGGAGATTGCTGTTACCGTAGAGTTTGGAGATGAAGAGGGGGGAGGCTATAATCGGTTTACCACAAAATTGGGGTTGGCACAAGATGAGCTGTATATAATAGAGACGAGTACGTCTTTTGGTAGACCTGACAATTGGTATCCTGAAAAAATGTATTGGACAGACAGGATTTATGAAACCAATAAAAAAGAGTCCAATTTTAGAAATATACATCACGGACAGGCTTTTTGGGTGAATGATCGTCTAAAAGAATTTCAAGTTTATCACTTTCATGATACCAGTGATAGTTCGCCCATCAAAAGCCCAAGTGCGGTAGATGATACTTTGGCGTTGAGAAAAGATGGCTCCAATATAGCAGCCTTCTTATTGCACTTAAAAAACAGGCATTTTAAGCATTATTTGAGAATTCAGAAGATGATTCAAGCCATTGCGCCATTTTTTGGAGAGTTTGTTTTGAACCCAACTACTGCGCCCAGCCCTCAAGTAAAATTAGCATGGAAAGAGAAAGGCAATTATGACAAGTATTTTGATGCTTACAGTCTCTCTGATGGTACTTTGCGCTTTATTTGCTTGGCAACTTTGCTGATGCAGCCCAATCCTCCCGAGACCATTATCATAGATGAACCAGAATTGGGGTTGCACCCTATTGCCATCAAAAAACTGGCAAGCTTGATGGAGCTTGCTTCTAGCAAAACCCAACTAATTGTTTCTACACAATCTGTAGATTTGCTGAATGAGTTTGAAGCAGAAGATATAATTGTAACAGATAGAATGGAAAATGCCACTGTTTTTAAGCGTTTGGAAGAAGAAGAATTGGAAGCTTGGATAGAGGAATATACGATGGGAGAGATTTGGCAAAAAAACATTATTGGTGGACAACCTTTTAATTTATAAAAATGAGCAAACGTTTAGTTTTTATTGTAGAAGGAGACACGGAAGTAACATTTGTACACGAATTGATTATTCCTTATTTGTTGAGTTTAGGATTTACGAATTTTATGAATGCTCAAACTATTATTACCAGCAGAAAGAAGTATAAAAAGGGAGGTGTGGTTAGTTTTGAATATTTGAAAAATGATGTAGAGCGTGTTTTTGCCCAAGGTAATGTTATAGTAACCACTTTATTAGATTTTTTTAGATTGCCTACCAATTTTCCCAATTACAGCACGGATAAATTCCAAATTCCAGCTATAGAACAGGGCATGTATCAGGCATTTAATACCCCTGATTTTATTCCTTATATACAGCAATACGAGATGGAAGCACTCTTTTTCTCTAAGTTGGAAGCATTTGAATTGTCTGTAGATACCGAAGAACAGTTGCAAGCCCTTGAAACTATTATCGCCAATTATCCTAATCCAGAGAATATTAATGGAGGAGCTGAAACGGCTCCCTCAAAACGACTAGAAGCTATTTTTGGCTACAAGAAGGGCGTGCATGTAGAATTCATCTTAGATGAATTGACTATTCCTGTTATTAGAGCAAAATGCCCACGATTTGATGATTGGATAGAAATGCTTATTAATAAACTGTAAGAAAAAATAAAACGAAAAAATCGAACAATAAGCCATTTATTTGGTATAATTGCTGTGTGATAATGCTTGGAATGCTTTTTATGACGAAAAAATCGTACAGGAATGCTGATTCGTTTTATAGTAACTAATTTTTTATCCTTTTGTGAGCCAACGGAATTTAATATGCTAACAGGTAGTGTACGCAAGAAACCTGAGCATGTTTATGAGTACAAGGGCATTGAGTTTACCCGTGCAGCTGCTTTGTATGGAGCCAATGGGGCTGGCAAATCTAATATGATAAAGGCTGTTGCTTTTTTGCGAGATTTGGTAAAGGGAAAAGATGTACACAATTTGCCTTTTAAGCTAAAAGCAAATAATGATACCCAGCCCTCGGTTTTTGAGATAGAGTTTTTGCAGCATGATATTTTGTACTACTACGAAGTTGCCGTAAGGGGAAGTATTATTGTTGAAGAGGCATTGTATGAGGTGAACCAGCAGCAAGAAGACCATTTGTTATTCAGGCGTACCACCGAAAATAATACCACCACACTTGTAGTAGGGCAGGAATACCAGCAAAATCCTAAAGAGCAGTATTTGATTGAATTGTATGCAGAGAAGTTATTAAAAAAAGAAGAACCTTTTTTACAAAGAATAACAAAGGACGAAATTGCTTTTGATAAAATTGTAGCAGCTTGTGAATGGTTATGCTCTAATTTGGTTGTTATTTTTCCTAGTACGACCCACAATATTGGTGCTATGATGAGTGGTGCTTATGGTGAAGAGTTCTCCAAGCCTATTAGCAAGGCTCTAAAAACGTTAGATACAGGAATTCGAGATATTGGGTTTGAACGTGTTTCACTGGAAGAATATTTTGGAGAAGATGATAAGCTTAAAATCAATGTTATTCGAAATATTTTGATGGGTTCGGAAGACGATGCTACATACCATATTTCTGAAAGGGATATTATTTACAGGAAAGAAGAGGATAAAATTTGGGTTAATAAATTAGTATTTAAACATCTTGGGCAAGGATTTGAATCGGACTATATTGATTTCTACTTAGAAGAAGAATCAGATGGGAGCCAACGAATTTTGGATATTTTGTGTGTCATACAAAATGCCATGCAAAGTACACAAACGGTGTTCATAGACGAAATAGACCGAAGTATACACCCCTCGCTCACCAAAGCAGTGGTCAAATCCTTCATGGATGCCCCCCAAACTAAAGGCCAATTGATTTTTACGACCCACGAAGCCAATTTATTGGATCTGAATATTTTTAGGCAGGATGAGATTTGGTTTGCCGAAAAAAACAAAGAAGGGGCAACAACCTTGTACCCTTTGAGTGATTTTAAGGTACGTTCGGATGTGAGTATCAAAAAAGGGTATTTGAATGGGCGTTTTGGGGCTATTCCTTTTTTGGGAGATTTTGAAGCCCTCAATTGGAATGAGGAGGTAGAGCATGGCTAGAAAAAACAGAAACTATAAAAAGGGGGCAAGTTTTAGGGATGCGAGTTTGTTTGTGATTATTTGTGAGGGAGCAGAGCGAGAAGTGCAGTATTTTAGAGCCTTGGCGCAAAGTTCTAAGCATGTAAAAGTAGAAGTAGTAAGCCCAGAGCATAACAAATCTGCGCCTAAGTGGCTGTTAGATTACGCTCCTAATTATCAATTGGGAGAAGGTGATGCCTTGTGGTTGGTGATGGATGTAGATCGTTGGAAGGTAGAAGATATTCATGCCATTAACAAAGTTTGCAAGGAGCAAAAACCGATATGGAAATGTGCTATTAGTAACCCTGCTTTTGAGACTTGGTTGTTGATGCACTATCAAGATATTGCTGATTTGGCTGAGAATCCTCCTAAGAATTTAAAACAATACTTGCATAGTATTACCAAAGATGGCTATCGACTAAAAGAAGCATTGTTGGGTGTGGATAAGGCCATTGCACAGGCCAAGCATTTGGATAAAAATCCTAGTCATTACTTTCCTGACCTTTATCAAAGCAAAGTTTACCAACTGGTAGAGGCTCTACAAGAACAACTCAAAAAGCCCTAAGTAGTAACAAAAAAAGCGCAGCCATTCACAAAGAACGACTGCACTGATCTTTCTAAAAAAAATTGCCTAATCCAAACTTAGGGGCATAATCTATATTTCTTATTGGTGCTATAAATATTGGTAATCGGAATATCTACGGTTATAAAAGCACCCAATCTAAAACCACTGGTTTGTATCACGGCACCATTTTGGCCTGTGACTGTTCGCAGGTTGGGGCCAATTTGCCCGCCAATACCAATAGACAGGGGATATTTGGGGACACCATAAATTAAATATGCGCCGGGGGCAAATACATTTTCGAATTTGAGGTCGGGCAATGGATTGGTGGTATTGGCATTATTGGGATCAAAACGAAAAGCTGTGAGGGCACCAATATCCAAGATAGAGGCAAAAATACTCAAGGAGCCTGCCTCTCTAAAACCCCAACTGGCCGAAATACCAATAGGGCTTGCAATGGCATAATAAGGGGTGGGGGTCTCTATCCCATTCAAGTACTCATAACCTCCCGAAAGCCCTACATAAGCATTAATGGCAATACTAAAATCGGAGAATTTTTTGATGGCAGCACTACCAGGGGGCAAGGCAAATGCCTCAATGGCTTGCGAGACTTCCTTAGGGGTAGTAGCACGAACAGCCATTGCAATAAAACTACCATATTTCATCAGGAGTTTTTGCTCGCATTGCAAGACGCTATCAGGCGTGAGTTTTTCTATGACTTGAATGGCTTCTATGATGGCTACCGCATATTTTTGCTCTTGGATGTCGTAGATCATTTTGTTGATGCTGCGGGCACTGCTAATGTAATCATCATATATAGATTTTTGTTGCAATACAGAGTCTGGTACAAAGTGCTGTTGAATGGTTAGGGCATAATCAATTAGATTGATGGTTTTTTCTGCAAAGCTGTAGAAATTGTAATTTTTTTCTGTTTTGGTCATGGGTTGCCCATTGCCACGGCTGGCATTTTTTTGCTTGCGGTTGGTTTCTTGCACTTGTGCAAAGAGCAAATGCCCTTCTTCGATAAATTTGCGAAGGGTACGCAAAAACAGTTGTATAGCCAGTTTATCACCCTTCATGGTAGTCATATAAGCGCCTAGCGTGCTAGGCCCTACTTTCAAATCCTTTCCTTTTTGATACACCAAGCCCAAGAAAAAATCCGTTTGCAAGGGATCGCGCAGCATATCGCCAAACTGTTCGGGCGAAACCCAATACTTAGATTTGTCGATATATTCCATACTCTCCGAAAACAAATGAATGAGCTTGAGCGTAGCCTGAAAATCTGCCAACCGCTCATCAGAGCCAGCCTCTAGCGTATGAATCAAGGCCCGTTCGCCCAGATACTCAATAACATCCATAGGAGGGCGTTTGAGTTTGAGCATACTGATAATTTCAAAACAATCGGCTCCCAACACCCGCACCAACGGATCCTTGATTTTGGAAGATTGCTGAAAATAATCGCTCAAATTATCGGGCAGCACTTCCAAATCCTGAATAAAACTCTCTCGAATGGCCTCCCAAAAAGCATTAAAACGATAAATTTCCGATTCTATGGTTAGGATTGTTTCTGTAGTTTGAGGGAATAAGATTTGCAGCTCTTCCGATTCTTTCACTTTCTCATTAAAATCCTTAAAAAAAGCAATATGCAATTCCTCCTTGGTGCGCTGCACCAAGAAATCGGCCAAGCCTGCTACAAACAAGGCCGGGTCCAAGCCCATACCATTGGTGTTCAAACTCCCGTCGCCATCGCCATAGCCCCGTTGAGCAGGCCCCAGATCACTAAACCCCGGTGCCAAACTCTCAAAAGCCAAATATCCTTTTGTAAAGGGATTTTGGCTGTAGATGGCTTTGATTTCCTCTACCGAAATGCCCGGAGTTGTGTATTTGGACAGAATAGCCATGACTTCGGCATCTACCTTAACACGGCCTTGATTGGCTTTGTTTTTAATTTTTTCGGCATCGTAAAAAGCTTGGTGTTTTTGAGCCGAGCTATTGAGGACAAAGCCCAATAGCAATAGGCAGCAGCACCATAATTTGTAATAATTGGTCATCGTGTTCATTGTAAAATAAAGTGACATAAAGGATAAAATATAGTGTGATATAGATGGGGCGGTGGTTTATTCAATCAGAACAAAAGCAGCCCAATAATAAGGATTGTCATAGCGTTTGCTCATGGCCAATTGCGCTTGGCGAAAAGCTACTGGAATATCAATGCCTTGGGCATAAGCCGCATAAAACAAGGTCATCAATTCGGCCGTTTGTTCATCGGGTACTTTCCAAAGGCTAAGAATCATTTGCTTACAGCCAGCAATTTTGAATGCACGTTGTAGGCCCATAACCCCTTCCGTATTGTTAATGTCTCCACGCCCCGTTTCGCAAGCAGACAGCACCACCAAATCGGTTGCCGATAAGTTGAGGTTGCTCACTTCATAGGCGGTCAGAATCCCATCTTCCGTTACTACGGTATCTTTAGGGGCATCTACCGCCCAATTTTTGTTGGCTTGCGCCAATGCAATACCAGAGCGAAATAGTGGGGGGTATCGTCCAATTTGGTGGAGTTTACAAGCGCTGCATTGATTCCACTCAAAGCCCTGTTCAAAGAAAAAACCATGCGAAGCAATGTGTAAAATAGCAGGGGCTTGTTGTTGCAATAATTTTTTGAGGGAAGCCTCATCTGCCTCCTGTGCTTTGAGTTGCTGTATTTGCAATTCTCTTGCACTTTTGGTTTGCAATACTTGGCTGATTTTGTCAATTTCAACCTGTGTGCCATACAAATACTGAAAATCACCTGCATGAGCACGTTTGATAGCGGCTGTTTTGGTGGTACTATTAGCGGTTGTTTTAGTGGTGATACTGGTGGCTGTTTTGGCGGTAACATCAGCGGTAATATCGGTGTTTGTTGTAGCACTTATCGCTATTTTGGTGGCAACACTGGGTTTTGCTGTAGCAATATGAGGGGCAGGGTTGGTCGAGCCAAAATCTACACCGCCCACCAACAGCATCCCTTTAGAGCTATCTTGGGCAAGAGCCGAATTATCAGAAGCCAACTTAAAAAAATCACGCATAGTACTTAGGTAATGCAAATTGTAGTGTTGGAGCAGGCGTTCGCCCGAATAATAATCGTATAACAAAGCCCCAAAAGCCACTTTATTCAGCAAGCCACTAGGCGATAAATAGATTTTTTGGGCATCTTCTACATACATTTCCAAGGGTTGCCATACCAATTGATACAAATATTCGCCCTCTACCTTATCACTAATATAATTGCTAGAGGCGGCCGAAACTTCTACTTGCAACAACTCTTTTAGAGTGCTTTCATCGGCAATTTTGACCAAAATGGGTAGTTCCTCATCGGGGCGTACAATGGCAGCATAATACAGGGTTTTTTCTTCAAAAAACTCTCCTGTGAAGTATTTAAAACTAACAAAATCAATGGCAACTTCGCCAGGTTTTAGCTGCTCTTTGAGTTCTTGGTAAGAATGAGGGACGGCATTGGCAATAGAAGTGGATAAAGAAGACGAGTGTAGTGCAAGTTGTGTAGCTAGTAGGACAATTCTTGCATCAATTTGGGAGAGTTGAATCCCTTTTTGTTGGAGTGTGGCAGGGCTCATTTGTTGGTATTTGATATATTGATCCCGCAAGGTCATCCACTCTTGGTAGTTGGCAATAAGGGTATCATTACCACTAGCCAAAATACTTGATTTGATGTTAACACCTGTTTCTAAAGAAAGCCCTTTGAGTGCCAAATTACTATTAAAAACATCTTCGGCCAATTCTGGATAAGTATCCAAATGTCTGTGTGCAAAGGAATAAAAAGAAGTGATGTTGCCACTAGCAAAGGGCAGTAATTCTTTGCGTTGTTGTTCGGTCATACCTGCAAAAGATAGTCTCAAATGGTCTAGGGTGAGTTTATTAGACCTTCTAAAAGCTTTTACTGCTGCATTAATATCTCCTGTTAGTTCGAGTAAGCGTGCAATTTCAAAAGCCAGAGCACGCTGCTCTTTGCTGTAGGGACCAATCCAATTTTGACGAATTTCAAATACTTCTTGAAAAAGACTTAGTGCTTGTTCATAGTTTTTTTGTGCAGTATAGAGTTTTGCCAATAACATCAGGGCATTTCCATAGTTCATGTGTTTTTTTCCAAATAGCTCCTGTCTTTTGATAATAAGTTGTTTACAATTTTGTTCTAATTGATAATCAAATAATTCACTGTCAGGAATAGGTTCTTGCTTGGCTTGCAATAGATTAAATTCATTTAATTTATTGCTGATAAGCATGGTTTGAGTCGTAAAGTAAAAATCATGATTGGTGCCTATCAATGGACTTTGTGCATAAATCTGCTGTGCTTCTTTGGCAAGTTGAGCGGCTAATTTAAATTGTCCATAATCTGAATAAAGTCTAGCTAGACTAACTTTTAAGGAAGCTACATTAGGGTTTTTAGGCCCATAGAGTCTTTCTGTAATTTCAATCCCTATTTTGTATTGACTAACAGCAACTTCATAATTACTTGTGTTAACATAATATAGAGCAGTTGTATTGGCTAGGTACATATTACCATAACTATAACGAATATTGGGATTTGCCCTACTCACCTTACTTGCCTTTTGGATATATTCCAGAGATTTAGAGAATTCTCCTTGTTGTAGATAGTATTTAGCAATGGCTGCTAAGGTGTAGATGTAATCACTACTTTGGGTTTGTTGATTGGCTTCAAGAATGGCCTTCTTTTGTTGCCCAAAATAGAGGATGCCTTCTAGCAATTGATTGTCTAGGGACATTTGTATGCCATAAGTAATATAACTTGTCTTTTCATTTTTAGTCATGTTCAGATAAGGTATATTATTTTCTTTTTGATAATAGGCTATTTTTAAATCAGTTAGAGCAATAGCTTCTTTTAACAGTTTTAAATATTGTTTGGGAACTCTAACACTGGCATGAAGCATTTCATCTATGACAGCCTTTTGACTAATATCCAATTCATTGCCTACCTTTTTGTTGGTTTGATATACACGGTCAAGTAAGACCATAGCACTACTAATATCTTTTTGAAAATTCTTCTTAATAGCACCAAGGGCAATATACAAATGCAAAAAAGCTTGATAGCCAACAGAATTAGGAGCATATTGTGTGAAATCTATGTCCTTACTTTGCTCAATACCTCGTTCTAACCACAAAGCAGCCGTATTATAATCGCCTTTGCCCATATAAACCTTGCTACTATCGGCCATATCTATATAAGTAAGCTCTTGGGCCTTGCAGGGAATTATGAAACTAAACAACAGTAAATAGAAGGATAGGGGAATGACTTTCATGGAGACGGCAATTATGGTCTGGGTTTGCCCAAACAATACTTGAAATTATAACAAAACCTAAAATAAGAATTTTAAATTTATTTCAGTTGATTTATAGGGACTAGTTTTGGTTAGAACAAAAAAGCCTTGCCCTTGAGTGGAGAGCAAAGCTAATATTTTGATAAATCGAATTTAATTTAGAGTGTTAAGTCGTCATCTAATAGGTCGCTATTGAAGGTATCAGGCACATAGCCCTCATATTGGGCACTGCCAAAGCCCAATGCAGGAAAGAAAATAAAGCCCAAGAAGATCAAACCCAAGGTATAGCCCATATTTTTTCCAAATTTGGTAGAAACACCATTGCAAATAGAGCAAAATGCAAAAATATTAGCAAAAGGAAAAAACAAGAGGAATAAGTACCAAACAGGTCTGTCGGCAATCTTAGTGAGTACATAAAAATTATAAAAAGGAATCAAGGAAGCCCAACCCGGTCTTCCTGCTTTCTCAAATATTCTCCAAAAGCCAGCGAGATAAAATATAACAAATAAAAGGTAGACAATAACGCCTAAACTGCTTACGGGGCTTTGCATCTGTATATGGTTTTTAAGGGTATTTAAATTTTTTTATTAAAGTAACTTTTTTTTTCAAAAAAAAGACTAAATTTTTAGCTGAAATAGTTGTTTTGTCAACTTATTTTAGTGGATTCAAACAAAGTTTTATTTTTTAGGTATATTACTAGCCCTAAATGACCACAACTTCTCTTTGAGAACGTATTTCCCCATTACGATCAACAGCACCCAAATTCTTTTGTATATGGACATTAATTTGACTCCAGCGGAAAAAATCAAAGTACTTAACTCGGATGACTTGTATCAGGTGATGCAACGAATTTTATTGCGAGAAAATAAGATCGATCAAAACCGAGAACACTTTTGGATTGTTGGTTTGGAGAGCAATCACCGAATTTTGTTTATTGAGTTGATTAGTTTGGGGACGGTCAATCGAACGATTGTAGAGCCAATGGAGGTGTTTAGTTTGGCCTTGCAAAAGCGAGCTGTTAATATCATTTTGTGTCACAATCATCCTAGTGGTGAGTTACAGCCTTCGGAGAAAGATAAAGATGTGACGGATCGACTTATTCAAGCTGGGCGCATTGTTAATATGCCTGTATTGAATCACTTGATTATTTCGGAGCGCAGTTATTGGAGTTTTGAGGACAATGGTTTGATGAAGGAGTTGCGGCAAAGTGTTAAGTATGTGCCCAATTATGAGTTGGTAGAGCGCATTCGCAAAGAAGCAGAGCTAAAAGCACAACGAGCTGTGCTAGAGGCTAGGGCTTTGATGAAGGAAAAAATAAAAGAGGCCGATCACAAAGCCAAAATTTTGGTAGCCAAGGAACTCAAGCGCGATGGCATTGAGGATGAACGAGTGGCTGCACTAACCAAATTGCCACTGGAGGAAGTCCAAGCCCTAAAAGTGCGCCGCCGAAAGTAAGGAGTGGACTAATGGGTTGGGGGATTGCTCATAAACCTGCTAAAAAATAAAAGGATGAATATCTGGGCGAGTTCTGATTTGCATTTGGATTATCAAGAAAACTGGGAATGGTGGCAACAACTCTCTTCAGAGACCTATAAGAGTGATGGACTCCTACTGGCAGGGGATATAACTCATGACACCGCTTTGTTTTTTCGTTTTTTTGAAATGCTCTTGCCCAAGTTTAAGCAACTGTTTTTTGTACCGGGCAATCACGATGTATGGCTGACCGAGCAAGACCAAGGCAATTCTTTGGATAAATTTTATTATTTGTTGGAACGCCTAGAAGCGATGGGCGTGCAAACAACCACTTGGCAGAATGCTGAGGTGGCTGTAGTGCCGCTTTGGAGCTGGTACGATTACACCTTTGGCATGCCTTCGGCTACCATCAAACGGGCATGGATGGATTTTAAACACTGCCAATGGCCCATGAAATTGCCTGCTTTGACCAACTACTTTTTGGAACAGAATGATCTTTCTATAGCCAATACCAACCTTCCGATTATTTCCTTTTCGCATTTTATGCCCCATGCTGATTTAATGCCCCCACATCCGCCCAAGGTAGTGGCCGCCCTGATGCCTGTGTTTGGCAGTGAGCAGTTGGGTACACAAGTTGCCAACCTAGGTAGCAGCCTACATATATATGGACACAGCCACCTCAATAGAAGTGTGCAACGCGGCAAAACTTGGTTCTTAAATAATGCTTTTGGTTATCCGCACGAAGCCCATATTTGCCGCAAGGTCTTGCTGCCTGTTTATCAAAATGGGCAAGTGGTAACAGGCATAGAGCAATGGCCGCAACCACCCGAGCGATAGCAAATACCCCTTATTGCTTTATGATTTTGCCACGTTGGATTTGGTTGTTGGTATGAATAGTATAGCCGTATACACCAGCCGCTAAGTGATGAATATCAATAACTTGTTGCTGATAAATGGTTTGTTCCATTAGCACTCTACCTTGCATGTCTACCAATTGGAAGTGTAAGGGAGTATTGGTGGTATGGGGCTGGAGTTGAATAACATTTGTTGTCGGGTTGGGAAAAATTTTGACCAAGTCATTGTTGGGCAAGTATTGAATATTGATCGTTCCTTGTTGATAATAATTATTATAATAAAAAGCGTATTCAAATTCCCAATTGGTACCCGTTAGCCAATTCCATGCGTACATTGTGGACTGGGTTAGATGGTTATAATTATCGTACACGAATTCATATTTGTTCAATTTTGCCCAAGCACTGGTAGTCGTATTCCATTGGTAATAGATTTGGGTAGTTGGCCGATCCGCACTATTAAAGGTTTTATCTGTTTTGGAAATATTCACCCACCTATTCGTTCTTATATCCCACGAAGCGGTTATTTCTTGGATGGTATTGCCATTATTATCAACACTATAATCGTACTTGGTCGAATTCGTCCATCCATTTGTATTGTTGTTAAACGAAGAAGTTATTATTTGTGTTATATGGTTATTCGCATCAAAGGCATAATCTGTCTTACTGCGTTCTGTCCATTGAGTCGCAGCCGTATCATAAGCAGCTTGAATTTGTTGTGTCCGATTGCCATTGGCATCAACAGTGTAGTCGTATTTTAGCGTTTGGATCCATCCATTAAACCAATAAGAATCAATTCGTTGTATTTCATTGTTGTTGGCATCAAATACCATATCCGATTTATAAGAATTTACCCATTGATTAGCCAAAATATTCCATCTATACAGTGTTGTTTGTATTAGATTATTATTGGCATCAAATACATAGTTCGATTTACTAGAACCAATCCATTGGTTGTTAGAACCATCCCAGTAATAAGATTGTTGTCTTATTTTGTTGTTGTTAAGACCAAAAGTAAAAGAAGCTTTATAACTGTTTACCCATTGATTGTTAGTTTGATCCCAAGATGCACTAGTAATTAGAATTATATTATTATTATTATCAAATGTATAATCCACTTTGACACTATCTACCCATTGATTGTTGCTAAAATCCCAAGATAGATAGGCTACTTGAATGATTTTGCCATTGGCATTGTAGGTGTATGCTGTTTTTACGTCATTAGCACAATTACCTCCTTGCACATCTTGCCGACAACGTGTAGTACTATCTAATAAAGGTTGGTTGCTACTTTGAAAATAGACTAGTGTATTGGAGCTGATAAAAGGATTGGGAATTTGTGCTAAGAGTGAGCAGGGCAATGCCACAAGCAAGCAAAGGATAAAATTTTTCATGATAAAGGTATAAAGGTGGATGTAATACCAATAATAACGTGTTGTACCTTACTTTTGTAGAGTGCGAGTCTCCAAAATATTCAAAAGGGTTTTTTATTTAATTTATAATTCAAAAATTTAAAATAATACAATGAATCACATATTGTACTTAATTATTGCTTTTCTACTACTTATGAATATCAATAGAGGGGTAGCCCAAGATCCTGTTATGGATTTTAATTTCAGAATGCGTGAGGAAATGCGCCAAATGTCCAAAACAACCGCTAATGCTTTTGTGGTGACTTGGGCACAAGCCGAACCCAAGGTGGTAGCCAAAAGTTGGAAAAGCTATGCCAAGGGATTGAAGGGTAAGCTGAACTATGACCGTGGGCAAAACGAATACTTTGTAGATAATGGAACAGTGGCTGGGATGGAAAATGCCGTGGATATTACGGCCAAAATAGAAGAAAAAGGAGAGGGGGTAGAAATGGCAATCTGGTTCAATGCAGGGGTCACTTACATACAGTCGGCCACCAATCCAGAGCCTTTTCAGGCTTGCGAGGCATTGCTGCGTGATTTTGATAGCTTTGTTTATGCCGAAATCCTACGCAATCAAATCAAAGCCGAAGAAAAAGAACTAAAAATAATGGCGCGCAACAAACGAAAAGTACAACGTGAAATCAAACGCGAAGAACGCCAAATCAAAAAAGCAGAACGCACCATTGCCAAAGCTGAAAAAGCCATGGAGACCTCCAAAAATGCCATTGAGGAAAATGAACAAATCATCCAAACCAAGGAACAGGAGGAAAATGCCCAAAAGCAATTGATTGAGCGCATGAAAGAGAAGATTAAAGAGGTTAGATAAATTAAAATTATATTTTTTAAGATTTTTTGTGTTAAATTTGTTCTTATTAGAATAAAACACCCAATGCAAATAACAAGAATCTTCAATGAAAACAATACATTTACTATCAATTTGTCTACTGATAATTTCAAGCTTGTCCTGTAGTAAAACACCACAACTACCATTATCAAATATTCCTATTCCAGCATTAAAAGAAGTGACGTTGAAAAATGGAAGATTGCACTTTCCTTCTTACGAATTATTAGTCGCTGTTGAAAAATATCTTCATAGAGAAGATGCAGTTGACTTGAATAGTTGGTATGCTGATTTGGGATTTGTTTCTCAGCAAAACCTTTATTTTGAAATAAATGAAGCTTATAGTAAGGTAAATAATCGTACAGATTACAACTCTTTTGAAAAAAAATATGCTGACAAAATTCATATTAACAAAAACAACTCTTTGTTGGTGGAAGGTTATCATCCTTTTCTAGCTCCACTATTAAATACAAATGCAGAATTGTATATAGGTGAAAATTTGATTAAGTATACGAATACTCACAAAATAACCATACTGGATGGAAACGAAATTAAGTTGGCAAAGGCTCTACAAGAACTAAAAACAGAAACCCAAGAAGGTATTATAGTAGAAGAGTTTAATTTTCATGATAGCTTCTCCTCTAATGCACGAGGTTGTTCCTCAAATTTAGTTTGGCAGGATTGTTACTATGGAACACACGAACGGATTTGGGGAAGATATGAAATAGCTAATGATATTATAAATACAACAGGTTTGGTTACGCACACTCTTTTAAGTTATCCTTTGAAATCGTATCTTAGAGTTCATATCCAGTCCGAGTTTAAAGGTTTTTTAGGAATCTGGTATCTCAAAAGAACTCGTATTACTTGGTCTATAGGTTGGATGGCTGATTATAGAGATACTTCACAGCCTTCTTTTGCACATGGTACAGGGTGGACTGTGGATAACTTAAGTATTATTACTTACTACCATGAAATTACCAATATTTCTCCTCCTATTATCTTGGTTAGACCTATAGACCTAAATACTAAGGGCTATAGGTTTGGTTACTGTTATGTCAATTTAGAAACTTATAATATTAATTGCTCGGAGAGTTGTTAACAATTTATACATCATGAAAAAAATACTTCTATTATTTTGTTTGTTCCTTTGTAATAATGCCAAAGCTCAATTGGTCTTAGAAGGGATATTGGCTACAGGAATGAATATGACTATCCAGAGACAGGATTTTCATCCCGAATCATCGTTGCATTTTTTTACATTAACAGAGGATTTTGCAGGAATTAATGCAGGAGGAAACGTAGGATTGCGTCTTTTTTTATTAGATAAAACTTGGTCAGTAGGTGGAAGTTTAGGGTATTTATTCAGGTATCATGAGGCTGGAAGTTCTTTTTTGGGAGGGAGCAGGAGAATAAGTTCACAGCATCCAGAACACTTTGTGGTATTGCCTATTGATTTGGGGTATCATTTTAAATCAGGTTTTGGCGTTCATGCAGGTGTAGAAAGCTCTTGGTTAATCACTCCAAGACAAAGTAATGAAAGTCTTTTTATCCAAAAAGCTGCTCTCATTAGTCCTTTGATTGGCTGTTCTTATGCTTATAAAAGATTCAGGGTAGATTTATTATACAAGCATACTGTTAACCCACTATTTATTAGCAAGATTGCCACCCGTTTACCAAATTCTCCCGAAATACACGTAGATAAAATATATTATCGTCATCATGATATAGAATTGCGATTGGTATATAGAATAGTAGCGTTTGATAATTTATAGTTTACCTCATTACCTATACGCATATTCATACACCGTATGCGAACGCCATTCTGCACCACCCAGCATAAAATCATCTACGGTGATTAGGTCGCCCTTTTTATTGTAGCTGTATTTTATAAGGCGTGGAGCCGGTTCATCAGGAGCATCTAGACCTATTTGTTCTTGGATCAATTGGCCTTTGTCATTATAGGTATAGAATACCTTGTTATCTTCTTCCTCATTGAGGTAACGAATGGAGTGCTTTAATACTTGATTCTCATTGTAGAAGAAGCGAATTTGAGTAATACTTGGGTTGCTATTAGCTAAATGGTTTTTTGTTGTTTTTGAAGCTAGATGATTAGATGTATTGTAAACATAATTGACTTCAGCAACCAATTTTCGTTTTCCTTTAGGAAAAATGTTGTATTGTTTCTTAGATAGAATTTTGTAGTCTTTTGTATACTTGTATTGGATGTAATAAGCGATTTTATTACGTTTGTCCATGCCTGTTTCTCTAGAAAGATAGCCCTTGCAATCCCATTGATACCTTATTTTTTCACTTGCAACAGTGTCGCCGTTCTCCAAATAATAGGCGAATTCTTCTAGTTGACGAGAAGAAGAATTATAAACTTTTTTCCAAATTAGTTGCTCCTCCATTTGACTGCATGACGATTGGATTTCACTTTTGGAGTTGTAAACAGCCCGATTGGTGAGGAGATCATTTTGTTTGTGATACGAATTGATTTTTCCTGTTGTATCATATTGCCAAACTGTCTTGACACGAAAATCTTCCAATACTTGGTTTTGATCGACCATATACACCTTTTCGGTTTTGGATAATAAATCGGGTCTATACTCATTAGGAGCAATCATGCCTTCTGGGTAGGACTGTGCAGTAGTGGTTGGGCAATACATCCAGAGCAGTAGTAAGAACAAACTATATTGTTTCATTTCTATAGAGGTTTTAGGGTCAGTATCTTTAAGCTTATAACGCAAGTTTGGATAAAAAGCTAGACCAACTTAACTTTTCTTGTCTACTTACTCGTCTTTGTAAATGTCATGACAACAATTTGGTAGACCAACAAAGCTGTTGTCTTATTCTATTAAGTTTGATAATGGCAAAAGATACGTTTTTTGTACCTTTGAGCCTATTCAACAAGATAAGCGTTTAGCATTTATGGAGTTTACCAAACAGTGGAGCAGCCTTATAATCGGTGTAGTCGGTATTATTGTATTGGCAATAGCTTGTGCTACGCCTAGTGCCCCCGAAGGAGGCCCCCAAGATCGCCAAGCACCACGCTTAGATCCCAAGAAATATTCGACCCCCAACCCCAGCACCAATTTTCAGTACCAACGGGTTATATTGACCTTTGATGAATGGGTACGCCTCCAATCGGCTAGTTCGCAAGTAATAATGTCGCCGCCACTCAAAGAAAAACCGACTGTAAAAGTACGCAACAAATCGGTGGTGGTAGAGTGGAAAGAACGCTTAGAGGACAGTACCACCTATATCATCAATTTTGGCGATGCTATTGAAGATATTACAGAGGGCAATACTGCCTCCAATATGAAAATGGTCTTTTCCAGAGGCCCTTATGTAGATTCCTTGGTGTGTTCGGGGCAGGTAATAGATGCCGCTACTCGCAAGCCTAGCGCCGATACTTGGGTGATGTTGTATAAGAATTTGGCCGATAGTGTGCCCAAAACAGAACAGCCCTTTTATTTTACCAAAACGAGTCCTAGCGGTACGTTCAAGATAGAATACATCCGAAAGGGGCGGTATCAAATCTTTGCCTTGGCCGACAAAAACAACGATTATAAGTACAATTTGCCCAAGGAACCCATTGGTTTTTTGGACAGCAGTTTTGTCATGAACGATACCACGCAGCCTTTTTTAAGATTGCTGATGTTTGAAGAACGCCAAGATTTGGCGGTAAAAGATGCGGATTTGTTGCAGTTTGGCGAATTGAGCTTGCAATTGAATGAAGCGGTTAATACACCCACCCAAGTAAAATTATTAGATGCCCCCAAAGATTTAAAACTACTGGTAGAGCAGGGCGCAGACAGCCTGCATATATGGTTTGACGGCTCGATTGCCGATACGGCCAAGTTGCGTTTTGTATTGACCAATGAAGCCGAGCAGTGGCAAGATACAGTAGTGGTTTCTAATAAGAAAAAAGCCAATCTACTAGAAGATAGCACAGCTTTCCGTTGGGTTTTACCCACAGAAGCAGCCGAGACAGCTGCCAATACCAGCAGCCGAGGAGGGCGTGGTGGCAACCAACAAGCTTCTAAATCCTCCTTGCGCCCCACACAAGATACCACCGCCATTGCCCAGCATCCCAAGGAAGCCCTACAGCTCTTGTTCACCGCTCCTATTACGAGTATAGATACCAGCTTGTTTGTTTGGGCCGTAGATACCACTGTTACCCTCCAATCATGGCGTTATGAATATGGCGTAGATACTATTTCGGGCGATACTTTGTTTGTAGACAGTCTTCGAGTAAACACTACCAAAGATACTTTTTGGACCATTCCATTGCCCAATATTCAACAAGATAGTGGGGCGGCCAATCAATTATCCTTTGCAGTAGATTCTACGGCTGATAAACGCTATCAATTGACCATTCTGCCCAATGGCATTACCGATTTTTGGGGCAGAACCAACAGGGATACCCTCAGTCGAATTTATACCATCAATCCCATTGACCAATATGGGAGCATTACAGGGATTGTAGTGGGAGCCGATAGCAGCCAACAGTATATAGTGGAGCTAGTGGATAAGGACAATAAGGCTATTAGCCGTTTTTTGGTGCAGGATTCTTCTACTATTCGTTGGCAAGAGTATTATCGCCCTACAGGGGCATACACCATTCGGGTAAGCAAAGATTTGAATAAAAATGGCCGTTGGGATGTGGGGGATTATGATGCCAAACAACAACCAGAACCTCGTTATATCAGCAGTGTTATTCAGCTCAAAGCTGGCTGGGAAAATTCTATGGAGTTGGATTTGAATAAGAAAGCGCCTGTGGCGGGCAAAGGGGGGACTAAGAAAGGGGAGGATGCTGACCAAGAGGAAGGGCAGGAGGATGCCTCACCTAGTGATGATGGATAAGAGCACAGGGGACGTTAGGGGCAGGGCTGTTAAGTTCTAATTGTTGATGCTGCAAATTGTAAACCCCGAAGGGGTGGCA